>NZ_SMKO01000120.1 GCF_004348685.1 Nonomuraea deserti | reverse complement strand
CCGCTGAAGCGACCCCTACCACCACGCCGTACGCGACCGCCCCGGCGCTCCGCACACGTCCAACCCTCCCGCCGCACAAAGCCCGAGCGCCGCACAAAGCCCGAGCGCTGTAGGCAGCCCCAGTCGCCGCACACGGCCAACCCGGTGCCCCGATCACGACCAGCTCTAGCCACCGCACACAGCCGACCACCGCACGAGCCGCCGCGCACGGCCAACCCGAGCGCCGCGCGCAGCCCGAGCCGAACATACGCGGCCGACTCGAGCGCCGTAAGCGGCAGTACGTGACGCGAGCCGTCGTGCTAGAGGCTCGGGCGCGCCCGGGAGAATTCGGTGAGTCGCGCATCATTGCTCCACCCCGTGCAATTGCGCGGTAATCACCTACTGGCCTTTTTCACATGACGCGATTCAGGTTGAGCACCAGCCAGACGACGAATATCGCGAGGAGGGTGATGCCGATCATAGACTTCGCGGCGTTGTTCGCGACGGCCTTCCTGGCGCTGACCTGCCTGGCGCTCTGCTTCCACACCTGGCGCATGATGACCATGGTCTGGAAGCGGCGGCCGAGGGCGAACACGGCGAGGGCGATGAGGATGAAGAGAATGACACGGCCGTCTGCAGGTTCCACGGAGCTCCCCCTGTGGGCCTTGATGGTTCTTTACACCCCCGAAACATTCGAGAACACAGAATACTCGGATGGCCGCGATTTGGAATTAGTTCATGGCCGCAGATCCACCACGATCGGCGCGTGGTCGGACGGCCCCTTCCCTTTGCGGGCCTCGCGATCGACGTACGCCGACCGCACCCGCCCCGCGACGTCCTCGCTCGCGTAGACCAGGTCGATGCGCATGCCCTTGTTCTGGTGGAACATCCCGGCCCGGTAGTCCCAGTACGTGAACGGGTGGGGCCCTTTCATCGGCGTCGGCACGACGTCGTGCAGTCCCAGGGCGCGGAGGTCGGCCAGCGCCTGGCGTTCTGCCGGGGTGACGTGGGTGGAGCCGACGAAGAGGGCGGGATCCCACACGTCGGCGTCGGACGGCGCCACGTTGAAGTCGCCGCACGCCACCACGGGCCCGGCGGCCAGCTCGGGTTCGAGCGCGTCGCGCAGCGCCGAGAACCAGTCCAGCTTGTACGCATAGTGCGGCGAGTCGACCGTGCGCCCGTTCGGCGCGTACAGGGACCACACCCGCATGCCGCCGCAGGTGGCGCCGATGGCGCGGGCTTCGGGGCGGGCGGCGCCGACCCCGTCGAGCTCGGCGAATCCCGGCTCACCGGGGAAGCTCAGGGTCACCTCGTCGAGCCCGACCGCGGACAGCAGCGCGACGCCGTTCCACCGCCCGTCGCCGTGGGCCGCGGCGGCGTAGCCGAGCGCGCCCACCTCCGCCGCGGGGAACGCGTCCGCGGGGCATTTGGTCTCTTGCAGGCAGACGATGTCGGGTTTGACCTCGGCCAGCCATTCGAGCAGGCGGGGCAGCCGTGCCTTGACCGAGTTCACGTTCCAGGTAGCCAGGCGCATGCTTCCAGCCTGCCACCGGCTGGGGCGTGAGGCAGCGAGCGCCCCCGCGCACCGGGCGCGCGCACGACTTCCCCGTGCGGCCGGAGGGCAGGTGGAGGGCGGCCGGAGCGCGACCCGGAGTCAGCCGGAGCGCGACCGGAGCGCAGCCGGAGAACGACCGGAGCGCGACCGGAGCGCAGCCGGAGAACGACCGAAGAGCGGGGTGCGGGTGCTGCCGACCGCCGTCGCCGGGCAGGTCGCGCCGCGCTCATGGCGCCGCCGCGAGCCCGCCCGGCCCACGTGATGGATGCCGCGCGAACAGGTCAGCGCATCTCGCTGGTCCAGAGCGGCTTGTTGGCGGCCGAGTAGATGATGACGCGGCCGTCGTTGCTGACCGACAGCCAGGCGCCCGGGTTACCGGCGGTCCTGGTCGTCCACAGGGGCTTGTCGTTGCGGTCGACGACGACCCAGTTGCCCTCCTTCTGCATGATCGAGCGCGCGCCCGGGTGTCCGGCCGTCGGCGTGGTGAACAGGCTGCGCTTCCCGTCGTACAGGACGGCGTTGCCCTCCTTCTGCTGGATCAGCTTGTAGCGGCCGTTGTGCGACTGGATGAACTGCCCGGGGCGGAGCACCTGGCCGGAGGGCAGCTTGCTGATGTAGGCCATGGAGGACCACAGCGGCTTGTTGTCCCTGGAGTAGATCACCAGGTTGCCGCTCTGCTTGGGCAGCTTGAGGTAGGCCCCGGGGTTGCCGGCGGTCTGCGTGGACCACAGCGGCTTGTTGTCGAGGCCGTAAATGACGAGGTTGCCCTCCTTCTGCATGGTCGTCCGGGCGCCCGGCTTGCCCGCGGTGGGCGAGCTCCACAGCGCCTTGGTGCCGTCGTAGAACACCAGGTTCCCCTGCGCTTGCTGGATGAGCTTGAACCGGCCGGAGGTCAGCGACTGTCCGGGCAGCAGCCAGTCGCCGGGACCGAGGCGGTCCTTCGCGATGACGGCGGCGTTGCTCGGCTGCGCCATGGCGACGGTGGCCATCGGCCCTGCGATGAGCGAGCCCGCCATGACAGCGATCGCGGCCTTCTTCGTGATCACTCTATTCTCTTCCTGTTGAGGCGAAGATCGTGAGTGGTAGACCCTGGCAGAAGCGGTTGGCGTTCTGTTGGCGCCGCGGTGTTTAGCCGCCCTTTAGCGTGTGCCGCCAAAGTGTCACGAATGGATCACTTGGAGTTTCGCCTGCTCGGGTCCATTGACGCCTGTGCCGGGGGACGCCGCCTGGATACCGGGCCGCGTAAGCGTCGTTTCGTCCTGGCCGCGCTGCTGCTGGACCTGAACCGTCCGGTGCCGGTGGAGCGGCTGATCGACGCCGTGTGGGAGGGCGATCCCCCGGACAGCGCGCGGATGACCGTGCAGGGACACGTGTACCGGTTGCGCAGGACGCTGGTCGGCGCCCGGGTGGAGACCGACTCGTCGGGATACGTGCTGCTGGCCGACCCCGAGTCGGTGGACGCGCTGCGTTTCCGCCGGCTGGTGGCTGAGGCGGCGCGGCGCGACGACGGCTGCGGCGCCGATCTGCTGGACGAGGCGCTCGCCCTGTGGCGCGGTCCCGCGCTCGGCGGGTCGGGAGGCGGCAGGTCGCTGGAGGTGGCGGCGGTCGAGTTGGAGGAGGCGCGGCTGGCCGCGGTCGAGGAGCTGGCCCGCAGGAGGCTCCGGCTGGGAGAACCGGAGCGGCTGGTCGCGCCGCTGCGCGCGACCGTGACGGCCAACCCGCACAGGGAGCGGCTGGTGTCGTTGCTCATGACGGCCTTCTACCAGGTGGGGCGGCAGGCGGAGGCGCTGGAGTTGTACGAGCGCACCCGCCGCCTGCTGGCCGATCAGCTCGGCGTGGACCCGGGCCGGGAGCTCCGCAGCACCTTCGAGTCGTTGTTGTCCGCCCAGATCTGAGCGGGCTCAGAGCTCGTCGAGCACGGCCTGCGCGGCGGCCTCGTCGAGCCGGTGCCCCCATTCCCTGTGCACCTCGGCGGCCCGCCTGGCGTTTTCGCGCGCCGCGTCGGGGCGACCGTCGAGCAGGTCGGCCCGGGCGAGCAGGGTGAGCGCCAGCCCTTCGAGCCGCCGCAGGCCGTGCCGGGTGGCCGCGTCGAGCGCCTGCCCTGCCGCTTCGGCGGCCTCGGCGTGCAGGCCGCCGCGCAGGCAGACCTCGGATAGCCAGACGCGCGCGCGGGCGTCGAGATAGGGATAGGTGCGGTAGCGGTAGGAGGCGATCACCTCCTTGAGCATGGAGACGCGCACGCCGATCTCGATGGAGTCGTCCACCAGGGCGAGCGTGCTGCGGGCCTCGTCGTACTCGCTCCGCAGCCCGCTGGCCCTGGCCGTCTGCACGGCCCGCCGCGCCAGCTCGGCCGCCCTGGCGTCCTCGCCCTTGAGGTGGTACGCCATGGCGGCGCTCGACAACGTTCCGGGCAGCTGGCCCGCACTGGCCGACTTCAGGCCCTCGTCGAACGCCTCCGCGGCCGCGTCGAGGTCGCCCATCGCCAGCCGGATGTCGCCGACGATCGAGCAGGCCCTGGCCCGCCAGGCGGGCGGCTCGCCGAGCGTCTCCCGCATGAGCTTGGCGCGTAGCTGCTGTTCCAGGGCCTCGCGGACGCGCCCTGACCACAGCAGCACGATGGCGTGGTTCTCCAGCGTGGCGGCGAGCTTCGTCGAGGGCTCCAGCGCCTCCCACAGCCGGACGATGCGCTCGTGCCTGGCCGCGCCCTCGTGGAAGTCGCCGAGGCTGGAGGTGGCCACGACGAAGTTGGTCAGCGTCAGAAGCGTTCCCGTGCCCCATCCGATCCGTTCGTAGAGCTCGGCGGCGAGCTCGTAGTGGCGCAGGGCCGCACGGGGTTCGTTCAGGACGAAGCGGGCGTTGGCCTGCGTGTGGTGCATGCTGGCCTGCCCGGCGAGGTCGCCGTCGCGTTCGGCGGCGGCCAGCCCCTTGCGCGCCAGGCCCGCGATCACGTCGGGCTGGTACGTGCCGTACATGAAGGCCCGCAGGGTCTCGATCAGCCGCCAGAGCATGCGTCCCGAGGCGTGGTCCATCACCGCCAGCAGGTTGTGCTGCTCGGCATCCAGCCAGGCGGTGGCCGCGCCGGCGTCGGCGAACTCCTCCGCGTCGTACGGGGGGTCGTCGGGCGTGAGCGGGAGCAGCTCGATGGAGGGCGCGAGGAGCGGCGCGGCCGCCCGCGCGGTGTACAGGTAGTAGGCGTGCAGCCGGGCGGGGTCGTCGTCGCCCGCCGTGCAGTGCTCGCGGGCGTAGAGGGCGACCAGGTCGTGCAGCCGGTAGCGGCCCGGCGTGTGCTCCTCCACGAGGTGGGCGGAGGCGAGCCTGGTCAGCAGCCGGGTGGCCGTGGCCGGGTCGGTGCCGGCCAGCCGGGCGGCGGAGTGGGCGGTGAAGTCGCAGCCGGGGACCAGCCCGAAGCGCCTGAACAACATCCGCGCGTCGTCGGGGAGCGCGGCGTACGAGCTGGCGAACGCGGTGGCGACCGTGGCCTGCGCGTCTCCTTCGACGGCCAGCGTGCTCCAGCGGTCGGCGTGCAGCTCCTTGATGTATTCGCGCAGGTCGGCCCGGCCGATGAGGTTGGCGCCCGCGATGGCCAGGGCGAGCGGCAGGTGCCCGCAGAGCTCGGCCAGCTCGGCGGCGGCCTCGGGGTCGGTGTGGACGACGTCCTTGCCCACCAGGTCGGCGAGCAGGTCGCGGGCCTCGGCGGGGGTGAGCGTGGCCAGGCGTACGCTCTGCGCCCCCTGCAGGAGGAGGCCGCGCAGCGTGTCACGGCTGGTGACGATCACCCCGCAGGAGCCGCCGGGCAGCAGCGGGCGCACCTGCTCGGCGTCGGCGGCGTTGTCGAGCAGGAGCAGCACCCGCCTGGTGGCCAGCGTCGAGCGGTAGAGGTCGAGCTGCTCGGCGGTGCCGCCCGGCGCCGGCACGCCCAGCGCGCCGAGCAGCCGGGGCAGCACCCGCTCGGGCGGCAGCGGCTCGCCCTGCCCGTAGCCGTTGAGGTCGACGTGGAGCTGGCCGTCGGGGAACTCGGCGGCGACCTGGTGGCCGACGTGCACGGCCAGCGCCGACTTGCCGATGCCCGCCGCGCCGGTGACCACGGCGACGCGGCCCTCGCGCAGCAGTTCGCGCACGCGCCGGGTCTCGGCCTGCCTGCCGACGAAGCCGGCGACGTCGCGCGGGAGCTGGCGCGGCACCACCGGCCGGTGGCCCTCGACGATGCGCTGGTGCAGGTCGCGCAGCCGGGGACCGGGGTCGACGCCCAGCTCCCCCGCGAGCAGCCGCTGCACCGTGTGGAACAGTTCCACGGCCTCAGCCGTCCGCCCGTCGTGCCACAGCGCCGTCATGGCCAGCGCGTGCGGCGTCTCCCTGAGCGGCTCCTCGTCCCTGAGCTCCTGCAGCAGCGCGGGCACCTCGCGGTGGCGGCCCAGCTCGATGAGGGCGGAGGCGTACTCCTCGACGAGGTCCCACCGCTCGCCGGTGAGCGGGCCGCGTACGCGCTGGTCGACCCAGGTGGTGCCGACTCCCTGCAGGGGTTGCCCGCGCCACAGGGAGAGCGCCTGCTCCCAGGCCGCGGCGGCGTCCTCAGGCCGGGTCGCCGCCCGCCCTTCGGCGGCCAGGCGGCGGAAGCGGCACACGTCGATCTCGTCGTCGGGCACGGCGAGCGAGTAGCCGGCCGTGGTGCTGGCGATGCGCCCGCCCAGCGTCTTGCGCAGTTGTGAGACCTTGAGCTGGACGATGGTCTTGGCGGTCTTGGGCGGGTCTTCCTCCCACAGCGCCTCGATCAGCCGGTCGACCGGAACGTAGGCGCCGTGGCAGGCCGCGAGGAGCCCGAGCACGCACTGCTGCTGGGCGCCCTCGATCGGGATTCCAGCACCGCTGTCGTACACTTCGACCGGGCCGAGCACGCGGATGTCCATCGTGTCCGAGCCTAATGCGTCAAACGTTCGTCATCTTCGCCATCTGGGCTCGCAGCACCGGATCACGGCCGCCTCCGGCGGGCGGGGCCGCCTCGGACGCCTGCGGCCTTTGCCCGCTTTTACGTTCAGCGCCGCGCGCGCTCGACGCCCACGGTGATCTCGTTGCCGAGCCGGTATCCCATGAGCAGCCCCAGGTCGTCGCCGCTCCAGAACCTGCCGGGGTCGTACCAGTTGGGCCGGCGGCCGGCGGGCAGCAGCCCCATCTCCTCGTAGGTGACCGCCACGACCTCGGCGCAGTAGGCGCTCTCCAGCGTCTGCTCCCGGCGGCGGCGCGGGATCCGGCCCCTGGCCCAGCGGGCGGCCAGCCTGGTGGTGGACGGGAACGGGGTGCCGTCGAGCCGGGCGACCGTGCGCAGCGCGGCGTCCTCCATCTCGCGCGTGGCCTCGGGGTCCAGCTGGCGCAGCCAGGGCCGCTGGTCGTACCGGTCGGCCCAGACCGTCACGGCGTCGCGCAGGTCGTGCAGCTGCACTCCGCGGTGGTGCGTGGCCGCCCACAGGTCGGGCAGCGACCGGCTCAGCTCGGCGTGCCACATCATGGGCGGCAGGTCCTCGATCACGATCGCCATGCCCACGTGGTTGACCGGGCTGTTGGTCATCGTCTGGATGGCGCGGTCGGGCACCGAACGCCCGCGGAAGATCCACAGGTCGCCGGTGCGCGTCACCTTGACGGCCTCGTCGAGAGTCAGCACACCGTTAGCCTAGGCACATGCGCTGGTGGAAGATGCTCGGTCTGGCCGGAATCATGGGAGTGGCGGCCACGGGAGTGGTGATCGCGCGGGCGGAGCGGCGCCGCCGCGCCTACACGCCCGAGGAGATCAGGGCCCGCCTGCGCGAGCGGGTCGACGCCGCACGCGGTGACACCTCCGAGGAGGTCACGCCGACGGCTTGAGGCTGTGGACGAAGACCACGTCGGGATAGGCCGGGTTGTCGTCATATCCCTCGACGCCGCCCAGGTAGGCGCGCTGCGAGTAGAGCACCCACGGCAGCGCCGCGGCCACCCGCTGGTCGAGCACCCTGACCGTGGCCTGCTCGTAGGCCCGCTGCGCCGCCGCCTTGTCGGTCACGGTCAGCTCGGGCACCGCGTCGAGCAGCGCGTCCAGGGTGTCGTCGCGGAGGTAGGACAGGTTGAACTCCGGCTTCGTCGCGCTGTGGAAGACGTTGCCGAAGTAGGAGTAGCCGTCGGCGTAGTCGGGCCACCAGTACATGATGAAGATGTCCTGGCCGCGTTTCTTGCCCAGCTCCCACTGCGCGTTCCAGTCCATGGGCCGGGCGTCGAGGGTGACGTTGAGCGGGCGCAGCGCCGCCCGCAACCTCGTGACGAGCAGTTGCTGGTCGGGCTGGCCCCGCCCGTACGTCACGCGCAGCCGCAGCGGCTCGCCGCCGGGCCCGTGGCCCGCGTCCCGCAGCAGCCGGGCGGCGCCCTCCAGGTCCTGCCGGGGCTCCCTGCCCGGCACGTGGCCCAGCAGCCCTTCTGGCACGACGCCGCTGGCGGGGCCCACGGCTCCCCGGAGCGTCCGCACCACGCCCTGGTAGTCGACGGCCTTCTGGATCGCCCGGCGCACCCGGATGTCCTTCATCGGGCCGCGCGCGGTGTTGAACAACATCATCGTCGTGGTGTACGAGCGCCGCTCCGACGTGCGGATGCCCGGCATGGTCGAGGCCCTGGCGAACAGCCGGGGTGAGAGCCGGCCGACGAAGGTCGCCTCGCCGTCCAGCAACATCTGGTACGCCTCGAAGGGGTCGGGCACGGCACGGAACTTGACCGTGTTGTAGTGCGGCCTGCGCCAGCCGCCCCAGTAGCCGTCGTACGCGGTGAGCGTGAGCTCCTCCTCCGCGCCCTTCTGCCACTGGGCCACCGTGTACGGCCCGGAGCCCGCGTCCCTTCCCTGCGCGAACCACTTCGTCAGGTCGGGAGCCGCCTTCGTGTCGTAGATGTAGGCGGCGTACCCGGCGGAGGCCACCAGGTCCAGCGCGACGGGATAGCGCAGCGTGAAGGTCACCGTCTTGGGGTCGTCGACCCTGATCGAGGAGACGGCGTTCCAGATGTAGGAGGCGCCGGTCTTGGCCTTCATGGTGCGCTCGATGGAGGCCTTGACGGCCGCCGCGTCCACCGGCCTGCCCGTGTGGAAGGTCGCGCCTGATCGGATGGTGAACGTCCAGTTGCGGCCGTCGGCCGAGGCGTGCCAGGACGTGGCCAGGCGGGGGGTGGCGAGTTTGGTGACCGGGTTCCAGTAGGTGAGGGTCTCGTAGATGTTCTGGAAGGCGATGATCTCGTTGGAGTAGGAGCGGCTCGGGTCCCACTCGGTGATCACGTCGGTGCTGTAGACCTGGACGAAGGGCGCCGTGCCTTCCGGTGCCTCGCGCACCTCCGTGGGGGGCGAGCACGCCGCGAGGAGCACCAGCGCCGCGGCCGCAACGAGACGACTGCGCAACGCGTCCTCCTCCGTCACCGATGTACCCGGGGAAACTTACTGCATGATCATGAAAACATGTCCAAAACTCCCGAAAAATTGGGCAATCTGGTGATCGAATTGCTATCCTCAGGGCTTGTCCCGTCCGGGGTTGCCAGCAGGGGACCGACCGGAGTGAGGTGCCATGGGTCGTAGCCGAACGATCCGCATGAAGATCATCGGACTCCTACTGGTGCCTCTGACCTCCATGGTGGTGTTGTGGGGCGTCATCACCGCCGTCACCGCCACCGAGAGCTTGGAGCTACGCGAGTACAAGACACTCTGGACGAACCTCCGCCATCCGGCGTACAAACTGATCAACGAGATCCAGCGGGAGCGTCTCGTCTCGGCCAAGCACCTGCGCCACATGGCGGCCCAGACCGCGGTGGAGACGCAGCGTAGCCGTACCGACGCCGCCGAGGACACCTTCAGGCGGCTCTCGGACAACTCCAAGGACAGATCGGAAGAGATCCGCACGCAGGTGAACGCGGTGTACACGCAACTGAGCAGGCTCGACGTGATCAGGGGAGAGATCGACACGAGCCTGAGTGACCGCCTGCACGCCGTGGAGTCCTACGACGCGATCGTGGACGAGCTGTTCGGCCTGCACCGCCGCGTCGCGCTCATCGACGACATCCCCATCTACGAGCAGTCGCGCGTCGTCATCGACATGAGCTACGCCAAGGAGCTGCTCACCCGCGAGCAGGCCATCGCGCTCGGCCCGACCACGGCCGCGGAGCGCAGGACGTTCACGCAGATCGTCGGCAACCGGCGTTTCCTCGTCGACCAGGCCCTCGGCGAGCTCGACCCGCCGCTGCGCGACCCCCAGGTCGCCCTGATCACCTCCGCCACCTACCAGCGGATGCGGATGATGGAGGACCAGATCATCTCCGGCCGCTCGCCGCGTGACTGGCTGAGCGTCACGGAGGAGCTGGCCGAGACGTTCCGGGCGGCACAGATGCGCGCCAGCGCCAACCTTAACGGGCGCGCCGACCCGGTGGCCGACCAGGTGCTCGCCCGGGCGTACCTGCTGGCGGGGACGGCTCTGGTGCTGGTGATAGTGTCGATCTGGTTCTCGCTGCGGATGGGCAACCGGCTGTCGCGCGAGCTCGGCGCGCTCCGGCTGGCCGCGCTGGAGGTGGCGCAGGAGCGCCTGCCGCACGTGGTCGGCAAGCTGCGCAGGGGCGAGCGGGTCGAGCTGCCCGAGGTGTCGGTGGCGAGCACCACCGTCGAGATCGACGACGTCGGGCAGGCCTTCTCCACGGTGCAGCAGACCGCCGTCGAGGCCGCCATCGGGCAGGCGCGGCTCAACGAGGGCGTCGGCCACGTCTTCCGCAACCTGGCCAGGCGCAGCCAGACGTTGCTGCACCGCCAGCGCATCCAGCTGGAGGACATGCAGCACCGCGCGACCGACCCGGACGCCCTAGAGGACCTGTTCAAGCTCGACCACCTCACCACCCGCATGCGCCGGCACGCCGAGGGCCTGATCATCCTGTCGGGCGCCACGCCGGGCCGCGGCTGGAGCCGCCCGGTGCCGCTGCTCGACGTCGCCCGCGGGGCGGCCGCCGAGGTGGAGGACTACCCGCGGGTCACCGTCGAGCCGATGTCCGGCCAGCGCCTCGCGGGCCCCGTCGTCGGCGACGTGATCCACCTCGTCGCGGAGCTGATCGAGAACGCCACCGTCTACTCCCCCGTGCACACCCAGGTCATCGTGCGCGGCGAGGAGGCGGCCCGAGGGTTCGTCTTCGAGGTCGAGGACCGCGGGCTCGGGATGAGCGCGGAGGTGCTGGCCGAACTCAACGAGCGGCTGGCCAGCCCACCGGAGTTCGACCTGGCCGACAGCGACAGGCTCGGCCTTTTCGTCGTCTCCCGCCTGGCCGCCAGGCATGACATCCGCGTGACACTACGCGGTTCACCATATGGAGGGACCACCGCGATCGTGTTGATCCCGGCTGAGCACGTGGCCGATCCGGACCCGGAGCCCCACGTCAAGGAACCCGCTCGACCCATGCGGGTGGTGCGCAGTGAGTGACAGCCCAGAAGAGCGCTGGCTGGACGAGGACGCCGGTCCGATCGTCCCCGCCTATCTGCTGACGAGGGGCCGTACGGTGCCCGCGAGCGAGGCCATCGACCTCATCGCGGTCATCATCACGTCCGGCGGCCTGACGACGCCGCGCGGCCTCGACCCCGAACATCTGATCATCCTGCAGAAGTGCACCCAGCCGACCCGGCTCGTGGACGTGGCGGCCGAGCTCAACCTGCCCATCGGCGTGATCAGGGTGCTGGTCGGCGACCTGCACGCGCGCCAGCTCGTGCAGGTCGAACATCCGCCTCCCGCCCCCGACGCGAAGGTGCTGCTCGAGGTGATCAGCGGGCTGAAGGCGCTGTGACCGCCCGGCGGTTGAGCCATCCGTACGTGGCCGCGAACAGCGCGGCCACCGCCCCGGCCGCCGCGGCCACGCCGAAGACCCACTGGTAGCCGCGCACGCCGGGGCTGGCGGCCAGGATGGCGGCGATCGCGGCGCCGGCGGTGCTGCCGCCCACGATGCGCACGAGCGCGTTCACGCCCGCGGCGACGGCCGTCATGCCCGGGTCGACGTGCTCGACGGCCATGGTGCCGAGCGCCGCGTATCCGATGCCGAAGCCGATGCCCATCAGCGAGGCCGCCATGTACAGGTCGGCGGGGCCGTCGTGCCTGGCCACCAGCCACAACGCCGCCAGCCCTGTCACCGCCGAGCCCGCGGCCACCATGGACGAGGCGTGGAAGTGGCGCATCAACCGGCCCGCGAACAGGGAGATCACCAGCATGAACAGCGTGCTGGGCAGCAGGTAGAGCCCGACCTGCAGGGTGGAGGCGGCCAGGCCGTAGCCGGACTCGGCGGGCGCCTGGGCGAAGCCGGAGATGCCGGTCAGGAGGGTGAAGAACGCGAGGCCGAGCAGCATCGAGGCCACCGTCGCGCCGACCGTGCCCCGGTGGACCAGCATCGACATCTGCACCAGCGGCTCGGGCACCCGGCGCTCGACCACGACCCACACGGCCGCCAGCACCGCCGCGGCCGCGAACAGCCCGAGCACGCCGGGCGAGGTCCAGCCCCACGAGCCGCCCTCGCTGATGGCCAGCAGCAGCGCGACCAGCCAGGCGGTCAGCAGCCCCGCGCCGAGCAGGTCGGGGCGGCCCTTGACGGCCGGCGCGTGGTCGCGTACGAGGAAGGCCACGAAGACGGAGGCCGCCAGGGAGATGGCGGCCGTGATCCAGAAGACCAGGTGCCAGTCTCCTGACGCGAGCCCGGCCAGGATCATCCCGCCACCGGCGCCGAATCCCATCGTCGCGCTGAGCACGCCGATTCCGGTCGCGAGCTGGCGTCCGGGCAGCGTGTCGCGCACCACGCCGATCGACAGCGGCACGAGCGCGGCCACGGCACCCTGCAACACCCGCGCCACCATCAACCACGTCAGCGAGGTCGCCAGCGCCGCCATCACCGAGCCGGCCACCAGCAGCGCCAGGGCGCCGAGGATCATGCGGCGCCTGCCGTACATGTCCCCGAAGCGCGACAACAGCGGCGTGGAGACCGCGGCGACCAGCAGGCTCAACGTCAACGTCCAGCTCACGGCGGTGAGCGAGGCGTCCAGCTCGCGTTGCAGCACGGGAAGCAGCGGCACGACCGCGGTGTTCTGCAGGGCGGCGATGGACGCGGCGAATGCCAGCGACACCACGGCCGGCCAGGGGTTGCGCACCGAGGTGTCACGGCGCGCGGTTGCGACGACTGTCGCCATGTTCCGCTCCCTTTAGATACTTTGGGTAAGTAGTCGAGGAACGATGATACATACCTAAGTTAGGTAAGCAAACCGATGGACGACGATCTCAACAGGACGGTCTCGGCTTACCGCCGACTCGCGGCCACGCTCCACCGCGCCAAGACGCACGAACGGCTGACCGAAGCCGCAGGCGTCCGGCTCGACCGGCCCGACGTGCAGATCCTCGTCCACCTGCTGGACGCGGGCGAGCCGTGCAGGATCGGCGCGATCGCCGAAGGACTGCAGGTGGAGAGCCCGCACGTGACCCGGCACGTCGCCGCGCTGGAGGGACGCAAGCTGGTCGAGCGGGTGCGCGACCCCGACGACGGCCGGGCCTGGCGCATCGCGCTCACCGAGGACGGAGCCGAGGCCGCGAGCAGGTGCCGCCGGGTGACGGCCGAATGGTTCGAGGGCGCCATCGCCGGCTGGCCCGCGGCGGAGCGCGCGGAGCTGGCCAGGCTGATGGACAAACTCGCCGAAGACTTCACCGCGCACCTCAAGGCGCGCTTCCCTGCTAGGTGACCAGCACGTCCTCCGCCCGGTGGCAGGCCACCTGACGGCCCCGCACGTCCCTGAGCACGGGCGGCCGCTCGCACTCGGGCGCCGCCAGCGGGCAGCGCAGCCTGAACGGGCAGCCCGTCTCCGCCGGCACGGCCTCCGTCGTGCCCCTGGCCTGCGGCGGCGAGCCGCCGAGCTTGGGCACGGCGTCGCGCAGGGCCCGGGTGTAGGGGTGGGCCGGGTCGGCCAGGAGGTCGCGCGTGGGGCCCGACTCGACGACCCGGCCCGCGAACAACACGTGCGAGGTCCGGCAGAGCCGCCGCACCACGGCGAGGTTGTGAGTGATCAGCAGGCGCTCGGTGTCCAGAGAGGCGATCAGGTCGAGGATCCTGGCCTGGACCGTGACGTCGAGCGCGCTCGTGGGCTCGTCCAGGATGAGCAGGCGGGGGCCGGCCGCCAGAGCCCTGGCGATCACCACCCGCTGGCGCTGGCCTCCCGAGAGCTGGTGCGGCCTGCGGGCGGCCAGTCCGGGATCGAGGCCGACCTGTTCGAGCAGCTCGGGCACCCTGGCTCTGGCGGCGCGGGGTCCCCGCACCGGCAGGGCCTCGGCGACGGAGGCGCCGATACGCATCCTGGGGTCGAGGGCCTCGGCCTGGAAGACGGGCTGGACGTCCTTCCGGAACTTCCGCATATCCGCTTTTTTGAGGGTTTGGTCGCCGTACCAGATATTTCCGGCCATGGGGGTGAGGAGGCCCAGGAACGCGCGCGCCAGAATCGTCTTGCCGGAGCCGCTCTCCCCGATCAGCCCGACGCCGCCCGCGGTGATGTCCAGGCTCACGTCGTGCACGACCGCGCGCCCGGCGTACCCGAGGGTCACCCGCTCGGCCCTGAGCATGGTCACGGCAGCGCCTCCAGCAGCTCGCGCGTGTAAGGGTGCGCCGGCTCGGTCAGCACCCGGGCGGCCGGACCCGACTCCACCACCTCCCCGTCCTTCATGACGAGCACCCGGTCGGCGATCGTCGAGATCAGGGCCAGGTCATGGGAGACGAGCAGGAGCGCCAGCCCTCGTTGCTCCCTGAGCCGGCGGAGCACGCCGACCACCTCGGCCTGCACGGTCACGTCGAGGGCGCTGGTGGGCTCGTCGGCGAGGATCACCTCCGCGCCCAGGGCGATGGCCAGCGCGATGGCGAAGCGCTGGGCCTGGCCGCCGGAGATCTCGTGAGGGTAGCGGCGCAGGATCGTTCGGTCGAGCATGACCGCCGCCACGGACTCCGCCATGATCTCGTCCAGGCTCCCGCCCCGGTCCGCGCCCCTCCCGACGCCGTGGAGCTTGAGCGCGCGGCGCATCAGCACGCCGAGACGGGTGGCGGGGCTGAGCGCCGACTGGGGTGACTGCATCACGAGCGCCGCCCTGGCGCCGCGGATCTCGCGCAGCCCGCGCGGCGAGGCGGCGAGCACGTCGACCCCGCAGACCCTGACGTGTCCCGAGATCTCGGCGTCCTGGGTGAGGCCGAGGAGCGAGAGCAGCGTCGTGGACTTGCCCGAGCCGCTCTCCCCCACGATCGCGACGCACTCGCCCGCGCCCACGTCCAGCTCGGGGACGTCGGCCGCCAACCGGCCCGCGTAGCGCACCCGGAGGTCGCGCACCTCGATCACTTGACCGTCCTCGCCCTGGGGTCGAGCGCGTTGCGCAGCCCTTCCCCCAGCATGTTGAACGCGAACGCCGTCACCAGGATCGCCAGCCCGGGGAACGTGCCGATCCACCAGTTCGTGGTGAACAGCGTCTGCCCCTGCTGCACCATCAGCCCCCACTCCGCCGTCGGCTCCTGCGCGCCCAGCCCCAGGTACGACAGCGCCGCCGCGGTGAGGATCACGCCCCCCGCGTCCAGCGAGATCTGGACCAGGACGGGGGTGAGCGAGTTCGGCAGCACGTGCCTGAGGACGATCAGCGGCGCGGGCACGCCGAGGCACCGGGCGGCGTCCACGTAGGGGCGGGTGGCGATCGAGGCGGCCACGGACGCGGCCAGCCGGGTGTACCACGGCCACCAGGTCACCGCGATGGCCAGGATGACCGTGTTCACGCTGGGCGGCAGCACGACCGCCAGCGCCAGCGAGAGCAGCAGCGCGGGAAAGGCCAGGAACACGTCCGTGACCCGCATGATCACGTCCCTGATCCAGCCGCCCGCGTACCCGGCCACCACGCCCAGCGTGACGCCGCCCAGCGCCGAGACCGCCAGCACGGACACGGCGATGGACAGCGAGGTGCGGCCGCCGTACAGGACCCTCGTGAGCACGTCGCGGCCGAGCTGGTCGGTGCCGAACCAGTGCGCGCCGCTCGGCGGCAGCGACCCCTCCAGCGGGTGCGGCTCGTCCGGGTACGGGGCGAGCCACGGCGCCATGAGCGCGGCCAGCACGATGAGCACGATGAGCACCGCCCCGAAGGCGGCGAACCGGTCGGGGATCCGCGGCAGGGAGCGCCGCAGCGGCACCTCGGCGCCCGGGCTCGTCATCGGGTCCTCGCTCTGGGGTCGAGGAAGCCCTGGAGCACGTCCACGACCAGGTTGGCCAGGACGTAGACCAGGGCGACCAGGAGGGTGACGCCCGCGATGGCCGGCGTGTCGCGCGAGCGGATCGACTCGGCGGCGTAGCGGCCCAGGCCCGGCCAGTTGAAGATCGCCTCGACGAGGAAGCCGTTGACGAGCGAGTAGGCGAAGACCAGGGCGATCAGCGACAGCACGGGGCTCAGCGCCGGTCTCAGGGCGAACTTGGTCAGGATGGACGTCTCGCCGAACCCGAGCGCGCGTTCCAGCCTGGCGTGGTCCTGGCCGGACTCCTCGATCAGGGTCGCCCTGGTCATCTGGGCGATGACGCCCGTGGGGTAGGCGGCCACGACCAGGGCGGGCAGCGCCAGGTGGTGGAGGGTGCTGGTGAAGATGGGCCAGTTGCCGGTGATGAGGGCGTCGACGACGGTGATGTTCGTCCACAGGGTGAGAGGGCTGGTGGTGTCGAGCGAGGAGTCGTACTCACCGGCCACGGGGAACCAGTCGAGCTTGCCGGCGAAGATCAGTTGCAGGGCCAGGGCGAGCCAGAAGACGGGGACGGAGACGGCCAGCATGCTGCCGAACCGCACCCCGAAGTCCGGAAATTTCGTCTTGTAGCGGGCGGCTAGCACGCCGACCGGGATGCCCACCATGACCGCGATCAGCAGAGCCGCCCCGACCAGTTCGATCGAGGCGGGGAACGCGAGATAGAGATCCTCGCGCACGGGTTGCCGGGTGCGCAGGCTGACGCCCCAGTCACCGGTGAACAGGTCGCGCACGTAGGCGACGAGCTGCGCCGGCAGGGGATCGTCCAGCCCGAACCTCTCGCGCGCCGCGGCGAGCTCCTCCGGCGTGGCCTTCGGCCCGGCGAACGCCACCGCCGGATCCCCCGGCACCAGCCGCATGACGGCGAACGTGAGCACGACCACGCCGGCCACGACCAGGAGGGCCTGGCCGAGCCGGCGGGCCAGATAGCGCAACATGGGCTCAGCGTGCGCGTTCGAGGTCGTAGAAGAAGACGACATTGGGATAGGCGGGGTTGTCCACATATCCCTTGACGTCAGCGGTCAGCGCGCGCTGGTAGGTCTGCACGTACGGCACCGCGACCGCCGCCCGCTCCTGGATGATCTTCTTCTGCAGCTCCTCGAACGCGTCCTCCGCCTTGAGCGCGTCGGTCGCCATGAGCTCGGGCAGCTTCTCGATGGCCGCGTCGATCTCGCGGTCCTTCAGGTACGACAGGTTGAACCGCGGCTCGTCCTCGCTCTTGAACACGTTGAGGAACCACGAGTAGGCGTCCGGATAGTCCGGATACCAGTACATGACGAAGATGTCCTGCCCCTGCTTCTTCCCCAGGTCCCACTGGGCGCTCCACGTCATGGGCTTGGCCTGCAGCGTGATGTTGAGCTTCTTCAGCGCCGAGCTGAGCAGCGTGACCAGCATCTTCTGGTCCTCGTCGCCCTGCGCGTAGGTGAGGGAGAGCTTGAGCTCCGCGTGGTCGGGGCCGTACCCCGCCTCGGCGAGCAGCTCCTGGGCCCTGGCCGGGTCGTGCTCGGGCTCCATGCCGTTCACGTGGCCGAGCAGCCCCTCCGGCACCAGGCCGCTGGCCTTCAGCCCCGCGCCCTTCACCGCCGCCGCCAGGCCGTCGTAGTCGATCGCGAGCTGGAGCGCCTGCCGGACCCTGATGTCCTTCGTCGGGCCCGCGGCCGTGTTGAACAGCACCAGCAGGTTCTGGAACGACGGCGACCGCGCCGTCTGGACGTTGTCGGTCATGCCGGCCTGCTCGAACAGCTGCGGGTTCAGCCGCTGGATGAAGTTGACCTCGCCCTTCTGCAGCAGCTGCCACGCGGTGGTGGTCTCGGGGGTCACCCGGAAGGCGACCTTCTTGTACTGCTCGGGCGTCCAGCCGCCCCAGTAGTCCTCGAACGCCTTCAGCGTGAGCTCGGTCTCCTTGCCCTTCTGCCAGGAGTCGATCGTGTACGGGCCGGTGCCGGCGGTCGTCCTGCCGTCGGCGTCCACCGCGTCCACGTCGTAGATGTAGGCGGCGTAGCCGGAGGAGGCGACCAGGTCGAGCGGCGTGGCGTGCTTGAGCGTGAACTTCAGTGTGCTCGCGTCCACGGCCTCGATCTTGTCGACCGAGTCCCAGATGTAGGCCGCGCCGCCTTTCTTCTCGATCGTCCGCTCGATCGCCTTCTTGGCCGCCTCGGCGTCGAGCGTGGCGCCCGAGTGGAACTTCACGCCCTGGCGCAGCTTGAACGTCCACTCCTTGCCGCCCTCGGCCGAGCTCCACTCGGTGGCCAGGCGCGGCTCGGCCTCGCGGGACTGGAAGTTGTAACGGGTCAGGCCCTCGTAGATGTTCGACAGGGCCACGATCTCGTTGGAGTAGGAGGTGGCCGGGTCCCAGTCGGTGACCACGTCGAGGTTCGGCACGTAGACGAACGTGCTGTCGTTGGCCTTCGCGGTCTGCGCGGCGGCCGGGCCGGAGCTCTTCGCCGGCTCAGGCGTGCCTCCCGCGCCGCGCACCTGGCCGCCCGCGCACGCGGCTGCGGTCAGGGCCAGGACGCCGGTGAGCCCGGCTACGAGCAAGCGCTTGTGCCAGCGCATGGTGGGGGGATCCTTTCGGTCTTCACCGGGCGAGGGGTCCGGCTGCTTTGACGTGTACGCGTACGGCGGGCTCGGAGAGATAGCTCAGCGGCACCTCGAGGAGATCGACGATCTCGACGCCGGAGGGATCCGCCCCCGCCGCCACGGCTCGCGCCACCGCCTCCGCCTTGGCCCTTTCGATCGCTTTCGGCCGACTATCTCCCGCAGGCAAGATCGTATCGACTCTGCCGCTCGCGAGGGCGATGGCGGCTCCCACGGCGTTGGCCACCTCGGCGTGCTCGGGGCGGATCACCCGGCTCACGCCCGGGATGCGGCCGGGCAGGATGAACGCCCCGCCACCCACCGCGACCAGGGGCCGGTCGGACCTGCCGAGCGCCATGCGGTCCACGGCGTCGATGACCATCCCGTCCGCGACGGCGACCGCCTTCGCCAGGATGTCGGCGATCGTTCCCGCCCCGTCACCCGCGACCGGCGTTCCGCCCGCCCCGTCACCCGCGACCGGCGTTCCGTCCCGCCCCTTGCCGGCCACCGGCGTTCCATCCGACCCGTCGCCCGCGACCGGCGGTCCGCCCGGCCCGTCGCCCGCCCATTCCCGCGCGTCCGCGCCGTTCTGTCGTGCGGCCGCGCGGGCCAGGACGGCCGCGGGAAGACGCCCGCGCCATGCGGCGGCCCCCGGCGGGGTGCGGCCCGCCGCCACCGCCGCGTCGGTCATCGTCGCCGTGGCACCGCCGAAGACGAGCGCCTCACTTGCGATCCGGTAGCCGACGGAGTCGGGGCCGACGCCGCGACCGCGCACCACGCTCCCGCCACCGAGGGCGATGGCCAGGATGTCCGGCATCCGGAAGTTGGTGAGCACCCCGCCGATCTCGACCGCCGCAGCCGACTCGCGGGGGAAGCCGCCGGCCAGCACCCCGAGATCGGTGGACGTGCCGCCGACGTCCACCACCACCGCGTCCGCCACGCCGGACAGGAACGCGGCGCCGCGCAAGGAGTTGGCCGGGCCCGAGCCGATCGTCGCGACCGGCAGCCGCGCGGCGTGCTCCACCGTCATGAGGGTGCCGTCGTTCTGCGCCAGGTACGGGCGCGCTTCCAGCCCGCGTTCGGCCAGGACGGCGGTCAGCGCGCCGGTCACGTGGGCGGCGACGCCGTACAGGGCGGCGTTCAACACAGTGGCGTTCTCGCGTTCGAGCAGCCCCAGCGTGCCGATCTCGTGGCTCAGCGATACCGGCAGGCCGTACTCGGAGGCGACCAGCTCGGCGACCAGCCGCTCGTGCTCGTCGCTCGCCGGGCTGAAGACGCTGGTGACGGCCACCGCGTCGGCCTCCACGCCGTCCAGGAAGCGGCGGACGGCGCCGAGGTCGGGCGCGCTGATCTCGCGGCCGTCGACGTAGTGCCCGCCGGGGACGATCGCCTCCCCCGCCGACACGGCCTCGCGCAGGTCGTCCGGCCAGCCGGAGAGCGGGGGCACGGCGGTGGTGGCGGGCGCGCCCAGCCTGAGCACGGCGACCCGGCCGAGGTTCCTGCGCTCCAGGATCGCGTTGGTCGCGTGGGTGGTGCCCAGCATGACCCGACCCACCCGGCTTCGCACGCCGCCGCCCGGCTCGTCCCGGGGGCGGGAAGCGCCGGGCGGGTCCGTAGCCCCCTCCAGCTCCGCGAGCACCGCGTCCATGGCCGCCCGCAACCCTCCGGTCACGTCCCGGGTCGTCGGCCGCTTGGCCTTGGCCACCACCCGGCCGTCGGCGCCGAGCACGACCGCGTCGGTGTTCGTGCCGCCGACGTCGATCCCTATGCGCAGGTCAGCCATGCGCCGTCAGCTCCTCGACGGGTACGTAGTCGAGGTCGTAGCCGAACGCCCTGGGCCCGGCCGTCTCCAGCCCCTTGGGCGTGCGCCAGAGCGGGTCGCACGGCCAGGCGAGCACGCTGACGCGCTGGCCGTACCTCAGGCTCTCGGTCTGGACGGCGGCGGCGGTCTCGGTGTCCACGATCGTGATGAGGTCGGGCACCATGGCCCGCACGGCGCCGTCCTCGACGGCGACGAGGTTCTCGTTCTGCAGTTCCACGGTGAGGCGGCGGCCGCGCTCGTCGCCGGCGCCCTCGATCGTGGCCGCCCCCCGGACGAAGCCGCCGGTGGTGCGCCGGTCCACGTCGGTCAGCTTGCCGGTGATCAGGCGTACCGCGCCGAGCCGGTCCCGGAGCGCTCCGAGCGGGTCGGCCGCGCCCTCCGTGGCCCTGCCGATCTCCAGCGCGCGGGTGACCGTGCCCTCGATGACCGCTCCGCGGGCCGCGCCGGCGGTGAGGACGTAGTCGGCCATCAGCGCGTGCGAGCCGGCGGCCACGCACACGGCCCGCGCCAGGCGCTCGGACCAGAGCCCGTCGATCGGGCGGATGGTCACGACGTTTCCCACGATGTCAGACATGATCACCAGGTCGGCCGGGAGCCCGGCCACGTACATCGACACCATCTGGACCTCGGGGAACGCCCGGCCCATGCCGTCGGCGTCGAGCAGCGGCACCCCGAGGCGCGCCGCCCAGGCGACGGGCGCGACCCCGTTCGAGCCGCCGATCTCGGAGGACATGATCGCGCTCGGCGGGCGGCCGAAGAGCCGCTCGACCTCCTCGGCGACGCGCTCGGGCTCGTCCTCGCCATGGATCATCTCGTGGCCGACCGTCGGCGCCCCGATCCCGGACAGCGGCACGACCAGCGCGTCGCCGGGCAGGTCGGCCAGCTCGACCAGCGGCACCTCGCCGTACGCACGGATGGCCCTGACCGCGGCCAGCGACCCCGTACGCACGTCTCCCCCGCCGCCGGTGCCCAGGATCGCGCACCCCCGGGCGAGCGCCGGGATGTCACTCTCGTCAATGCTCATATGGCTGCACAACCAAGCACATACCGCCTCAATGCGCCAGTCTGGCACGTGCCGGATAAAACGCGTTGCGCCGTCGCGCGTACGACCGCCATGCTCGATACCGGCACCTGATCCAGCGGAAGGACCTCCCATGACCACCCGGCGAATGCGCATGCGGCGCCGCACGGGCGTGTCCTGGGCGCGTCGAGGCTGACCTCCGGCCCCGGCCCCGCCCGGACGTTACCCAGGCGGGTGGGGGCGCTGGTGTGCCCGGCGATTTCATACGTCGCTTCAGGCGGGTTCGATTCCCGCACCCGCCACGAGCCCTCGTGGCGCAGTGGGTTCCATGGCGCCGTCCAGCCGGGCGGGCCAGCGCCCGCGTCGCCATCCACCAGCTCACCACCGGCCCGCGGACCGTCGCCGGACGTGCCCCGAAGACGCGAAGACGGACGCCGAGCCGCGTAAGACCCCCGCCCGGCGGGGCAGATGGCTGTGAAACGGCTGCCCCGTGCCGGGCACCCACTGCCCGGATCAGGCGGAGACCTTCGCCCACACCGGGCGCATCATCGAAGAATCCCTGAACTCGGTGAACGGCGCTGGTACATCTGAAATGAGCAGCCAGGAGGACAACATGCGGATTTCGGTGGCCGCCGACAGCAAGGACGGCGTGGCCGAGCAGGTCGTGGCGGAGCTGCGCAGGCGCGGGCACGAGGTGGTCGCCCACGGTGCGCTCGGCGACGGCGAACGCGCCGACTGGGCGTGGGCCTGCGAACTCGCCGCGAGAGACGTCAGCGAAGGGCGTGCCGACCAGGCGGTCGTCTGCTGCTGGACGGGTACGGGCGCGTCCATCGCGGCGAACAAGGTGCCCGGCGTGCGGGCCGCGCTCTGCGTCGACGCCTACACCGCCGACGGCGCCCGCACGTGGAACGACGCCAACGTGCTCGCGCTCAGCCTCCGGCTGACGTCCGACGTGGTGCTCGGCGAGATCCTCGACGCCTGGTTCGAGGGGCGGCCCAGTACGGACGCCGCCGATATGGCAAATGTCTCCCATCTCGACGAGATCTGACTACGCTCGGGCCGCATGTCCATTTGGCGGTGCACGCATTGCGGGGAAGAGTCGCTGGAGCCCGGGTTCATCGTGACTCCTCCGCTCCTTGCAGGGGAGCGGCTTCTCGCTAAGCCGCTTGCGCAGCGTTGCGAAGGGCAAGCCCTGCCCTGAGGATGTTGACCGCCGCGTTGACGTCGGCGTGCGCGGCATGCCCGCACGCCGTACAGGCGAACTCGGCTTGGGTGGCGCGGTTCTCCCGTGCGCTGTGCCCGCAGCGCGAGCATGTGCGGGAGGTGCCGGCGGGGTTCACCGCGATCAGCGTGCGACCGGCGCTTTCAGCCTTGTACGCGAGGATCGTCAGGAACACCCCCAACCCGCGTCCAGGATGCTTCGGTTGAGGCCGGACTTGGCGGCGACGTTGCGGCCGGGGGTTTGGATCGTGCCGGACGCCGAACGAGTCATGTTCGTGATCCGCAGGTCCTCGTGCACGATCACGTCATAGGTGCGGACCAGGGCGAGCGCTGCCTTGTGCGCGCCGTCCAGACGTTGCCTGCGCACCTTGGCGTGCAGCGTGGCCACGCGGGCCACCGCCTTGCGCCGCCGCTGGGAGCCCCGCTTCTTGCGGGCCAGAGCCCGCTGCGCGGCGGCCAGCCGGCCGGCGGACGTGGCCAGGTGACGGGGGTTGGCCACCCGGCCACCGTCGGAGGTGGTGACGAGCGAGGCCACGCCCATGTCGATCCCCGCGACCGCGCCCGTGGCGGGCAGCGGTTCGGCGGGCACGTCGTCGCACGACAACACCACGAACCACCGGCTGCCTTCCCGCTTCACCGCGATCGTCTTCACCCGGCCTTGGACCGTGCGGTGCCGGTGGACGCGGACATGCCCGACGCCCTGAAGGCGCACGTAGGCGACGGTCGGGTGCTCGGGCTGGGAGTCCCACCGGCAGCCGTCGCCGTCCTTCGGCCACTCCACCGTGTCGAACCGGCCACGCCCTTTGAAACGCGGGAACCCCGGCGTGCGACCCTCGCCGACCCGCTTGAAGAACGCGACGAACGCCTTGTCCAGCCGTCGCAGCGTGGCCTGCTGGGAAGAGAACGACCAACGCCCCTGCCCGTCCGCATCATCGGCGCGGATGTGTCTCAGCTCGGCCGACTGATCGCCGTACCGGACGCTCACCCCCGCCCTGGCATAGACGGTGCGCCGGTGCTCCAAGGCGGCGTTGTAGAGCTGGCGGTGGTCCTCCAGGCACGCCGCCAGCGCCGCCGCCTGCCGGGCGGTGGGGCGCAACAGGAATCGGAACGACCTGCGCACACCCCACCTCCCGTCACGTTCGGTAACGACACCACCACGATACCGGCTGGCGCCGACAAAACCAGGAAGAACATGCGTGAAGCGCAGACCTGACAGGTCAGGACACACTCGGGCCCTGGCAGCCCACCCGCTCCCGATTCACCCGTCGCCTCAAGGCGACGGTCCCCTCGGGAGACTCTGATGGACTCCGACCAGGGGTACGTCAGATGGGTGGAGGGCGCGCTCGAACGCGGCCTGTTCGGCGGAGCCAAGCTCTTCGGCCGGGCCAAGTGGGAGATCGAGGCCTATCGCTGCCGCTCCTGCCACCATCTCGAACTCTTCGCCCGCAACCCCAGCTGACCCGATCATCCAGCCCGTCCACCCCGGGCATCCGTCAACTTGGATGACGTCCGCGCCACCCGCCCGCGGTCCGGAACCGTCACAGCGGCGACACGGAAATCGTCGGTCCGGCCGTTTAGGGTGCTGGGCATGACCGACGTGCTGCTCCGTGGCGGGCTCCCCTGGGGGCTCGGCGCACCCGCCGACATCCTCGTCCGCGACGGCCGGATCGCGCGTGTCGGCCAGGGCATCGAGGCACCCGCCGCCCAGGTCGTCGACGTCGCGGGTCAGGTGGTGCTGCCCGGCCTTGTCGAGGCCCACTGCCACCTCGACAAGACGCTCTATGGCGGGCCGTGGGTGCCCCACTCCGCCGACGACACGCTCGCCGGCCGCATCGGCAACGACCTCGCCCGCCGGGCCGAGCTGGGCGTGCCGAGCGTCGAGCGGATCGGCGCGCTGCTGGATCGTATGAGCGCGGCCGGCACCACCCATGTCCGCACCCACACCGACATCGATCCCGAGGTCGGGCTGCGCGGCGTGCAGGCCGTGCGCGAGGCCGCCGCGCGCTCCCCTCTCGACGTGCGCCAGGTCGCCTTCCCGCAGCACGGCGTGCTGACCAACCCCGGCACCGCCGAGTTGCTCGAAGAGGCGCTCAAGAGCGGCGTCGAGGCGGTCGGCGGGCTCGACCCGGCGGGCATCGACCGTGACCCGGTGCGCCACCTCGACCTGATCTTCGGCCTGGCCGAGCGCTACGGCACGCATCTCGACATCCACCTGCACGACGGCGGCTCGCTGGGCGGCTGGGAGCTCGAGCTCATCACCGAGCGCACCAGGGTGCTCGGGCTTGGCGGCCGGGTCACGGTCAGCCACGCCTACGCCCTGGGCCAGCTCGACGAGGCCTACATCGACCGCCTGGCGCGGGGTTTCGCCGAGGCGGGCGTGGCGCTGGCGACCGGGGCCGTCTACAGCTTCCCCGTGCCGCCGATCAGGAAGCTGCGGGCCGCGGGCGTCACGATCGCGTGCGGTCACGACGGCATCCGCGACCTGTGGGGCCCCTACGGCAGCGGCGACATGCTGGAGCGGGCGATGCACGTCGCCTACCGCAGCACGTTCCGCAGAGACGAGGACATCGAGCTGGCGCTGGAGGCCGCCACCTACGGCGGCGCCCGCGCGCTGGGGCTCACGGGCTACGGCCTGGCCGAGGGCGACCGGGCCGACCTGGTGGTCGTGCCCTCGGGAGGTCCGGCGGAGGCCGTGGTCGTTCACCCTGCGCGCACTCTGGTCATGAAAGACGGCGTAGTCCTGCACAATTGACCGGCGGGACCATCGAAAGGCAGGCAAGTGCTCTCTATTCACCAGCGGATCGCGGCAGAGCTCGGCGTACGCGACGGGCAGGTGCAGGCGGCCGTCGATCTGCTCGACGGCGGCGCGACCGTGCCGTTCATCGCGCGCTACCGCAAAGAGGCCACCGGCGCACTCGACGACGCGCAGTTGCGCACGCTCGAGGAGCGACTGCGCTACCTGCGCGAGCTGGAGGAGCGCAGGGCGGCCATCCTGGAGTCGATCGAGTCGCAGGGCAAGCTCGACGACGAGCTGCGCGAGCAGATCATGGCGGCGGAGACCAAGGCCAGGCTCGAAGACATCTACCTGCCTTACAAGCCCAAGCGGCGCACCAAGGCGCAGATCGCCCGCGAGCTGGGCCTCGAGCCGCTGGCCGACCAGCTGCTCGCCGATCCCGCGCGTGACCCGGCGGCAACCGCGGAGGGCTTCGTCACCGAGGGGGTGGCCGACGCGGCCGCGGCCCTCGAAGGCGCGAGGGCGATCCTGATCGAGCGCTTCGCCGAGGACGCCGACCTCATCGGCGCTCTGCGCGAGCAGTTGTGGAACCGCGGTCGGCTGGTGTCCAAGGTGCGCGAGGGCAAGGAGGAGGCGGGGGCCAAGTTCTCCGACTACTTCGACTTCGGCGAGCCGTTCACGAAGCTGCCCTCCCACCGCATCCTGGCCATGTTCAGGGGCGAGAAGGAAGAGATCCTCTCCGTCACGCTCGAGCCCGACGACAGCCCCGACTATGAAATGCGCGTCGCCTCCCGGTTCGGCGTCTCCGACCAGGGCCGGCCGGCCGACAAGTGGCTGACCGAGACCGTGCGCTGGGCCTGGCGCACGCGCATCCTGGTGCATCTGGGCATCGACCTGCGCATGCGGCTGTGGCAGGCCGCCGAGGACGAAGCGGTGCGGGTGTTCGCGGCCAACCTGCGCGACCTGCTGCTCGCCGCTCCGGCCGGCGCGCGGCCGACGATGGGGCTCGACCCCGGTCTGCGTACGGGCGTGAAGGTCGCCGTGGTCGACGCCACGGGCAAGGTCGTCGAGACGGCGACGATCTATCCCCACGAGCCCAAGCGGCAGTGGACCGAGTCGCTCGCCGTGCTGGGCGCGCTGGCGCAGCGGCACGGCGTCGAGCTGATCGCCATCGGCAACGGCACCGCGTCGCGCGAGACCGACAAGCTGGCCGGCGAGCTGGTCCAGCACATGCCGTCGGTGACGAAGATCGTCGTCTCCGAGGCCGGCGCCTCTGTCTACTCCGCCTCTCCCTACGCCTCGCAGGAGCTGCCCGAGCTCGACGTGTCGCTGCGCGGGGCGGTCTCCATCGCCCGCAGGCTGCAAGATCCGCTGGCCGAGCTGGTCAAGATCGACCCCAAGTCGATCGGCGTCGGCCAATACCAGCACGACCTCGCCGAGTCCAAGCTCTCCCGCTCACTCGACGCGGTGGTCGAAGACTGCGTCAACGCCGTGGGAGTCGACGTCAACACCGCGTCGGCGCCGCTGCTCACGCGCGTGTCCGGCATCGGCTCGACGCTGGCCGAGAGCATCGTCCGTCACCGCGACGCCAACGGTCCCTTCCGCGCGCGCTCGGCGCTGAAGAGCGTGCCCAGGCTCGGGCCCAAGGCGTTCGAGCAGTGCGCCGGCTTCCTGCGCATCCGCGGCGGCGACGACCCGCTCGACGTGTCCAGCGTGCACCCGGAGGCCTACCCCGTGGTGCGGCGCATCCTCGGCGCCGTCAAGAGCGACCTCAAGACGCTGATCGGCAACACCGCGGCACTGCGCTCGCTCAGGCCCGACGACTTCACCGACGACACGTTCGGCCTGCCCACGGTCACCGACATCCTGCGGGAGCTGGAAAAGCCGGGCCGTGACCCGAGGCCCGCGTTCAAGACGGCCACCTTCAAGGAGGGCGTCGAGAAAATCTCCGACCTGACGCCGGGCATGATCCTGGAAGGCGTCGTCACCAACGTGGCCGCGTTCGGCGCCTTCGTCGACGTCGGCGTGCACCAGGACGGCCTCGTCCACGTGTCGGCCATGTCCCGCAACTACGTCAAGGACCCCCGCGACGTGGTCAAGCCCGGGGACATCGTGCGCGTCAAGGTCCTCGACGTCGACATCCCCCGCAAGCGCATCTCCCTGACGCTGCGCCTGGAAGACGAGATCACCGCCCAGTCCCCGGCCGACGGCCCCCGCCGCGGCACCGGCCGCCAGGGCGCCCGCAGCGCCGACGACAGTCGCGACAGCGGCCGCGGCGGCGACCGTGGTGACGGCCGGCGCGGCCGTGGTCAGGGCGCTCGTGGCGACGGCCAAGGCATCCAGGGCGGTGGCGACGGCCGCGGTGGCCAGGGCGGGCGTGGCTCCCAGGGCAGCCGGAGCGACGGTCAGGGCGGTCGTGGCGACGGTCAGGGCGGTCGTGGTGACGGCCGTGGCGGTCAGGGCGGTCGTGGTGACGGCCGTGGCGGTCAGGGCGGGCGCGACGACCGTCGCGGCGACGGCGGCAGAGGCACCGGACAGCGCGGCAACGGCGACGGGGGCCAGCGCGGGCGCGGCGGCCAGCGCCGCCCCGCGCCCACGGGCGCCATGGCCGAAGCCCTGCGCAAAGCCGGCCTCACCGGCGACAACTGACCTCGCCGGCGTTTCACCCTGCCCCCCGCCCGGACGCAGATGATTCGACCGGGCGGGCCGGCATGGGTGTGGCTCGCTCTCAGCAACCGGATCGGTCAAGCAGTGAGGACATATCCGTGCTGGTAGCGACCGAGAGCCATGAGCTCTTTTACGTTTCCCGGGCTCGACGGGACCTCGAACCCGATCAGGATCGAAGATCGACTGCAGCTTCAGGACGCTACATGCACATCCTTGAAGGGCCAGGCAGAGTCGCCTGATCTGGCGGTTGCGGCGGAGGCTAGAGGTATTCCGAGGTTTCGCAGCTCGGGTCGCCGGCGTTCGGCACGTCGAAGATGGCCTCGAACCGGATCCAGCCCTGGCCTCGGGAGTAGTTCTTCTCACGGAGGTTGCGCACGCCGTCGTTCGAGATGGCGCTGTCGGTGGACGTCTTCGTGGCCGGCGCCGTTCCGGAGTCGCCGATGGTGATGTTGTTCTTCGTACGCCTGCCGTTCTCGTTGTAGATGTAGTAGTCGATCTTCGTGATCGTCCTGCCGCTGTTGGTGTAGTAGACGTACGCCGAGGCGTAGCCGGCGTTCGAGTTGCACGAGAGGAGCAGCGTCTCGGCGGCGGCTGCCTGGGCAGGGTTCGTCATGGCGGCCAGGCTGATCGCGGTCACGGCGGCGACGCTGAATGTCGTCAGGCGGGTGGAGAGCTTGGGCACGTAGGTTTCCCTTCAACGACTGGCAGATCGGCAACAGCCCTCAGGGGGCCAACCCCCGGTGTTCAGCGGGTTGTCAGCTCCAGACTGCCCAAGCGCCCGGGGGGATTGTTGAGCGACAGCCCACACTTCTTGGCTCTGCGTCCACCGTCGTTCCGCGAGCTCGCCGCGCGGAACGACGACGCCCTGAGGTGCGGGCGAGCGGGGTTTCGGCCGGCGCGGGCACGTGTTCTCCTCGCGTCCGGGGTGGGCCGGCGAGGGCCCGGTTCCGGGTGGCTGGCTCGGGCGAACGGGAGCGGACTACGGCTGCGGGGCTGTCTCGTATACACATCTACGAGCCCACGAGCCGTAGAGGAACCTCGGAGGCCGCCTGATG
>NZ_SMKO01000011.1 GCF_004348685.1 Nonomuraea deserti | reverse complement strand
GAGTAGTAGTCGGCAGACTCAGATGCGTATAAGAGACAGGGCGCTCGCCGGATGCGGGGCGGGTGGCGCCGAGGCCAAGCCGAGCCTCAAGGGTAAGGTCCTCGCCAAGACGGCCGACGTGCCCGTGGGCGGGGGCACGCTGGTCGAAGACCTGAAAATCGTGGTCACGCAGCCGACGCAGGGTGTCTACAAGGCGTTCAGCTCGGTCTGCACCCACAAGGGCTGCGTCGTCAGCACGCCCGAGAACAACGTCATCACGTGCGCCTGCCACGGCAGCGAGTTCGCCGCCGACAGCGGGAAGGCCACCAAGGGCCCCGCCACCGGCGGGCTGGCCGCGTACCAGGTCAAGGTCGAGGGTGACGGCATCGTGGTCGCCTGACGTGGCGCGCGACGCGGTGTGCTGAACAGGTAAATGTGCGTAGTCACCCCGGATTGGGCTCAGGCACGCTGAACCGGCGCGGGAGCGCTGCCGTACCTGAAGTGGAACCAATCTGGGAGGACGCACCATGACGGAAACGACACGCCGGAATGTGGTGCTCGGCGCCGGAGGCGCCGGGCTCGCGGCGATTCTGACGGCCTGCGCGAGCTACGGTTCGCCGACGACGGAAGCGGTCGCGGAGCCACCGGCGGAGGAGCCGTCGTCTGAGGCGCCGAAGAAAAAGAAGGCGGCGGCCGGCGGAGGCAAGGCCCTGGCCGACACCAGCGACATCCCCGAGGGCGGCGGGAAGGTCTTCGAGAACGAGAAGGTCGTCGTCACGCAGCCGACCGCGGGCGACTTCAAGGCGTTCAGCGCGGTGTGCACCCATGCGGGGTGCACCGTCGCCACGGTCTCGAACAACACGATCAACTGCCCGTGCCACGGCAGCAAGTTCAGCATCGAGGACGGCTCCGTGGCGGACGGGCCGGCCGGCGGGCCGCTCGAGGAGAAGAAGATCAGCGTGGACGGCGATAAGATCAGACTCGCCTAAACCTTGTCTCATGATTTTCTCACCTGGGTGCGTTTGGGTGAGGCGCATGGGAAACGACCTTCAGAGCCGCCGGGCGGTGATCGCAGGTGTCGGGGCAAGTGGCCTCGCGCTGGCGGTCACCGCGTGTGGCGGCGGCACCGACACCGCACAGGACGCCGGCACTGCCGCAGAGTCGAGCGCACCTCAGTCGAGCGCACCAGAGTCCAGCGCGCCACAGGCCGGTGCGCTGGCCAAGACCGCTGACATCCCCGTCGGCGGCGGCACGATCCTCAAAGACCAGAAGATCGTGATCACCCAGCCCACCGAGGGCGACTTCAAGGCGTTCAGCGCGCTGTGCACCCACAAGGGCTGCCCGGTCGCCAGCGTCGAGGGCGGTTCGATCGTCTGCCCGTGCCACGGCAGCAAGTTCGCGATCGCCGACGGCGCGGTGACCGACGGACCTGCCGAGAAGCCGCTGGCGGCGCAGGAGATCAAGGTCGACGGCGACCAGATCACCCTGGCTTAGCGGTCGCGGCCGGCCGGTCGCGCGTTGCGCGGCGTGGCGGGCCGGGCAACCTTGTCGGTAGGGGCTACTAGTCTTTGAACCGTGGCGAGATCAGCGGGCAGCCCCTTGAGTTTCCGGCCCAAACCAGGTGCGATCCCCGATTCCCCCGGGGTCTACCGGTTCAGGGACGCGCACGGCCGGGTGATCTACGTCGGCAAGGCCAAGAGCCTGCGCCAGCGGCTCAACTCCTACTTCGCCGACTTCTCCGCGCTCCACCCGCGCACCCAGTCGATGCTGACCACGGCGGCCGACGTCGACTGGACGGTGGTGGGCACCGAGGTCGAGGCGCTGCAGCTCGAATACTCCTGGATCAAGGAGTTCGACCCGCGCTTCAACGTGAAATACCGTGACGACAAGTCCTACCCCTATCTCGCGGTCACCATGGCCGACGACTTCCCGCGCGTGCAGGTCATGCGCGGGGCCAAGCGCAAGGGCACACGTTACTTCGGCCCCTACTCCCACGCGTGGGCCATCCGCGAGACGGTCGACCTGCTGCTGCGGGTCTTCCCTGTGCGCACGTGCAGCGCCGGCGTGTTCAAGCGGGCCGGGCAGATCGGCCGGCCGTGTCTGCTCGGCTACATCGACAAGTGCTCGGCGCCGTGCGTCGGGCGGGTCACCCCGGAGGAGCACCGCGAGCTCGCCGAAGACTTCTGCGACTTCATGGCGGGCAACACCAGCCGCTTCATCAGGCGGCTGGAGAAGGAGATGCGCGAGGCGGCCGCCGAGCAGGAATACGAGCGGGCCGCGCGGTTGCGCGACGACGTCCAGGCGCTCCAGCGCGCCCTGGAGAAGCAGGCGGTCGTGCTCGGCGAGGGCACCGACGCCGACGTGATCGCGCTCGCGGAAGACCCGCTCGAAGCCGCCGTGCAGGTCTTCTACGTGCGCGGCGGCCGCATCCGCGGCCAGCGCGGCTGGGTGATCGACAAGGTCGAGGAGATCACGCCGGGCGAGCTGGTCGAGCAGTTCCTGCTGCAGATGTACGCCGAGGCGAGCCCCGACGCGATGCCCCGCGAAGTGCTCGTGCCCGCGCTGCCGCCCGACCACGAGGCGGTCGCCGAGCTGCTGACCGAGCAGCGGCGCGCCCGCGTCGAGGTGCGCGTGCCCCAGCGCGGCGACAAGAGGTCGCTGATGGAGACGGTCGAGCGCAACGCCAAGGAGTCGCTCGCCCAGCACAAGGTCCGCCGGGCCGGCGATCTGACCACGCGCAGCAAGGCCCTGCAGGAGATCGCCGACGCGCTCGACCTCGACCAGGCGCCGCTGCGGATCGAGTGCTACGACGTCTCCCACCTTCAGGGGGAGAACGTCGTGGCGTCGATGGTGGTGTTCGAGGACGGCCTGGCGCGCAAGAGCGAATATCGCCGCTTCGCCGTCAAGACCAAGGAGGGCGACGTCGCCTCGATCCACGAGGTGATCATGCGACGCTTCCGCCGCTACCTCGAAGAACGCTCCGCCACCGGTGAGCTGGCCCCCGACACCGAGGACGGCCACGGCCCGATCGATCCCGAGACGGGCAAGCCACGCAAGTTCGCCTACCCGCCCAACCTGGTGGTGGTCGACGGCGCGGGGCCCCAGGCAGCCGCCGCGCAGCGGGCGCTCGACGAGCTCGGCATCGACGACGTGGCCGTGTGCGGCCTGGCCAAACGGCTGGAGGAGGTCTGGCTGCCCGGCGACGACCAGCCCGTGATCATGCCACGTTCAAGCGAGGGCCTTTATCTGTTGCAGCGCGTGCGTGACGAGGCACATCGCTTCGCCATCACTTACCATCGTTCCAAGAGGTCCAAGACGGTGAAGGAGAGCGCGCTCGACAGCGTGCCAGGTCTCGGGCCGGCGCGCAGGCAAGCGCTTCTCAAGCACTTCGGCTCCGTGAAGAAGCTCCGCGCGGCCACGGCCGCCGAGATCTGCGAGGTTCCCGGCATCGGCCCGTCCATCGCCGAGGTGATCGTGTCGACGCTGAAGGGAGATTCGCCTTGATCTCGCCAGGATGCCAGGACGTCCACGTCGCCGGCCGCCCGCTTGCCCGCCTCCGCTATGGTGATGAGGCCGGGAGGGCCGCTGACATGGACATTCGTGAGGCCGAGCCGGCGGACGGAGTGAGACAATGAGCACCGAGCCGGCGTTCGTCATCGTCACCGGCATGTCGGGCGCCGGGCGCAGCACGGCGGCCAAAGCACTCGAAGACCTGGGCTGGTTCGTCATCGACAACCTGCCGCCCGGGCTGCTGTTCGCGATGGCCGAGGAGGCGGGCAAGGTCAAGCTGGCCGCCGACAAGGTGGCGGCCGTCGTCGATGTGCGCAGCCTGGCCTTCACCACCGACCTCAACGCCGCCATCGAGGAACTCGAAGGGCGCGGCGTACGCGTGCGGGTGGTGTTCCTGGAAGCCAGCGACGAAGAGCTGGTGCGCCGGTTCGAGAACGTCCGCAGGCCGCATCCGCTGCAGGGCGAGGGCCGCCTGGTCGACGGCATCGCCAGGGAGCGGGGCATCCTGCGTGAGGTCAGGGCCAACGCCGACCTCGTGATCGACACGTCGTCGCACAACGTGCACGAGCTGCGCCACAAGATCGTCTCCTTCTTCGGCGGGGAGGACCGGCCGGGGCTGCGGGTCAACGTCGTGTCGTTCGGGTTCAAATACGGGCTCCCCGTCGACGCCGACCTCGTGGTCGACTGCCGCTTCCTGCCCAACCCGCACTGGGTTCCCGACCTGCGGCCGATGAACGGGCTCGACGCGCCGGTCCGCGACTACGTGCTCGGGCAGCCAGGGGCCAAGGAGTTCCTCGACGCCTACGAGGAGGTCCTGCAGGTGGTCGCCGTCGGCTACGCGCGCGAGGGCAAGAGCTACGCCACGCTCGCGGTCGGTTGCACGGGTGGCAAGCACCGCAGCGTCGCCATGGCCGAGCAGGTCGCCGCCCGCCTGCGCGACCGCGGGATGGAGGTCCAGGTGAGTCATCGGGATGTGGGGCGGGAGTGACCGATGAGGGCTTCCAAGCCGCCTTGCCGCATCCGGTAGCCGGCGGGGCGCGGACTCCACGTAGCGGTGCGGGCGAAGTCGCCGCGAGCCCGTCGGAGAGTAGCCGGGGCGAAGATGCCTCGGGCCCGTCGGGGAGTGGCCTGGGCGAGGCTGTCTTGGGTCCGTCGGAGGGTGGCCTGGGCGAGGCTGTCTTGGGTCCGTCGGAGGGTGGCCTGGGCGAGGCTGTCTTGGGTCCGTCGGAGGGTGGCCTGGGCGAGGCTGTCTCGGGTCCGTCGGGGAGTGGCTCGGATGGAGTCGTTGCGGACCTCTCGGGCGGTGGCGCCAGGTCGTTGACTGCCGGCGCGGATGAGTGCGGGGCTCGGGTCGGCGGGATCGGGCCGAAAGTGGTGGCGCTCGGAGGCGGGCACGGGCTCTACGCCTCCCTGTCGGCCTTACGGATGGTCACCGACCAGCTGACCGCCGTGGTGACCGTCGCCGACGACGGCGGATCGAGCGGCCGGTTGCGCCGCGAGCTCGGCGTGCTGCCGCCCGGCGACCTGCGGATGGCGCTGGCCGCCCTGTGCGGCGACGACGAGTGGGGCAGCACGTGGAGCGAGGTCGTGCAGCACCGCTTCCGCAGCGAGGGCGAACTGCACGGGCACGCCGTGGGCAACCTGCTGATCGTCGCGTTGTGGGAACTGCTCGGCGACTCCGTGGCCGGGCTCGACTGGGTCGGACGGCTGCTCGGCGCACACGGCCGGGTGCTGCCGATGGCGTCGGTGCCACTCGACATCGTGGCGCAGGTGGAGCTGGACGGCGTCATCTCGACCGTACGCGGGCAGGTGGCGTGTGCGCTGACGCCCGGCAGGGTGCAGGCGATCACGCTCGTGCCCGAGGATCCGCCGGCGCGGCCCGAGGCGGTCGCGGCCGTGCTCGACGCCGACTGGGTGGTGTTCGGGCCGGGATCGTGGTTCACCAGCGTGTTGCCGCACCTCAAGGTGCCCGAGCTGGCCAGGGCCCTGCACGCGACCAGAGCCAGGCGGCTCGTCACGCTCAACCTGGCGCCCCAGCCGGGCGAGACCGACGACTTCTCCCCCCAGCAGCATCTGGAGGTGCTCAGGCAGCACGCTCCCGATCTGTCGATCGACGTCGTGCTCGCCGACACCGGGATCGTCGACGATCCCGGCGCGCTGGAGAAGGCCGCCGCCGCCCTCGACGCCCGGCTGGTGATGGCCGACGTGGCGGCCGCTGACGGGTCTCCCCGGCATGACCCACGACGTCTTGCCTCCGTCCTGGACGAGATTTTCCTCCAGAAGCGTTGATCCTGGTCGGCGTGGCGCCAAGGTGCGAGAGACTGACGGGAGCCGGTCTGAATGGGGGAGGACTAACGCTTATGGCGATGACAGGTGTGGTGAAAGACGAGCTGAGCCGCCTGCCGGTGCTGAAGCCGTGCTGCCGCAAGGCGGAGGTTTCGACGCTGCTGCGGTTCGCCAGCGGCCTGCACCTGGTGGGCGGGCGGATCGTGATCGAGGCCGAGCTCGACACCAACGCCACGGCGCGGCGGCTGATCAAGGACATCGGTGAGGTGTTCGGGCACAAGGCGGAGGTCCTCGTGCTCGCGCCCGCCGGGCTGCGCAAGGGCTCGCGCTACGTGGTCCGCGTCTACCGCGACGGCGAGGCGCTCGCCCGGCAGACGGGCCTCATCGACAACCACGGCCGGCCGGTTCGCGGGCTGCCCCGCCAGGTGGTGGCGGGGGCCGCCTGCGACGCCGAGGCCGCCTGGCGCGGGGCCTTCCTCGCCCACGGCTCGCTGACCGAGCCGGGCCGCTCGATGTCGCTCGAGGTCACCTGCCCGGGGCCGGAAGCCGCCCTCGCGCTGGTGGGCTCGGCACGGCGGCTGAAGATCCACGCCAAGGCGCGCGAGGTGCGCGGCGTCGACCGCGTCGTGGTGCGCGACGGCGACGCGATCAGCGCGCTGCTCACCCGGCTCGGGGCGCACGACAGCGTGCTCGCCTGGGAGGAGCGGCGCATGCGCCGCGAGGTGCGGGCCACCGCCAACCGGCTGGCCAACTTCGACGACGCCAACCTGCGGCGTTCGGCGCGGGCCGCGGTGGCGGCCGGAGCGCGGGTGCAGCGGGCGCTCGAGATCCTGGGCGACGAGGCGCCCGAACACCTGGTCGTGGCCGGGCGGTTGCGGGTCGAACACAAGCAGGCGTCCCTGGAAGAACTGGGGCAGATCGCCGACCCGCCGCTGACGAAGGACGCGATCGCGGGCCGCATCCGGCGGCTGCTCGCCATGGCCGACAAGCGCGCCTCCGACCTGGGCATCCCCAACACCGAGGCCAATCTCACCGTCGACATGCTCGCTCCCTGACCGGCGTCACGGTGCGTCCCCCCGCGCCGACGTGGCCGTTCGTGCTTGTGGCATGTTTTACGGCACCGCACAGTGGACCGCACGCGCCGACGTGTGTCGCCGTCTGTCCTGGCCGGTCGTGAAGGCTCACGGGCTGCTCGCCGTGACGAGCGCGTCGTCGGCCGGGTTCCGTGGTCCGGAGGGACGGCGGGGGTTCGCCCGACGAATGTGCCTGCCGGGGTCGGCGTGTTCGGTGCGGGCACTGGCTGGGTGAGGCTTTGCGGGCATGGGCTTCTGCGCTGGGCAGTCATTCGTGGACATGGGCTCTGCGCTGGGCAGTCACAGGTCAACCCGTGCGACTGCGCGGGTTCGGTCCGGCCGCCTGGTCACGGGTCGGGGTTGTACCGGGTGGCATGGTTGGGGCTGGGTGGCCGCCTGGTCACGGGTTGGACTGTGGTGGGCGGCCAGGGTGAGCCGCCCTTGGTGGGGCGGTGCCGCCGCAGGCGGAGTGGTCTGAGCCGCCGTCCGATACGGGTTGGTTGTGTGCCGTCTGATTGTGGGCATGCTGGGCCGAGGGTCGCGATGGGTCGTGGGTCGTAGGTGGTGATGGGTCGTGGGTCGTGATGGGCCGTGTGATCATTCGCGGGCCGGTTTGCGGGGGGTGAACAGGTCCGTGGTGGGCTTGGGCGCCGGGGCCTGGGCGGGTTCGAACGGCGCCCGGTATTCCGGCTCGCGCGGCTCCTCCGCCTCCACCTCGGTTTTCTCGGCTTCCTGGGCCCGCTGCGAGCGGCGTACGCGGGTGACCCGGAGAGTGACCAGGACGAGGGCGGCCAGAGCGGCGACGGCGATGTAGAGCCAGGCGGGCCAGGTTTCCGTCAGCGGGTCACGATAGAGGGCCGTCGCCTCGGGCAGGCCTTCGGTGAAGGCGGGCAGGGTGACGTCGGACAGACCGGCCGGGGTCTGCCTGCCGGGTGTGCGCTGGGCGGAGCCGATCATGACGGCCAGCCCCGCGATCTGGCCCGCCGCCACGGATCCGCCCGCGTACAGCGTGGCGACGGGCACCAGGACGAAGGTGCGCGGGCGCACCGAGCCCATGGCGAAGGACACCACCAGAGCGATGACGAGAGACAGGGCCAGAGGGAGAGGAAGTCCGTTGCCGAACGCCGTGATGTCGCCGGGCAGGCTTTCCTGCAAGAGCACGGCCGCCCCCAGGCCCGCCGCGCAGATCAGCCCGGCCAGCAGGCCGACGATCAGTCCGGATAGCAGGCCGGACCGCTTGTGTGACATCTCAGCCCCCAGAGAATCACGAATTTACTCCGACGAGTCGGGCACTTTACTCGAACCTCGCAAAACGCGCCCCCGGAACGACGATTCACAGCGGGGCACCTGAAGTGGTCTAAACCAATTTGAGTCCGATAAGGTTCGTGGTTGAGGTACCAGCCCGCCATCATTTGTTCGAGGAGATCGGTTCCCGTGAGCATCCGCGTAGGCGTCAACGGCTTCGGCCGCATCGGTCGCAACTTCTGGCGCGCTGTCGCCGCCAGCGGCAAGGACATCGAGATCGTCGCGGTCAACGACCTGACCGACAACGCGACGCTCGCTCACCTGCTGAAGTACGACAGCATCCTCGGCCGGCTGCCCTACGAGGTGAAGGCCACCAGCGACGAGATCACCGTCGACGGCAAGGCGATCAAGGTCTTCGAGGAGCGTGACCCGGCCAAGCTGCCCTGGGGCGACCTCGGCGTCGACGTGGTGCTCGAGTCCACGGGCCTGTTCACCGACGCCACCAAGGCCAAGGTGCACGCCGACAACGGCGCGAAGAAGGTCATCATCTCCGCGCCCGCGAAGAACGAGGACGTCACGATCGTCCTGGGCGTCAACGACGGCGCCTACGACCCGGCCAAGCACACCATCATCTCCAACGCCTCCTGCACCACCAACTGCCTGGCGCCGATGGCCAAGGTCCTGCACGACACCTTCACCATCGAGAAGGGTCTGATGACCACCATCCACGCCTACACGCAGGACCAGAACCTGCAGGACGGCCCGCACAAGGACCTGCGCCGCGCCCGCGCCGCCGCGCTCAACGTGGTGCCCACCTCCACGGGCGCAGCCAAGGCCATCGGCCTGGTCCTGCCCGAGCTCAAGGGCAAGCTCGACGGCTTCGCCATGCGGGTGCCGATCCCCACCGGCTCGGCCACCGACCTCACCGTCGACGTCAGCCGCGACGTCACCGTCGACGAGGTCAACGCCGCGATCAAGGCCGCCGCCGACGGCCCGCTCAAGGGCATCATCAGCTACACCGAGGACCCGATCGTCTCCTCCGACATCGTCACCGACCCGGCCTCCTGCATCTTCGACGCCGGCCTCACCAAGGTCATCGGCAACCAGGTCAAGGTCGTCGGCTGGTACGACAACGAGTGGGGTTACTCCAACCGCATCGCCGACCTGATCGAGCTGGTCGGCCGCGGTCTCTGATGCTGCGAGGGAGCGCCGCCGCCTGGAGGAGCGGCGGGAGCGAAGCGACCAGAGTGGGGGAAGGCGGCGGCATATGGCGACCGCGCCGGCCTCACGGAGTGAGAGCAGGAGCATGAGCATGCGCACGCTCGACGATCTCGACGTGAAGGGCCGGCGCGTGCTCGTGCGCGCCGACCTCAACGTTCCCCTCGACGGGGAGAAGATCACTGACGACGGCCGTATCCAGGCGTCCGTGCCGACGATCACCGCGCTGACCGGCGCGGGCGCCAAGGTCGTGGTCTGCGCCCACCTGGGCCGGCCCAAGGGCCAGGTCACGGCGAAATACTCGCTCCGGCCGGTGGCCAGGCGGCTCGGCGAGCTGCTCGGCCAGGACGTGGCATTCGCCTCCGACGTGGTCGGCGACAGCGCCCGCGGTTGTGTCGAGTCGCTCCAGGACGGCCAGGTCGTCCTGCTGGAAAACCTGCGGTTCGAGCCCGGCGAGGAGTCGAAGGACGACGCCACGCGGCGTGCCTTCGCGGAGCGGCTGGCCGGGCTGGCCGAGCTCTACGTCGGCGACGGCTTCGGCGCGGTGCACCGCAAGCACGCCAGCGTCTACGACGTGCCCCAGCTGCTGCCGCACGCGGCGGGCGGGCTGGTCGTGGCCGAGGTCGAGGTGCTGAAGAGGCTGACGCAGGAGCCCGAGCGGCCCTACGTGGTCGTGCTGGGCGGCGCCAAGGTCTCCGACAAGCTGGGCGTCATCGCCAACCTGCTGACCAAGGTCGACCGGCTGCTCGTCGGCGGCGGCATGGCCTACACCTTCCTCAAGGCGCAGGGCCACGAGGTCGGCAGGTCGCTGCTCCAGGAAGACCAGCTCGACCAGGTCCGCGGCTTCCTCGACGAGGCCGCCAAGCGGGGCGTCGAGCTCGTCCTGCCGGTCGACGTGCTGGCCGCCGTCACCTTCGCCGCCGACGCCGAGCACGAGGTGGTCGACGCCACGGCGATCCCGGCCGACCGGGAGGGGCTCGACATCGGGCCCAGAACGCGCGAGCTGTTCGCGAGCAAGCTGGCCGATGCCAGAACGGTCTTCTGGAACGGCCCGATGGGCGTGTTCGAGTTCGACGCGTTCGCGGGCGGCACGAGGGCGGTGGCCGAGGCACTGATCGCCCAGACCGGCAGCGGCGGCGCCTTCACCGTGGTGGGTGGCGGCGACTCCGCGGCGGCCGTACGCCGGCTGGGGCTGCCGGAAGACGGGTTCTCGCACATCTCCACAGGCGGCGGGGCCAGTCTCGAATATCTTGAAGGCAAGACCCTTCCCGGACTCGCGGCTCTGGAGGCATGACGTGACCACCCGCAAGCCGCTCATCGCCGGCAACTGGAAGATGAACCTCAACCACCTCGAGGCCATCGCGCTGGTCCAGAAGCTGGCCTTCGGGCTCAGCGACAAGGACTTCGACAAGGTCGAGGTCGCCGTCCTGCCGCCGTTCACCGACCTGCGCAGCGTCCAGACCCTGGTCGACGGCGACAAACTGCGCATCGTCTACGGCGCCCAAGACCTCTCCGAGCATGACGCCGGGGCCTACACCGGCGAGGTGTCGGGCGCCATGCTGGCCAAGCTCGGCTGCACGTACGTCACGATCGGCCACTCCGAGCGGCGGCAATACCACGGCGAGGACGACGACGTCGTCAACGCCAAGGTGCAGGCCGCCTACCGGCACTCGCTCACCCCCATCCTGTGCGTGGGCGAGGGGCTGCCGGTGCGCCAAGAGGGCGGCCACATCGCGCACAGTCTTGGCCAACTCGACGGAGCGCTGCGCAAAATCACGGCCGAGCAGGCAAAATCGATAGTGGTGGCCTACGAACCGGTGTGGGCGATCGGCACCGGCGAGGTGGCCACCCCGGAGGACGCTCAGGAGGTCTGCGGAGCTTTGCGAGTGAGACTCGCTGAGCTCTACGACTCCGAAGTGGCCTCCGCGGTCCGTATCCTTTACGGTGGCTCGGTCAAGTCAGGCAATATCGCAGGGATCATGGCTCAGCCCGATGTCGATGGCGCGCTCGTTGGTGGTGCGAGCATCGACGCCGGGGAGTACACGAAGATCTGCCGTTTCTCCGATATGCCCGGCTAACTGAGCCGTTCTGGGGGTGCGACTTGACATCAGGCCGTACCCTCAAGAAGCAAGTCTGAATCGTCACGCGTAACAGAGCATTGAAGGAACAGGCATACCGTGGAACTCGGAATCTCTATCGCCCTCATCCTGGCGAGCCTTCTCATGATCCTGCTCGTCCTGATGCACAAGGGTAAGGGCGGCGGCTTGTCCGACATGTTCGGCGGCGGGTTCTCGTCGAACTTCGGTGGTTCCTCGGTGGTGGAGCGCAACCTCGACCGGCTGACCGTCATCACCGGCATCATCTGGTTGGTCTGCATCGTCGCTCTCGGCCTGCTTCTGCGGCCCTGAGCAAGCAAGTCAACGCGTGACAGTGATTCTCCCCCCGTGTCTGCGCGCGGGGCGATCGAGCGAGGAGTTCATCCGTGGGTAGTGGCAACGCGATCCGTGGCAGCCGAGTCGGCGCCGGCCCTATGGGGGAGGCCGAGCGCGGCGAGGCAGCTCCGAGAGTGCGGGTCTCGTTCTGGTGCGCCAACATGCACGAGACGCGCCCCAGCTTCGCCAGTGACGCGGCGGTCCCCGAGCTATGGGACTGCCCGCGTTGCGGCCTCCCAGCCGGACAGGACGAGGAGGCCCCGCCTGCCCCGCCCAAGAACGAGCCGTACAAGACGCACCTGGCTTACGTGAAGGAGCGCAGGAGCGACAAGGACGGCAAGGCGATCCTCGAGGAGGCACTGGAGCGCCTGCGTAACAACAAGTCCCCCTGGTAGGCGTGTCAACGGAAGGGTCCCGGCGTCGTGCGGGGCCCTTTCGCCGTTCCCGGCCCTGGAGGGATGCGCTCGTCAGCCCTGTTCGTGGACCGGCTCGCCGTCCACGAACGTCATGCGCACCCGCGTCGTCCAGAGGTCGCCAGGCGGCAGCTCGAACGGGTCGCGGTCCAGGACCACCAGGTCGGCGGGGCGTCCCGGTTCGACCACGCCCGCCGGGGAGCGGTTGATCCAGGCCGAGCCCGCCGTGTAGGCGGTCATGGCCGTCGCCAGGTCGAGGCGCTGGGCGGGCAGGAACGGGATCTGCGCGGTGGGGTAGCCGGCGTGCACCGAGCCGCCCGGCTCCGTGCGGTTCACCGCGACGTGCATGCCCTGCAGCGGGTCGGCGTCCGAGACCGGCCAGTCGCTGCCCGCGCAGCACCGGGCGCCGTGCGCGATCAGGTCGGCGAAGGGATACTGCCACGACGCGCGCGGCTCGCCCAGGAACGGCAGCGTCAGCTCGTCCATCTGCGCGTGGTGTGTGGCCCAGAGCGGCTGCAGGTTGGCCGTGACGCCCAGGGCGGCGAAGCGCGGCACGTCGGAGGGCTCGATGATCTGCAGGTGGGCGATGTGGTGGCGGTTGGCGGGGTTCGTGCCCTCGAAGCCGTCCAGCGCCTCGCGCACCGCCCGCTCCCCGATGGCGTGGACGTGCACCTGGAAGCCGTGCCGGTCCAGCTCGGCCACATAGCGCCTGAGCTCGACCGGGTCCACGTACGACAGGCCCGTGCCGCCGCACACGCAGTACGGCTCCAGCGTGGCCGCGGTGAAGTTCTCCGTGATCCCGTCCTGCATGATCTTGACTGAGGTGGCGCGGAACCGGTCGAGTCCCTCGGTGGCGGCCCGCCGCTCGACCAGGCCGGGGATCTGGTCCAGGCCGCGCGTTCTGTCCCACCACAGGGCGCCCACCACGCGGGCCCGCAGCAGGCCGGAGCCGGCCGCCGCCACATAGGTGGGCAGCTGGTCGTCCGAGCCCGCGTAGGAGCCCACGATGGCGTCCTGCCAGCCGGTGATGCCCAGCGAGAACAGGTGCTCCTGCGCCCGTGCCAGCGCGTCGAGCAGATCCTGGGCGGACGGGCGCGGGGTGAGCAGGCCGACGAGATCCATCGCACCCTCGTGCAGGACCCCGGTGGGCGCGCCCCCGGCGTCGCGCTCGATCCGGCCGTCGGGCGGGTCGGGGGTGGCGGCGGTGATGCCGGCCAGTTCGAGTGCCCGGCCGTTGACCCAGGCGGCGTGGTGGTCACGCTGGATGAGGTACGCGGGACGGTCGAGGAAGTCGAGCTGGTCGCGGTGGGGGAGCCCGTTCGGGAATGCCGACATGTCCCAGCCGCCGCCATCAATCCACGCTTTATCGGGATTTTTCGCAGCATAGGCGGCGATCGTTCCGACATACGCATCAAGGCCGAATACCTCCGACAAATCGCACCTTGCGCGTTCGAGACCCGCCTGCACCGGGTGCATGTGCGCGTCGATGAATCCCGGCGCCAGCAGCCCGCCGTCCAGGTCCACGGTCTCGTGGGGGAGCCGCGCCAGCTCCCGCTCGGGGCCCACCGCGGCGATCACGCCGTCGCGCACCAGCACCGCCTCCGCCACGACGCCGTCGGGCGTGAAGACGCGGCCTCCTCGGAAGAGGATGTTCATGGGGTCTCCCTCTCTGGACAGGTCGTCGGGCGCCCATCGTGCCGTCCCCGCGGCGTGCCACGATGAGGGCCGGTGGGCGGATGCATCGCCAGATACGGTGATAAACCGGCACATATCCCGATGAAACACTTCGTTAGCGGTGGTGTAACAGCCACCAGGCATGCTCGTGCCATGGGATTCTTGCGCATCCGGACCACGGTGGACGAGCGACCCGGACGGCTGGCGTCACTGGCGGCGGCCCTGGCCGACAGGGGCGGCAACATTCTCGGGCTGAGCGTCCAGCCCGACACCGACGGCACCGTCGACGAGTTCGTCGCCGACATCCCCGCCCACCCCGAGACCGTGCGTCAGGCTCTGGAGGCGGCCGGTGGCCGCCGGGTCCAGGTGGTCCCCGCCACGGCCCATGAGCTCACCGACGAGCCCACCAGGGCCCTGCTGCTGGCCTCCCGGCTACGCTCGATGCCGTGGCGGCTGCCGGAGCTGCTGGCCGAGCTGCTGCGCGCGGACGATGCCCGGTGGATCTATGGTGAATCCGTGCCTGATCTTCCCGACCCCACCCTGCTCGTCGTGCCCGTGGCCGCCCGGCGCGCGGTCCGCCTGCGCCGCGGCGAGCTGCCCTTCACCTCGACCGAGGCGGCCAGGGCGGCCGCCTTCGCCCGGCTCGCCCAGCCGGCGACCGAGCGGGAGGGCGCCGAACGCGGCATCAAGCTCGCCGACGGGGTGGAGGTCACGGTCCGCCCGCTCACCTCGATCTACCGCGAGGCCGTACGCGACCTGCACGACAGGTGCTCGCCGGAGTCGCGCAGGTTCCGCTACTTCACCGCGCTGCCGGTGCTGCCCGAGCGCGTTTTCGACCGGATGTGCGACAGGAACCGGGGGCATTCGCTGGTCGCCGGGCATGACGGGCAGGTCGTCGGGCTGGCGAACCTCATGTTCACCTCCGATCCCGGCAGCGCCGAGATGGCCATCCTGGTCGAAGACCGCTGGCAGGGGCGCGGTCTGGGCGCCGTGATGGCCAGGCTGCTGGTGCACGCGGCCCGCGATCTCGGATACGCCGAGGTCAGGGCCACCCTGCTGTCGGACAACGCCAGGATGCGCAGGCTCCTGATCTCTCTGGGCGCCACGCTCGGCTACACCGAGGACCCTGGGGTCGTGGCGGCCCGCCTGCCCGTGGGCGCGATGGCCTCAGCCTAGGCCCTCTTCGTCCTGCGGCTTTCCGGCCGGCGGTTGGATGCCCAGGTGGCGTTCGATGCGCTCCAGGCTCTCCTGGATCTGCGTGAGCCGTTCGTTGAGGGCGGCGCCGCCGGAGTGGAACATCTCGCCGGGGTGGTCCCTGGAGCCGCGGCCCACCCGGTCCAGCAGGCGCTGGCGTACGTCGGCCAGGTCCGCGCCGGCGTCCACGAGCGCCTGGGCGGCCAGCCCCGCGCCCTCCCTGACCAGCCCGAGCAGGATGTGCTCGGTGCCGATGTAGTTGTGGCGCAGTTGCAGCGCCTCGCGCAGCGACAGCTCCAGCACCTTCTTGGCGCGCGGCGTGAACGGGATGTGCCCGCCCGGCGACTTCACGCCGCGGCCCTCCTCGCGCTCGACGAAGGCGCGTACGGGGCCCAGCTCCACCCCGCAGCCGTCGAGCACCAGGGCGGCCAGCCCCTCGCCCTCGTGGATGAGGCCGAGCAGGATGTGCTCGGTGCCGATGTGGTCGTGGTCCAGCCTCCGCGCCTCCTCCTGGGCGAGGACGACGACCCTGCGCGCACGGTCGGTGAAGCGCTCGAACACCGGATGTCTCCGTTCGACTCGGGGCTGTTTCCACTATGCGCTAGAAACCCGCGGATGTGGGGTATTTGTCCTGTGTGGATCTTGACGAGGTGGCCGGCCGGCTCTACGCCCTGCCGCCGTCCGAGTTCACCGCCGCCCGCGCGGCCGAGGCAAGCGCGGCCAAGGACGCGGGTGACGTACGGCTGTCGCGCGAGATCGCGAAGCTGCGCAAGCCGACCGTGTCCGCCTGGGCGGTGAACCGGGTCGCCCGCGAGCACCCCGGCGAGCTGGGCGAGCTGCTGGAGGTGGGGGAGCGGCTGCGGGCGGCCTGGGAGGAGCAGGACGCCGCCGCGCTGGCCGAGCTCACCCGGCGTCGCGGCGAGGTGACGCGTACGGTGGGCAGGCTCGCCAGGCAGGCAGGGGACCTGTCGGCCGCGGCGTCCGTCGAGGTGGATCAGACCCTGGACGCCGCCATGGTCGACGCCGACGCGGCCGGGCAGGTGCGGCGCGGCACTTTGGCGAAGCCGCTCAGCTACAGCGGCTTCGCCCCCGCTCCGGTCCCGCACGAGCGGCCGGCGGGCCGCAGGAAGCCGTCACCCGACGACGAGGCCGCCCGCGCGAGGGAGCGCGAGGAGGCCGAGGCCAGGAAGGCCAGGGAACGCCAGGAGGCCGAGGCCGCGCACCGCGAGTGGCGCGAGGCGCTCGATGCGGCCACGAAGGAGCACGACGAGCGCGCGGACAAGGTCGCGTCGCTGGAGCGCAAGCTGGCCAAGGCACGCAGAAGGCTGGCCGACAGCCGGCAGCGGCTCGAGGTGGCGCGGCGCGAGGAACGGCACGCGCGCGGGCGACTGGAGCACTGACCACGGGAGCGGCACGTGCGCCGGCAGGCGTCCCGAGCCGGGCTTGTAACGTGAGGGAAACGGCTGCGTACACCCAGGAGTGGCGATGAGCTGGACTTCCGCCTCGATGCCCGGCCTCGCGGGCACGACGGCCATCGTGACCGGTGCCAACACCGGCATCGGCAAGCCCACCGCTCTCGAGCTGGCCAGGCACGGCGCCCACGTGATCGTGGCGGCGCGTGACCCGGCCAAGGGAGCCGCGGCCGTCGCGGAGATCCGGCGGGCCGCGCCCGGCGCGCAGGTCGGGTACGGGCGGCTCGACCTGGCCGACCTGGCCTCGGTCAGGGAGTTCGCCGCCGGGGTCGAGCGGCTCGACCTGCTGGTCAACAACGCGGGCGTCGGCATGATCCCCAGGCGGGAGACCAGGGACGGGTTCGAGGAGCAGTTCGGCACCAACCACCTGGGTCACTTCGCGCTCACCGGGCTGTTGTTGCCGCTCCTGCTCGCCGCCCCCGCCGCCCGCGTGGTGACCGTCGCCAGCGACGCGCACTCCGCGGGCAGCATCGACTTCGACGACCTGGGCATGAGGCGCGGTTACGGCAGGATGAAGGCCTACGCCCGCTCCAAGCTGGCCAACATGCTCTTCGCCCTTGAACTGCAGCGACGCGCTGAGCGGGCCGGCGCGAGGCTGATCAGCGTCGCCACCCATCCGGGCATGACCGCCACGGGCATCTTCGGCACAGGGCTGGTCAAGCCCGTCGCGAACCTGCTCATGAAGCGGCCCGAGCGCGGCGCCGTGTCCTCGCTCTACGCCGCCACCTCGCCGGACGTCCGCGGCGGCGAGTACATCGGCCCCACCCTCAAGCGGCTCACGCCCTCCGCAGCGGCCAGGTCGGAGGAGCTCGCCCGGCGGCTCTGGGAGGTCTCCGCGGAGCTGACGGGCGTGCGTTTCGAGGAGCTCGCCCTCAGCTGACGTCAGCGCGCGGCTCGGGCCAGGTGGGCGCCGACGGGAAACCCCTCCAGCGCGTACGGGGCCGCGAGGCGGGCGTAGTGGGCCTTGACGCGCTCGACGGTCTCCGGCGGCTGCCGGGAGATCACCGCGAAGCGCGGGCCGCCCGCCTGGACGATGTCGTCCCACCACGAGCCGGGGTCGACGCGGTGCCGCCACCGCACGGTGTCGACGGCCACTCCCTGGAAGCCCGCCGCCCGCAGCAGCGCGGTGAAGCGCGGCGGCGTGTCGTGGGCCGTGAAGGGGCGCGGCGGGGGGTCGTACGGGATGCCGGCGGCGGCGATGGCGTCGGCGAAGACGCTCGTGGCGGTCATCTCGCCGGACTTCCACCAGGTCAGGGCGAGCGTGCCGCCCGGGCGCAGCACGCGGTGCAGCTCGGCGAGTGCCTTGGCGGTGTCGGGCACATGATTGATGACGAAATTTCCCGCTACGGCGTCGAATGCTTCGTCCTCGAACGGCAGGTCGGGCAGCGCGGCCGCCCGTACCGCCGCGTGCGGGTGGCGGCGGGCGACCAGCTCCAGCATGCCGGGATCGGGGTCGACGGCGGTGACCTCGGCGCCCAGCGCGAGCGCCGCCGCCGTCACCACACCGGTGCCGCAGCCGACGTCCAGCAGCCGCGGCGCCCGGGTCTCGCGGGCCGGAGCGAGCAGGGGCGCGACGGTGTGCGCGCTGAGACGGGCGAAGCCGCGATCGTACGCTTCGGCGTTGGTCACGCCTCTCAGCCTAGCCCTGTCGCAGAAACTAACATCTTGATGTGAAATTTCGTGCCAAAGCCTGTTTTGCCCTGTGAAGCCGGTCATATCGTCGTCGTCATGACCATCGACGCCTTCATCGACGCCCTACCCAAGGTCGAACTCCACGTGCACCTGGTTGGCTCGGCCTCCGTCGCGACCGTGCTGGAGCTCTCACGCCGCCACCCCGGCAGCGAGGTCCCCGTGACGGAGGAGGAGCTGCGCCGCTTCTACGCCTTCCGCGACTTCCCCCACTTCGCCCAGGTGTACGCCGCCGTCAACGCGCTCGTCCGCGAGCCGGAGGACGTGGCCACGCTCGTGCTCGGCCTGGCCCGCGACCTCGCCCCCCAGGGTGCCCGCTACGTCGAGCTCCAGGTCACGCCCTACGCCCACCACGTCGTCGGCATGCCCATGCGCGAAGTGACCGAGGCCCTGGACCTGGCGGCCCGCCGGTCGCTGGCCGAGCACGGCGTGGAGATGGCCTACATCTTCGACATTCCCGGCGAGTGCGGCGAGGAGGGCGCCAGGATCACGGTCGAGCACGCCCTGCAAGAACCTCCCGCCGCGCTGGTAGGTTTCGGCATCGGCGGGATCGAGCAGAGGCGCCCGAAATACCGCGACGCCTACCGTTCGGCCTTCTCGGCGGCGCGCGCGGCGGGCCTGCACAGCGTCCCGCACGGTGGCGAGATGAGCGGGCCCGAGACGATCTGGGAGGTCATCGAGGGCTACGGCGCCGAGCGCATCGGCCACGGCATCAACTGCCTGGCCGACGACCGCCTGGTCGCCCACCTGCGCGAGACGCAGCTCCCCTTGGACGTCTGCCCCACCTCCAACCTCCGCACCGGCCAGGTCGCCCGCATCGAGGAACACCCGCTGCCACGGATGCTGGAGGAAGGCCTGTACGTCACGCTCAACAGCGACGACCCGCCCATGTTCGCCACCACGCTGGCCGGGGAGTACCGGCTCGCCGCGAACGTCTTCGGGCTCGGCCAGCGGGAACTGGCCTCCCTCGCCCGCAACGGCGTCCGGGCCTCCTACCTGGCCGAGGAGCGCAAGCAGGCCCTGGTGGCGGAGATCGACGCGCTCGTCGCGGCCGGCTGACAGGACGAGGCGACCGCCCGACCCCACGGCGAGGGTCGCCCGCGGAACGGCAGGTCTACGGCGAGGCCATGCGGCCGAGCCCCGGCGGGATCTTGCCGGCCGCCGCGCGGTCCAGGAGGAACAGGGTCCGCCCCCGGCCCCTGGCGCCCGCCGCCGGCACCTGCACGGGCCCCGAGTCGGACAGGGCCAGGCGTACCGCGCCCGACTTCTCCTCCCCGGCGGCCACCACCCACACCTCGCGCGCGGCCTGGATGGCGGGCAGCGTCAGGGAGATGCGTGTGGGGGGCGGTTTCGGCGAGCCGTGCACGGCCACAACCGGGCGCGTGTCGTAGAGCGCCGGCATGCCGGGGAACAGGGAGGCCACGTGGGAGTCGGGGCCCATGCCGAGCAGCATCACGTCGAAGCTCGGCACCGGGCCGTGATCCTCCGGCCTGGCGGCCTTGCGCAGCTCGGCGGCGTAGGACTCGGCGGACTCCTCGGCCGTCATGCCCGAGTCGGGGCCGCGCATGACGTGCACCCGCTCGGGGTCGACGTCGACGTGGTCGAGCAGCGCCTCGCGGGCGCCGGTCTCGTTGCGTTCCTTGTCACCCGAGGGCACGAACCGCTCGTCGCCCCACCAGACGTCCAGGCGCCGCCAGTCGACGGCGTCGCGGGCTGGCGTCGCGGCGATGGCGGCGAGCGTGGCGATGCCGACCGTACCGCCGGTCAGCACGATGGACGCGGCCCCCTTGGCCGACTGCACGTCGACCAGCCGGGTGATGATCCGCGCCGCCACCGCCTTGGCCAGGACGTCGGCGTTGCGGTGTACGACAACATTGGGCACGCTCACGAGCACTACTTTCTCACCAGGATCAGCAGGAGGCCCCGGACGGCCGGGCCGCCCGGGGAGGGAGAGTCATCCCTTGTACGTGCGGGCGAAGTGCTTGACCGCTGCCTCGTAGACCTCGTCGCTGTCGAGCCGGCGCAGCTCCTCGGCCAGCAGCTCGGAGGTGTGGCGCCGGGCCAGCGCCACGTTCCTGTCGGGCTGCCCAGGCCGCGACAGCGTGGCCAGGCGGGCGTCGGTCCGGCAGATCGACAGCTCGCCGCCGTCCAGGCTCAGCCGCACGGACGTCAGGCCGGGGCCCGCCGAGTCGGCGACCTCGATCGGCGCGCCGAGGCGCTCCGACAGCCAGGAGGCCAGCAGCGGCGCGCTCGGGTGACCCTTCGAGCTCTCCACGACCCCCTCGCGCACCTGGCCCACCGGCTGGTCGAACGCGGCGGCCAGCAGGCTGCGCCACGGCGTCAGCCTGGCCCACGACAGGTCGGTGTCGCCGCGGGCGTACCCCTTGGCCCTGGTCACCAGCGACTGGATGCCGCCCTCGTCCAGGCCCTTGGCGTCGGTGATGCGCCGCTGCGCCAGAGCTCCGATGGAGTCCTTCGACGGCACCTCGGGAGCCGCGCCCGGCCACCACACCACGACCGGGGTGTCGGGCAGCAGCAGCGGGCTGACCACGGAGTCGGCGTGGTCGACGAGCTCGCCGTACAGGCGCAGCACCACGACCTCGCCGGGCGTGGACTCGCCGATGCGCAGCTCCGCGTCGAGCCTGATCGGCTCGTCGTCCTCCCGCTTGATCACGACGATGATGCGGGAGGGGTGCTCGCGGGCCGCCTCGGTGGCGGCGCGCAGGGCGTCGTACTGGTGGCGCTCCTCGCAGACGACCACGAGCGTCAGCACCATGCCGATGGCGGGCGCGCCCATCTGGTGGCGCAGGTGCATGAACTGCGCCGAGATCCTGCCCGCCGTCGTGTCGGACAACATGAAGGTCGTCACGGGCGCTCCTCCGTCGAACTCGCGGCGACAGCCGTGCCGGGTCGGATGGTTCGTTCGCTCACTAGAGCCTCCTCCAGACGCGGCCGTCGCGGGCCATCATCGCGTCGGCCGACTCCGGCCCCCACGAACCCGACTCGTAGCCTTCCGGCTGGCCCTGCGTGGCCCAGAACTCCTCGATCGGGTCGAGGATCTTCCACGACAGCTCGACCTCCCGCTGGTGCGGGAAGAGCGGCGGATCGCCGATCATGACGTCGAGCAGCAGCCGTTCGTACGCCTCCGGGGACGACTCGAGGAACGACTCGCCGTAGGCGAAGTCCATGGAGACGTCGCGCACCTCCATGGCCGTGCCCGGCACCTTGCTGCCGAACCTGACGGTGATGCCCTCGTCCGGCTGGACCCTGATGACGAGCGCGTTGTGGCCGAGGATCTCGGTGTCGTCGGCGCTGAAGGGCAGGTGCGGCGCCCGCTGGAACACCACGGCGACCTCCGTCACCCGGCGGCCCAGGCGCTTGCCGGTGCGCAGGTAGAACGGCACGCCCGCCCACCGCCGGTTGGCGATCTCCAGCTTGATGGCGGCGTACGTCTCCGTGGTGGACGCTGACGAGATGCCGTCCTCCTGGAGGTAGCCGACGACCTTCTCGCCGCCCTGCCAGCCCGCCAGGTATTGTCCGCGCGCGGTGTTGAGCCCGAGATCGGCGGGCAGCCGCACGGCCTTGAGCACCTTCTCCTTCTCCCGGCGCAGCGCGGAGGCGTCGAACGAGGTCGGGTCCTCCATCGCGACCAGCGCGAGCAGCTGGAGCAGGTGGTTCTGGATCACGTCGCGGGCGGCGCCGATGCCGTCGTAGTAGCCGGCCCGCCCTCCGATGCCGATGTCCTCGGCCATCGTGATCTGCACGTGGTCGACGAAGCTGCGGTTCCAGATGGGCTCGTAGAGGTTGTTGGCGAACCGCAGCGCCATGATGTTCTGGACGGTCTCCTTGCCCAGGTAGTGGTCGATCCGGAAGATCGAGCTCTCCGGGAACGCGGAGGTGGTGATCTCGTTCAGCTCGTGCGCCGAGCGCAGGTCGTGACCGAACGGCTTCTCGATAACCACCCGCCGCCACGAGCCCTCGGGCGCGTCGGACAGCCCCGTCCGCTTGAGCTGCTCGACCACCACGGGAAAGAACTTCGGCGGCACCGACAGGTAGAACGCGTAGTTTCCCCCGGTGCCCCGTGTCTCGTCGATCTCGTTCAAGGCCATGGCCAGCGCGTCGAACGCCCCGTCGTCGTTGAACTCGCCGGGCACGAAGTGGATGCCCTCACGGAGCTGCTTCCAGACCTCCTCGCGGAAGGGCGTCCTGGCGTGTGCCTTGACGGCGTCGTGCGTCAGCTGGGCGAAGTCCTGGTCCTTCCAGTCGCGCCTGGCGAACCCGACCAGCGAGAAGCCGGGCGGCAGCAGCCCTCGGTTCCCCAGGTCGTAGATCGCCGGCAGCAGCTTGCGCTTGGCCAGGTCGCCTGTCACGCCGAACAACACCATCACGCACGGTCCTGCCACCCGCGGCAGCCGCTTGTCACGCGGGTCGCGCAGCGGGTTGGCCGCCAGGACTTCCATGGTGGTGGAGGTGCCCGCGGCCGAGGTTGCCACCGTGGCGGCCTCCTCCGCGGGTGCTGCCGGGTCTGTCATCTCAAGCCTCCTGTGCGGCTGCGAGCAGGTGCGCGACTCCCGCCGCGCGGTCGGTCAGATGCAGGCGTACGGCGGGACGCCCGCGGGTCTCCACGGCGCCGAGATCGCCGAGAGCCTGCGCCAGCTGGAGCCGGCCCAGGGTGTACGGCCGCCCGGGGACCGCGACGTCCTCGGCCACCGCCCCCGTGATCAGCAGGAACACGCCGTTCTGGGGGCCGCCCTTGTGATACTGGCCGGTCGAGTGCAGACAGCGCGGGCCCCAGCCGAAGGTCACCGGCCGGTCGGTACGCAACGCGAGCAGCGCCCGCAGCGTCGCCGCGTCGGCCATCATCCAGGCGTCGGTCATCTGCTCGAAGTCGGCCCCGTCGGGCACCGGAGCGTCGAACGCGGCCAGCCGGTCGAGATAGGCCATGATCGACAGGTATCCGCCGGCCGGAACGGTGCGCAGCAGCTCCGCGAACAGCCCGGGCAGGTCCTTGGCCGTGACCCCGCCGTACACCTCGACGGGGCCGTCGGTGAACGCGGGAGCGCCGGTCGGCAGGTCGGGCAGGGCCAGCAGCGCGACGGTGTTGTCGCGCGCGCCGGCCTCGTCGGGCCGGTCGAACGGGTCGACGTCCAGCGCCAGCCCGGCGACGGCGGCGGCGTACTCCCACACCGGGAACTGCGCGCCGAGGGGTCCGTCGACGCGTACGTCGCCGACGTCGGACTCGATGGCGACGACCAGTTCGTCGCCGCCGCGGCCGGGATCGGCGCCGACGACGGGGAGGATGCCCCTGCCCCGCTTGCCGGTGGCCCCCGCGACCAGCTCCTCGATCCAGCCGGGCAGCCCGGCGATGGCCGAGAGCTGGTCTTCGAGCAGCAGCTTGTCGCGCCCGCCCAGCGCCGCGCCGCCGAGCGCCGCCCCCAGGTCGAGCCCGGGGTTGCCGGTGTCGAGGGACAGCAGCGGGAGGGCCTGCTCGGCGTCGTCGAGCAGCCGCTCCACGCGGGCGCCCGCCAGCGCGCAGGCCACCAGCGTGTACGCCGACAGCGCCGGAGCACGGCCGCCCGCGCCGGGGGCGGCCGGCACCACCTGGTGGCCGCTCTCACGCGCGCGCCGCTCCAGCGGCGAGCCCGGCGCGGTGACGACCACGATGCGCTCGGCCGGCGCGATGCCCGCGTCGGTGAAGTATCGCTCGTAGATCCGCAGCAGGCAGCCGGTCTCCAGGGCCGAGCCGTCCGCGTCGGCCACGACCACGATCGTGGCGTCCGGAGGCTCGGCGAGCGCGCGCAGCACCTGCCCGGGATCGGTCGTGTCGAGCACCGTGAGCGGCACGTCGTCGGTGTCGCAGATCACCTCGGCGGCGGCGGGCGAGCCGCCCGCCCCCGCCAGCACCACGTTCGTCAGTCCCTGCGCGCGCGCTCGCTCGGCGAGCCTGCCCAGCTCGGGCAGCAGCTCGCGCGAGGTGCGGGACGGCGCCGGCCGGCGGGGGCCGGCCGGCGCTCCCGCTTCGGCGTCCTCACCCCACAACGTGGGGTCGCCGGCGGCGAGCCGCGCGGGCACGCCGCCGGCGACGAGGCGCCCCGCGAAGGAGGCGGCGGCGGACGCCACCCCCTCGTCGCGGCAGGAGACCTCCATCACGGGACCAGGTTCTTGGTGACGCTCTCGAGCAGCTCGTTCCAGGATGCCTCGAACTTGTCGACGCCCTCGTCCTCCAGGACCTTCACCACGTCGTCGTAGTCGACGCCGGCCTCCTTGAGCGCGGCCATGGTGTTCCAGGCCTGCTCGTAGAAGGGCCGCACGGTGTCGCCCGAGATGTTGGCGTGGTCGGCCGTCGCGTCGAGCGTCTTCTCCGGCATCGTGTTGACGGTGCCGGGGACGACGAGCTGGTCGACGTAGAGGGTGTCGGAGTATTCGGGGTTCTTCACGCCGGTCGAGGCCCACAGCGGCCGCTGCGGGCGGGCGCCCGCGGCGCGCAGCCGCTGCCAGCGCTCGGAGTTCATCACGTCCTCGAACGCCGCGTACGCCAGGCGCGCGTTGGCCACGCCCGCCTTGCCCTTGAGCTCGGGCTTGCCGAGCTTGTCGAGCCGCTTGTCGATCTCGGTGTCGACCCGGCTGACGAAGAACGACGCCACCGAATCGATCTTGCTGAGGTCGAGGCCCTTGGCCTGCGCCGCCTCCAGACCGGCCAGCCAGGCGTCCATGACCGCGCGGTAACGCTCGAGGGAGAAGATCAGCGTGACGTTGACGCTGATGCCCTCCGACAGCGCCTGCGTGATCGCGGGCAGCCCCTCCACCGTCGACGGGATCTTGATGAACAGGTTGGGCCGGTCGACCAGCCACCACAACGCCCGCGCCTCGGCCACGGTCTTCTCGCTCTCGCGGGCCAGGCGCGGGTCGACTTCGAGCGACACCCGGCCGTCCACGCCGCCGGTGGCGTCGTAGACGGGACGCAGCACGTCCGCGGCCCAGCGGATGTCGTAGGAGGTGATGGCGCGTACGGCCTCGCCCACGTCGACGCCGCGTACGGCGAGGTCGTGCAGCTGGGCGTTGTACGCGTCGCCCTTGCTGAGCGCGTTGGCGAAGATCGTCGGGTTGGAGGTCACCCCGACGACGTTCTTCTCGCGGATCAGCTGCTCCAGGTTGCCGGTGCGCAGGCGCTCGCGGCTGATGTCGTCGAGCCAGATGGCGACGCCCTGGCCGGACAGCTTGTTCAGGATCTCAGTCATCTTCGTTCAGTTTCCCGTCGTCTCGCCCTTTTCCTGACCGAGCTTGGCCAGGCTCGCATGTGCCGCCGCGGCCACGCGTTCCGCCGTCAGCCCGAACTGCTCGTACACGGTCCTGTACGGGGCCGACGCGCCGAAGTGTTCGAGGCCGACGACCTCGCCGCACTCGCCGACGAACTGGTGCCAGCCGAGGGCGACGCCCGCCTCGACCGCGACCCGAGCCCGGATCGACGCAGGCAGGACCGTCTGCTTGTATGCGATGTCCTGCCCGTTGAACCATTCGACACACGGCATCGACACCACGCGCGTCGGGATGCCCTGCGCCTCCAGCAGGTCGCGGGCGTTCACCGCGATCTCCACCTCGCTGCCCGTGGCGATGAGCAGGACCCGCGGCTGGCCGTCGGAGGCCTCGCGCAGGACGTAGCCGCCCTTGGCCACGCCCTCGGCGCTGGTGCCCTCGAAGACGGGCAGGTTCTGCCTGGTCAGGGCCAGGGCAGCGGGCCGGTCGGTGTGCTGGAGCACCGCCTTCCACGCGTACGCGGTCTCGTTGGCGTCGGCCGGGCGGACCACGTCGAGGCCGGGGATCGCGCGCAGCGCCCACAGGTGCTCGATCGGCTGGTGCGTGGGGCCGTCCTCGCCCAGGCCGATGGAGTCGTGCGTCCAGACGTAGGTGACCGGCAGCTTCATCAGGGCGGCCAGGCGCACCGCCGGCCGCATGTAGTCGGAGAAGACCAGGAACGTGCCGCCGTAGGGGCGAGTGCCGCCGTGCAGGGCGATGCCGTTGAGAATGGCGCCCATGGCGTGCTCGCGGATGCCGAAGTGCAGCGTGCGGCCGTAGCGGTTACCCGGGAACTCCTTGGTCTGGTATTCCTCGGGGATGAAGGACGGCTCGCCCTTCATGGTGGTGTTGTTCGACTCGGCCAGGTCGGCCGAGCCGCCCCACAGCTCGGGCAGCACCGGCGCCAGCGCGTTGAGCACCTCGCCGGAGGCCTTGCGGGTGGCCATCGAGGCGCCCGCCTCGAACGACGGCAGCGCCCGCGCCCAGCCGTTGGGCAGCTGGCGCTGGGAGATGCGGTCGAGCTCCTCGGCCCGCTCGGCGTTGGCCTGCCGCCACTCCGCGTAGCCCTTCTCCCACTCGGCATGGGCGGTGCGGCCGCGCTGGGCGACCGCGCGGGCGTGCTTGAGCACCTCGTCGGGCACGTCGAAGCTCTTGGCGGGGTCCATGCCGAGGACTTCCTTGGTGGCGGCTACCTCCGCCTCGCCCAGGGCCGAGCCGTGGATCTTGCCGGTGTTCCGCTTGTTGGGCGCGGGCCAGCCGATGATGGTGCGCAGCCGGATGAACGACGGCCGGCCGGTCTCGGACCTGGCCGCCTGCAGCGCGTCGTAGAGCGCCTGGACGTCCTCGGCGTAGTCGCCGTTCTCGGTCCAGTCGACGCTCTGGGTGTGCCAGCCGTAGGCGTCGTAGCGGGCGACGACGTCCTCCGACTTGGCGATGAGCGTGTCGTCCTCGATGGAGATCTGGTTGTCGTCCCAGATGACGATGAGGTTGCCCAGCTTCTGGTGGCCGGCGAGCGAGCTGGCCTCGTGGCTGATGCCCTCCTCGATGTCGCCGTCGCTGACCAGGCACCAGATGTGGTGGTCGAACGGCGAGACGCCCGGCTCGGCGCCGGGGTCGAACAGGCCGCGCTCGCGGCGGGCCGCCATCGCCATGCCGACCGCGTTGCCCAGACCCTGGCCGAGCGGACCCGTCGTGGTCTCGACGCCGGCCGTGTGGCCGTGCTCGGGGTGACCGGGCGTGAGGCTGTCCCATTGGCGCAGCCGCCTGAGGTCGTCGAGCGACAGGCCGTAGCCGGAAAGGAAGAGCTGGATGTAGAGCGTCAGACTGGTGTGGCCGCACGACAGCACGAAGCGGTCGCGCCCGATCCATCCGGGATCGGTCGGATCGTGGCGCATCACGCGCTGGAAAAGCAGGTATGCGGCGGGGGCCAGGCTCATGGCGGTGCCGGGATGACCCGAGCCCGCCTTCTCCACTGCGTCCATCGCCAGGGCTCGAACGACGTCGACGGCCTTCTTGTCGAGGTCGGTCCATTCGAGGGCTGGCACGAGTTCGGTGCTCAAGTGCTCGATCTCCGGAATCTAGTTGTCTTTGGTCACGCCGGTTTGGCTATCCCGCCCACAGGGACCCTAACCGAGTGGAGGCGACGATCAATTCCCGTTCCACTCCGGCGTCCCACATGGGGCGCAAGCCCCCCATTGGCCGGACCGGCCGACCCTGCGACTACAGTTTGGTTGTTCGCAGAGGCGTCACGGCGCCCACCCATGGATCCGCTCTAATCAGAGGTTACGCGTTGACCCCGCACAGGCTGGAAGCGCCTTGACGGTGCTCACCAACAGGCAGGCGACGGCCCCGTCCCCGAAGGTGGGCGAGCCGCGTTCGATCGGCATGATCGTCAAGGCCTACATCGCGCTCACCAAGCCGCGGATCATCGAGCTGCTGCTGATCACGACGCTGCCCGTGATGTTCCTCGCCGCGGGCGGGCTGCCGCCGCTGTGGACGTCCGTCGCCGTCATGGTGTTCGGCACCCTGTCGGCCGGCAGCGCCAACGCGCTCAACTGCTACGTCGACCGTGACATCGACCAGAAGATGCGCCGCACCCGCCGCAGGCCGCTGGCCAGGCACCAGGTGTCGCCGCGCGCGGCGCTCGTCTTCGGCATCGTGCTCGGCGTGCTCTCCACCCTGGGCCTGTGGCTCACCACCAACGCGCTGGCCGCCCTGCTGTCCACCGGCGCGATCCTGTTCTACGTGCTGGTCTACTCGATGATCCTCAAGCGGCGCACCGCCCAGAACATCGTGTGGGGCGGCATCGCGGGCTGCATGCCGGTGATGATCGGCTGGGCGGGCATCACCGACCGGCTCGCCTGGGCGCCGCTGGTGCTGTTCGGGGTGGTGTTCTTCTGGACGCCGCCGCACACCTGGACGCTGGCCATGCGCTACAAGGAGGACTACGCGGCGGCCAAGGTGCCGATGCTGCCGGTCGTGGCCACCGAGCGGCGGGTCGTCCTGGAGTCCATCGCCTACACGTGGGCGACCGTGCTGTGCTCGCTGGCGCTGTGGCCGGTGGCCGGCACCACGCTGTTCTACCCCGTCGTGGCGGCCGTGCTCGGCGCCGTGTGCCTGTGGGAGGTGCACCGCCTGCTGGCCCGGCTCAACGCCGGCAAGAGCGGTGTCGCCCTGCGCCCGATGCGGTTCTTCCACTGGTCCAACGCCTACCTGGCGCTGCTCTTCCTCGCGGTCGCGATCGACCCGCTGCTCGCCTGACCCTCCGCCCGGCCGTTGCGCCGGGCCCTCCTTGCTCCTTATAGTGCACATATGAATAGCTCTTCAGGTGTTATCACGGGTCTGGACGGCTGCGCGGTGCAGGAGCCGGACGCCGCCAGGGTCGCGGCCACCCGCGACCGGCTCGTGACGCCGGAAGAGGCCACCCGGCTGGCCGAGTTGTTCCGCCTGCTCGGAGACCCGACACGGGCCCGGTTGCTCTACGCCCTGCTGGAGGCGGGGGAGCTGTGCGTGTGCGACCTGGCCGACGCCGTCGAGGTGACCGACACCGCCGTCTCCCACGCGCTGCGCCTGCTGCGTACGGCGGGGATCGTCGCCAGCCGCAGGGCCGGACGGATGATCTACTACCGGCTGGCCGACGCCCATGTCCGCATGCTGCTCGACCTGAGCCGGGAGCATCTGAAGGAGACCGGATGAGCGGAGATCATCACGGCCAGGGGGCCGGTCGCGGGTCCGATGGGGGGCAGGGTCATGGGCACGGTCATGGGCACGGTCACGCGCTGAGCGCGAACGCCGACAGGCGTTATCTGGCCGGGGCGCTCGCGCTCATCGTCGGCTACATGGTCGTCGAGGTGATCGCCGGGGTGATCGCCAACTCGATCGCGCTGATCTCCGACGCCGCCCACATGCTGACCGACGCGAGCGCCATCGCGCTGGCCCTGCTCGCGATGCGCATCGCCGCCAGGCCGGCCAGGGGCGCCTACACGTTCGGCTGGAAGCGGGCCGAGATCCTCTCCGCGCAGGTCAACGGCGTGACGCTGCTTCTGCTCGTGGCCTACTTCGTCTACGAGGGCGTGCGCAGGCTCATGGAGCCGCCCGAGGTGTCGGGGCCCGTCGTCGTGTTCACCGCGCTGGCGGGCATCGGCGTCAACGCGCTGGCCGTCTGGCTGCTGTCCAGGGCCGACCGGCGCAGCCTCAACGTCGAGGGCGCCTTCCAGCACGTGCTCAACGACATGTACGCCTTCATCGCCACGGCGGTGGCGGGTGTCGTGGTCTGGCTGACCGGCTTTCGCCAGGCCGACACGATCGCCGCCCTGGCGGTGGCCGCGCTCATGCTCAAGGCCGGCTGGGGGCTGCTGCGCGACTCCGGCCGGGTGCTGCTGCAGGCGGCGCCGAGCGGGCTCGACCCCGACGAGATCGGCGGCGTGCTGGCCGCCGACCCCGACGTCGAGGAGGTGCACGACCTGCATGTCTGGGCGGTGACGAGTGGCTACCCCACGCTGTCGGCCCACGTGATCGTGGCGGAGGGCTCCGACTGCCACGACGTACGCACGCGCCTCGCCCGCCTGCTGCACGAGCGCTTCGAGATCGGCCACACCACGCTCCAGGTCGACCACGGCATGCCGGGCCTGGACCCGCACTGCTCCGACCCGCACGGACCCCGGCACTCTGATCCGTTAAAGTCACCCTATGGCGACCCGTGATCCACGCTGGGTGTTCAAGGACCGCCCATCGTTCGCGTTGATCATCGGGCTGGTGCTCACCGGCATCTGTGCTCTCGTCTCGTTCTCGTTCGACGTGGTGTTCAACGGCGCGCCGGTGCAGTTCTTCATCGCCCTCATGCTCGCGCTGGCGCCGGTGCCGCTGCTGCTGGCCGCGGTGCTGGCGCTCGACCGGATGGAGCCGGAGCCGCGCAGCAACCTGGTCTTCGCGTTCGCGTGGGGCGCGGGCATCGCGGTGCTGGTCGCCGGCGTGATCAACTCGCTCAACCTGCACTACATCATCGACACCGCCCGCCTGTCGGAGGCCAGCGCCCGCAACATCGCGGCCACGTTCGGCGCGCCCGTGGTGGAGGAGACGATGAAGGGCCTGGTCCTGCTGGGCCTGCTCAGGTTCCGCAGGGCCGAGCTCGACGGGCCGACCGACGGCGTCATCTACGCGAGCATGGTCGGCCTCGGCTTCGCCATGAGCGAGAACGTCAGCTACTACATCGCCGCGCTGTCCGGCTCGGGCGTCAAAGGGCTGGCGGTCACGGTGGTGCTGCGCGGCATCCTGTCGCCGCTCGCGCACCCGCTGTTCAGCTCCATGATCGGCGTCGCGGTCGCCTACGCGGCCCAGCGCGGCGGCGGCGACCGGATCTTCCCCGTCCTGGCCGGCTGGTCGGGCGCGATGATCCTGCACGGCCTGTGGAACGGCCTGGCCTCCTACGGCGGCTTCCCTGGGCTCGTGGTGGCCTACCTGACGCTGCTGGTCGTGCTGGTCGTGCTCATCGGCGTGGTGTTCAGGGACCGGCGGCGCATCGTCGCCCTCATCCAGCGCTATCTTCCGCCCTACGAGCCGACCAAGCTGGTCACCCAGGCCGACATCTACATGTTGTCGGCGTTCACCCGGCGGCGGCAGGCCAGGCAGTGGGCCAAGGCCCACGGCGGCAAGCGAGGGTTGCGCGCGATGCGCGACTACCAGCTGGCCGCCACCGAGCTGGGCCTGCTGCACGAGCGGGCGGCCCGCCACGTGGTCGACGAGCAGACCTTCCACGAGGAGCAGCGGGCGCTGCTGGAGTGCATGAGCACCGCCAGGGCGGACTTCCCCGTACGATCGATGCACGCCGGCTCGGTCGCCAGGGGCTCATCCCCGCCGGGCTACGCCCCCGGTGCTCCCGGTTGACGCGGGCCGCCCCGGGCTCCCGGCTGGGGCGTGGTGCCCTGAGGCTGCCCGGCTGACGCGGGACGCGCGTGGTGCGTACGGCCTGAGCGGTTTTCCGAGCGGGGCGGACCTATCCCCGCAAAACGCACCTGTCCCAGGCCGGGGGAGTGGCGGACCTAACGCCAGAAACCACGCGATTTCCCCTCAGACGGCGGCGTGCGCCGCGGTGGGGGAGGGGCCGGCGGGCGCGGTCTCAGGGGCACGCGTGCGCAGCGAGGTGACCACCCGCAGCGCGGCGATCCAGACCAGCGTCGAGCCGAGGACGTGGAGCAGGACCAGCATGGCGGGCACGGCCAGGAAATACTGGGTGTAGCCGATCACGCCCTGGGCCAGCTCCACCGCGAAGAGCACCAGCGCCGCCCGGCGTGCGGGGCGCGGGGCGTTGTTCACGTGCAGCGCGAACGCCAGCGCGAACGTCAGCCCCACCACGACGTAGGCGATGTCGGCGTGGACGCGCGCCACGATCTCGATGTCGAGGTCGAAGCGGGAGGCCATGGCGTCGCCCGAGTGCGGCCCCGTGCCGCTCACCACCACGCCGGCCACCAGCAGCACGAACACCGCCGCGAGCAGCACGTGGCCGAGCCGCCTGATGTCGCGGTGCGTCACCCGGCGCGCGGGGCCGTCGCCCTCGCCCGCGCGGGCGTACAGCACCCAGCAGGCGGCGATCAGGCCGCTGGAGATCAGGAAGTGCATGCCCACCGTGAACGGGTTGAGCATGGTGTTGACCACCAGCCCGCCCCACAGCGCCTGGGCCACGATGCCGACCGGCTGGAGCCAGGCCAGCAGCACCAGCGAGCGCCTGCGCGGCGTCATCCGCAGCGCGGACAGCACGCACGCGACCCCCACGGCCAGCACCAGGAAGGTGAGCAGCCGGTTGCCGAACTCGACGGCCATGTTGAGCGGTGAGACCTCGGGGTGCGCGACCGGGATGAAGCTGTCGGGCGTGCACCTCGGCCAGGTCGGGCAGCCCAGCCCGGAGCCGGTGACCCGCACTCCCGCGCCCGTCACCGTGATGCCCGCGTTGACCACCACCGAGGCCATGGCCCAGCCGCGCATCGACCTCTCGGTGGGCGCCCAGAAGGAGAACAGGCGGCGCACGAAGGGGTGGGGATGGTCCGTGGGTAGCTTCACGTATCGATGGTAAGGGCCGGGCGGGCCGGTCCCTGGAACGGGGCTTCTCAAGGTCATTGAGTATGTGACATATTACTGTTTGGGAGGTGGTGGTTTTTGTCCGACGTGATCGTCGTCGGCGCCGGCGTGGTGGGAGCGGCCTGCGCCTACTACGCCGCACGGGCGGGACTCGACGTGACCGTGATCGACCGTGGCCCCGTGGCGGGCGGCACGACCGGCTCGGGCGAGGGCAACGTCCTGGTGTCCGACAAGGAACCCGGGCCCGAGCTGGAGCTGGCCGTCCTGTCGAACCGGCTGTGGCGCTCGCTGGCGGAGCGGCACGGCGGTAACGGCGGGTTCGAGTTCGAGGCCAAGGGCGGGCTCGTCGTCGCCGAGACCCCCGAGGTCCAGGAGCGGCTCGCCGACCTCGCCGCCGAACAGGCCGCCAAGCACGACGTCGAGCACACCCTCGTGCCCGCCGGATCGTTGCGCGACTACGAGCCGCACCTGGCCGGCGACCTCGCCGGCGGCGTCCACTACCCGCAGGACGCCCAGGTGCAGCCCATGCTGGCCGCCGCCGCCCTGCTCGGGCACGGGGCACGCAGCTACGGCCGCGGCACGCTGCGCCTGCGGCTGGGCGCCGCGGTGACCGGGTTCACGCGTTCGAGCGGCCGGGTGACGGGCGTGCGCACCACGCAAGGCGACGTCCGCGGCGGAGCGGTGATCAACGCGGCGGGCACCTGGGGCGGCGAGGTGGCCGCGCTGGCGGGCGCCGACCTGCCGATCCTGCCCAGGCGCGGGTTCATCCTCGTCACCGAACCCCTGCCCGAGCCGCTGATCAGGCACAAGGTCTACACCGCCGCCTACGTCACGAACGTCGCCAGCGACTCGGCGGGACTGGAGACGTCCGCCGTCGTCGAGGGCACCCCCGCGGGGACCGTGCTCATCGGGGCCAGCAGGGAACGGGTCGGCTTCGACCGGACGACGTCGGTGCCGGTGCTCGCGCGGCTGGCCGGGCAGGCGGTCGCGCTCTTCCCGGCGCTGCGCGAGGTGCGGGCCATCAGGTCCTACTGCGGGTTCCGGCCGTACTGTCCCGACCACCTGCCCGTCATCGGCGCCGACCCGCGCGTGCCCGGGCTCTACCACGCGTGCGGGCACGAAGGCGCGGGGATCGGGCTCGCCCCCGCGACCGGGCACCTGCTCGCCCAGCTCGTCGCCGGCCAGGAGCCCGACCTCGACCTGAGCCCCTTCCGGCCCGGACGTTTCTCCGAGGAGGACCAGTGACGTTCCACATCACGGTCGACGGCCGGTCCGTGCCGGTCGTCCCCGGGCAGACGATCGGCGCGGCCCTGCACGCGGCCGGCGTGCGGTCGTGGCGCAGCACCCGCTTCGGCGGGCGGCCCAGAGGGCTGTTCTGCGGGATCGGCGTCTGCTTCGACTGCCTGATCTCCGTCAACGGGCGCGCGCCCGAGCGGGCCTGCCTCCTGGAGGCCGCGCCGGGGGACGAGGTGACGACGTCGTGACGTACGACCTCGTGGTGATCGGCGGCGGGCCCGCGGGGGTCGCGGGCGCGCTCACGGCGGCGCGGGCGGGCCTGCGGGTGGCGCTCGTGGACTCCGGCGCGCGGCTCGGCGGCCAGTACTTCCGCCACTCCGCCGTCCCGGGCGCGGAGCCCGGGCTCGGCCGGTTCCTGCGCCAGGGACGGGCCCTGGGCGAGCGTGCCGACGTGCTGCTGCGGCACCAGGCGTGGAGCGCCGCCCGCGAACCGGACGGGACCCTGGTCGTGCACTGCGTGACGCGCTCCTCCTCCGCGCCGGGCGGCGGGGCGGGTGAGCGGACGGTCGCCGTGCGGGCGCGGCGGCTGCTCATCGCCACCGGCGCGTACGACCGGCCGCTGCCCTTCCCCGGATGGGACCTGCCCGGCGTGCTCACCGCCGGCGGCGCGCAGGCGCTGCTCAAGGGCAGCGGCGTCGTGGCGGGCCGGCGGATCGTCGTCTCCGGCACCGGGCCGTTCCTGCTCCCGGTGGCCTGCGGGCTGGCCGGGGCGGGGGCGCGTGTGCTCGGCGTGTTCGAGGCCGGCGTGGGGCTCGGGCTGGTCAGGCAGCCGCTCCTGGCCCTGGACAAAGCGGGCGAAGCGGTACGGTACGCGGTGGGCCTGGCCCGGCACCGGGTGCCGTACCGCACCCGCCAGGCGGTGGTCGCGGCGCACGGCGAGCGCGAGGTGGAGGCCGTCACCGTGGCCCGCCTCGACAAGGCGTGGAACGTCCTCGCCACCCGCGTCGTCGAGTGCGACACCGTGGCCGCCGGGTACGGTTTCGTGCCGCAGATCGAGCTGGGCACGCAACTCGGCTGCGAGACCCGGCACGACGTGGACGGCAGCCCCGTGCTCAGCGTGGACGCCGCCCAGCGCACCACCGTCCCGGGCGTCTGGGCGGCGGGCGAGCCCACGGGGGTCGGCGGGTGGCGGCTGTCCGAACTGGAGGGCCGCATCGCCGGCCTGGCCATCGTGGCCGGCCACGGGACGGCACCCCGGACCGCCCCGGCGCCGTCCACGGACGCGGCAGCGGGCCCTCGCGGTGACCTGACGACGGCGCGTGCTCCGGCGCCCGGCGGCGATCCGGCGGCTGCTGCCGGGAGGCCCGGGGAGCAAGAAATGCCCGGGGAGCCAGAAGTGCCCGGGGAGTTGGAAATGCCCGGGGAGTTGGAAATGCCCGGGGAGCCGGGGGAGCCCGGGGTGCCCGTGGTGCCTGGGGTTCTCGTGCGGCGGCGGGCGCGGTGGCGGGCATTCGGGGAGGCGTTGCAGCGGGCCTACCCCGTCGAACCGGGCTGGCAAGGGTGGCTGCGCGACGACACGCTGGTGTGCCGGTGCGAGGAGGTGCCGCTGGCCCGCGTACGCGAGGCGCAGGACCTCGGCGCGACCGACGCGCGCTCCGTCAAGTTGCTGGCCCGGCCGGGCATGGGCTGGTGCCAGGGCCGCATCTGCGGATACGCCGTCTCCTGCCTGGCGGGGGAGCCGCCGCGGCCGCCCCGCCGCCCCATCGCCCAGCCGGTCACCCTCGGCGCGCTCAGCGAGAGCGGCGAGGCGAGCGATCGGGCCCCCGCGGACGATCCACCCCCTCACCCGAACCCCCGGAGGAGCTCGTGACGGAACACCGCAGCAAGCCCTGGCACGGCGTCATGGTGGCCACCGCGCTGCCGATGCGCGGCGACGGCGACGGCCTGCCGGTCGACTTCGACGCCTACGCCGCCCACTGCCGCTGGCTGACCGGCAGCGGCTGCGACGGCGTCGTGGCGAACGGATCGCTCGGCGAGTACCAGACGCTGACCCCGCGGGAGCGGGCCCGGGTGATCGAGACCGCCGCCGAGGCGGTCGGCGGGCGCAACGTGATGGCCGGGGCGGGCGTGCCGGTGGTGGCCTACAACAACCCGTACGACACCAAGGTCGACCTGACCCCCGCGCTGCTGGCCAGGCTGCACGAGGAGGGGCTCATCGTGGCGGTCAAGGAGTTCACGGGGGATCCGCGGCGGGCGTACGAGATCGCCGAGCTGGCGCCAGGGCTCGACGTGCTGATCGGCTCGGACGACGTGCTGCTCGAACTGGCCGTGGCCGGGGCGGTGGGCTGGATCGCCGGCTACCCGAACGCGCTGCCGGTCTCCGGCGTCGCGCTCTACGAGGCCGCGGTCGCGGGCGACCTCGACACCGCGCTGCCGCTCTACCGCGCGCTCCACCCGCTGCTGCGCTGGGACTCGAAGAGCGAGTTCGTCCAGGCCATCAAGCTGTCCATGGACGTGGCGGGCCGCTACGGCGGGCCGTGCAGGCCGCCCCGGCAGCCGCTCACGGAGGAGCAGACCGCTATTGTGCGGGCGGCGACCGGAAAGGCACTGGCGGAAGGGCTGCGATGAGGACCAAGCGCGTTTTCCACGCCGTCGACTCCCACACCGAGGGCATGCCCACGCGGGTGATCACCGGCGGCGTGGGCGTGATCCCCGGCGCCGGCATGGCCGAGCGGCGCGTCTACTTCCGCGACCATCTCGACCACATCCGCACGCTGCTGATGACCGAGCCGCGCGGCCACTCGGCGATGAGCGGCGCCATCCTGCAGCCGCCCACCCGGCCGGACGCCGACTGGGGTGTGCTGTTCATCGAGGTGTCGGGGTTGTTGCCGATGTGCGGGCACGGAACCATCGGCGTGGCCACCGTGCTGGTCGAGACCGGCATGGTGGAGGTCACCGAGCCGGTCACCACCGTGCGCCTGGAGGTGCCCGCCGGGCTGGTGGCGGTGGACGTGGCCGTCGAGGACGGCATGGCCACGTCGGTGACGCTGCGCAACGTGCCCTCCTACTGCGACCGGCTGGACGCCGCCGTGACCGTGCCGGGGTTCGGGACGATCCCGTACGACCTGGCCTACGGCGGCAACTTCTACGCGATCGTCGACCTCGGCTCCTACGGCCTGCCGTTCGACCGCAAGGCCAAGAACGAGATCATCGCGGCCGGTCTGGCCACCATGGAGGCCGTCAACGCCGCCGACGAGCCCGTGCACCGCGAGGACGACCGCATCCGCGGCTGCCACCACGTCTATTTCGCCGCGCCCGGCTCCGACGCCCACCACTCGCGGCACGCCATGGCCATCCACCCCGGCTGGTTCGACCGCTCGCCGTGCGGCACCGGCACCAGCGCCCGCATGGCGCAGCTGCACGCCCGCGGCGAGCTGCCGCTCGGGCGGGACTTCGTGAACGAGTCGTTCATCGGCACCCGGTTCATCGGCCGGGTGCTGGAGGAGACCACTGTGGGCGGCGGACCCGCGGTGGTGCCGTCGATCACCGGCCGCGCCTGGATCACCGGCACCGCCCAGTACTTCCTCGACCCCCGCGACCCCTTCCCCGCGGGGTTCGAGCTGTGAGCCGCGCGCCCGGTCCACGCGACGCGATCACGACGGTCGACTACCACACGGGCGGCGAGCCGTTCAGGATCGTGACCGGCGGCGTGCCCGAGATCCCCGGCTCCAGCGTGCTCGACCGCCGCTCCACGGCGATGGCGGAGTTCGACCACGTGCGGCGGCTGCTGTGCCACGAGCCGCGGGGCCATGCCGACATGTACGGGTGCTTCCTGGTCCCTCCCGACGACCCCGGCGCGCGGTTCGGCGCGCTGTTCTGGCACAAGGACGGCTTCTCCACCGCCTGCGGCCACGGCACGATCGCGCTGGGCGTCCACGCGGTGCGCGAGGGCCTGGCCGGCGCGGCTCCCGACGGCGAGACGGACGTGGTCATCGACGTGCCGTCGGGCCGCGTCACGGCCCGGGTGCGCTGCTCCGGTGGCCGCGTGCGCGCGGTGACGTTCGTCAGCGTGCCGTCGTTCGTGATCGCCCGCGGCGTGCCGGCCGGAGGGGTGACGGCCGACGTCTCCTACGGCGGCGCCATCTACGCCTCGGTGCCCGCCGCGGCGGTGGGGCTGTCGGTGGAGCCACGGCACCTGCCCGCGCTCATCGAGCACGCCCGGCGCGTCAAGGCCGACCTGGCCGGCCACCCCGCCTCCCGGCATCCCTCCGACGACCGGCTCTCCGGCGTCTACGGCGTGATCTTCTACGACGAGCTGCCCGACGTGGACGGCGTGGCGCACCAGCGCAACGTGGCGGTGTTCGCCGACGGGGAGGTGGACCGCTCGCCCTGCGGGTCGGGCACCGCCGCCCGGCTGGCGCTGCTGCACGACTCGGGCCTGCGCGGCCCGCTGATCCACACCAGCGTCGTCGGCAGCACCTTCCGCGCCCGGGTGGCCGGCGTCACCGAGGGCGCGGTCGTCCCGGAGATCGAGGGCATGGCGTACCGGACCGGGCGGCACTCCTTCGAGCTCGATCCCGACGATCCGATGGGAACGGGGTTCACCCTGCGATGAGCACGCTGCCGTATCTCGACGCCGCCACGCTGGAGCGGCTGGTGCCGCCCGGGCGGGCCGTACAGGTTCTCGAGGACGCCCTCAGGGCCGGGCTCGACCCGGAGGACACGCCGCAACGGTCGGTCGTGGACGTGCCCGCCGGGCAACTGCTGCTGATGCCCGCCGCGGCCGGGCGGTACGCGGGGGTGAAGGCCGCCACCGTCGCGCCGGCCAACCCGGGGCGGGGGCTGCCCCGGATCCAGGGGACGTACCTGCTGCTGGACGGCGGGACGCTGGCCCCGCTCGCGGCCATGGACGGGATCGCGCTCACCTCGCTGCGCACGCCCGCCGTCTCGGCGCTGGCCGTCCGCCACCTGGCCCAGCCGGGGGCGCGGCGGCTGGTGGTGTACGGCAGCGGGCCGCAGGCGTGGGGGCACGTGGCGGCGTTGCGCGAGGTGGCGCCCGTCGCGGAAGTGACGGTCGTCGGGCGCGATCCCGGACGCGCCGAGGCGCTCGCCGGGCACTGCCGCGCGCTCGGGCTGGACGCGCGGGCGCTGACCTCGGCCGAGGACGGCGAGAGCCATGAGGCGGTGGCCGGGGCCGACCTCGTGGCGTGCTGCACCACCGCCAGGGAACCCCTGTTCCCCGGTAAGCTCGCCCGCGACGGCGCCACCGTCGTCGCCGTAGGGTCGCACGAGCCCGGCGCCCGCGAGCTCGACGGCGATCTCGTCGCGCGTGCCACCGTGGTCGTCGAGGCCAGGGCGGCCGCCATGGAGGAGGCGGGTGACCTGATCGTCCCGATCCGCCAAGGTACGATCACGACTGGTCATCTCGCCGGCAACCTCGCGGACCTGATCGCCGGAAGAGTGCTCGCAGGGCCGGGGCCGCGCGTGTTCAAAGGCACGGGCATGGCGTGGGAGGACCTCGTGGTCGCGGCTGCCGCTTACGAGGCCTGGACGTAGGAGGGGGTGGCGGGATGGTCGCCGAGGACCGGCTCGACCTGCCGATGGTGGGGGAGCGGCAGAGCCTGCGGGAGCAGGTCGCTCATGCGCTGCGCGCCGCGCTGATCACGGGTGAGATGCGGCCGGGGGTGGTCTACTCCGCGCCGGTGCTGGCCGCCCAGTTCGGCGTCTCGGCCACGCCCGTCCGCGAGGCCATGCTCGACCTGGCCAAGGAGGGCCTGGTCGAGGCGGTGCGCAACAAGGGTTTCCGGGTGACCGAGCTGTCCGACCGCGATCTCGACGAGCTCACCGAGATCCGCCAGCTCATCGAGGTGCCCACGGTGGCCAGGCTGGCCGACAGCGCGCGGGCCGAGGAGTTCGAGCGGCTCAGGCCCGTCGCCGAGGAGATCGTCTCGGCCAGCGAGCGGGGCGACCTGCTGGCGTACGTCGACGCCGATCTGCGTTTCCACGTCGAGCTGCTGGCCCTGTGCGGCAACGCCCACCTGGTCTCCGTGGTGCGTGACCTGCGCACCAGGGCCAGGCTCTACGGGCTGTCGCAGCTCTCCGAGCGGGGCACGCTGGCCGACTCGGCCAGGGAGCACCTGGCGCTGCTCGACGCGCTCAAGAGCGGCGACGCCGCCGCCGTCAGCCAGATCATGGAAGAGCACATCGGTCACGTACGCGGCATCTGGGCCGAGCACTGAGCCCGGCGATGCCGGGTTGGCCCGCGATCCGAGCGGTAAGTTCCGACATTTAGGGATCGTGCGCTCCCTGATCGAGGTAACCTCGATGCGGGCCGGCTGAGCGGCGCCTCGCGCGGGCGCCCGGCGGCCCTGTCGTCCTGGTCCATCGGACCACCGGACCACGCCACTCCCGCTGCCGGGTGGTGGCGTCAGCCTGGTCAAGCGGACTCCCGCACTCCGCTGACCTTCACCGGGCTCGGCACACCCGCCCACCGAGGCCGAGCCCCCCGCCGCGCGCCCGAGACCCCATCCCACGGGCGCGCGGCGGCCCATCACGTGGGCCCGTCATGCGGACCTGTCACGCGGACCTGTCACGCGGGTGCGGACACTGTCTCCTGCGCCCGCTCACGATTTCCCGCGCCTGCTCACGCGGTCGGCCATCCGCGTCGAGCCGAGGCTCGCGGCCACGATGCAGAGGATCGCCGCCCACTGCTGCACGTGCAGGAACTCGCTCAGCAGCAGCACCCCGATCAGCGCCGCCGCGGCCGGTTCCATGCTCATCAGGATGCCGAACACCCGCTTGGGCATGCGCCGCAGCGCCTGCAGCTCCAGCGAGTAGGGGATAACCGACGACAGCAGCCCCACGCCGAGGCCGATCAGCAGCAGCTCGGGCTGGAGCAGGTCGGCCCCGCCGGTCGTGATCCCGACGGGGGCGACCACCACGGCCGACACGATCATCGCGAACGACAGCCCGCTCGTGCCGGGAAAACGCTGCCCGGCCGCCGCCGACAGCAGGATGTATCCGGCCCAGCAGGCCCCCGCCAGCATCGCGAAGGCGATCCCCGCCCAGCTCACCGACGCCGACTGCCCCCAGGGGGCGAGCAGCACCACGCCCGCGCCGGCCAGGCCCACCCACAGCAGGTCGAGCCTGCGCCGGGAGGCCGCCACCGCCACGCCCAGCGGCCCGAGGAACTCGACGGCCACGGCGATCCCCATCGGCAGCCGCGACAGGGCCTCGTAGAAGGAGAGGTTCATCAGCGCGAGCGTCGCGCCGAAGCCGATGCCCAGCGCCCAGTCGCGCCCGGCCAGCCCTTTGAGCCGCGGCCTGACGAACGCGCCCAGGATGAGCGCCCCTGCCGCGATGCGCAGGAACACCACCGCGCTCGGAGGCAGCGCCGCGAACAGCTCCTTGGCGAATCCGGCGCCGAGCTGCACGCTGAAGATCCCCAGCAGGACGAGGCTGGAGGGCGGTATCGAGTCGGCGGCCGCGCGCAGCACGCTGCCCGGCCGCGACAGTCCGGGGCGGCGATCGAACGGGTCGTCGAGGGCGAAGGCGGACACGGATCTCCTCACCTGTGAGAAGGACAACCCTTAGAGCCTACTGACGCCCTACGACATTCCCACACTTAGAGTGGTACTCGATCTCTTAGTTAGACAAACGAACTATGGACGCATGAGAGCCCCTGACCTCCCCGTGAGCATCGAGCGGCCGCCGGCTGCCCTGTCCGTGTCGTCGTTCGTCAGCAGCTTCGACCGCTTCGCCGTCACCCCCATGCTCGTGCTGATCGCCGAGGACCTGGACGTGTCGCTGTCGGCGTCCGTCGCCGCCGCCAGCGGCTACTACTTGGCCTACGGGCTGTCCCAGCCGTTGTGGGGGCTGCTGTCCGACCGGTTCGGCCGGGTACGGGTGATGCGCGGAGCGCTGCTCGGCGCGGCGCTGGCAGGGCTGGTCTCCGCCCTCATGCCCGTGCTCGGGGCGCTGGTGGCGGCCAGGATCGTCGCCGGGGCCTGCTTCGGCGCGGTGATCCCCACCAGCTTGACGTACGTGGGCGACACGGTCCGGGCGTCGATCCGGCAGCGCGCGCTCACGGACCTGATGGCCGCCGCCTCCCTCGGCACCGCCCTGGCCACCGGCCTCGGCGGGGTGCTCGCCGGCCTGCTGAACTGGCGGGTGGCGTTCGTGGTGCCCGCCGCCTGCGCGCTGGTCTGCGCGTTCGCGCTCCGCTCGCTGCCCGAGCCGCCCCGCGCCGGGCCCGCGGGCGCCGCGCGGGGCGTGGGCCGCTACCTGGGGGCGGTGCTCGGGCACGGCTGGGCGCTGCTGGTGTTCGGGCTGGCGTTCGTCGAAGGGGCGATCCTGCTCGGCGTCATGCCCTTCCTGGCCACCGCGCTGCAGCACGCCGGGTTCGCCGCCGCCGTGGCCGGGCTCGCCATCACCGCGTACGGGCTGGGTCTGTGGGCGCTGTCCAAGCTCGTCAAGCGGCTGGTGGGACGCTGGCCCGCGCCGCTGCTGATGACCGTGGGCGGCGCGCAGCTGTGCGCCGGCTTCGCGATCGTGACCGTGCACGTGAGCCTGCCGACCGTGACCGTGACGGCGCTGCTGCTCGGCGGCGGCTGGTCGTTCCTGCACTCGTCGCTGCAGACGTGGGCCACCTCCGTGGTGCCGGAGGCGAGGGGGACGACGATCGCGTTCTTCGCCTCGGCGCTGTTCGTGGGCAGCGCGGCGGCGTCATGGGCGGCCGGGCCGCTGGCCGACCACGGGAGGTACGCGCTGCTGTTCGGCCTGGCGGCGGGCGCGGCGGTCCCGCTGACCGTGGTGGCCGCGCTCGCCAGGCGCCGCTACCAGGGTCGTCGGTAGCGCTTCGGCCTTCGGCTGAGGTGAGGCCGACCGCTCCGTGTGACGGGGCGGGGGGCCGATTCGCCAACTCTGAAGATCTCTCAAAGTCACGCGAAATGACGGGCTTCTTGCGCCATGTAGAGGATGTTCGAGTTTCGTACTTACGAAGAAGACCAGCCATGGGAACCGCCCGTGGATGACAACCGGGTAGCCACGTTCGAGGTCGTCTACGGGGAGACACGCGACCGGATCGCAGCCTATGCCGCACGCCGCTGTGACTCTCCGCAGTACACGGCCCACGTCGTGGCGGAGACCTTTACCATCGCCTGGCGCCGGGTGGACGAACTGCCGCCGGAGCAGGAGGCCAGGCTCTGGCTGTATGGAGTAGCGCGGCCTGTCCGACGACGACCGTGAGCTGCTTTCGCTGGTTCGCCCGGTAGGGCCCGGGAAGCGCCGCCCGCATCAAGGATCCGTTCGCCGGCCACTACAGACTCACCGAGGCGCTCCACGCGGTCGGCCTGGACGTCGATCTGCGGCCGGTACCCCGGGTCACGGCGGATCGGTTCCCCGGTCCCGCTCGCGTGCGCACACCTCGTCGATGTCGGACAGCCGGTGCAGGTTCTTGAGCTGGACGGCCACGCGATGGTTGCCTTTGAGACGGTGCTCATTACGGGCCAGGAACCACCAGTAGCCTGCGGTGAAGGGGCACGCCGCCTCGCCGGTGCGCTCGGTCGGACGGTAGCGGCACTCGCCGCAGAAGTCGCTCATCCGGTTGATGTAGGCGCCGCCCGCCGCGTACGGCTTGGTGGCCAGGGTGCCGCCATCGGCATACTGGGACATGCCGACGACGTTGGGGATCATCACCCAGTCGTACCCGTCGACGAAGCAGCGGTGGAACCAGTCGGCCATGTCGCCGGGGTGGAACCCGCGCTGGAGGGCGTAGTTGCCGAGCACCATCAGGCGGACGATGTGATGGGTGAACGCGTGGTCACGAACTTGCTCCAACGCCCATGACAGGCAGCGGGCCTGCACCGATCCGGCGTCCAGTTCGCGGAACCATTCAGGCGGCCGGAGCTCGGCGGCCAGCCGGTTCTCCTCGCGGTAGGAGGGGCCCAGGTGCCAGTACAGGTGCCAGATGTAGTCACGCCAGCCGATGACCTGGCGGATGTACCCCTCCACGCTCGCCAGCGGCGCCCGCGCCGCGAGATAGGCCGCCTCGGCCGCGCGCACGCACTCCATGGGGCCGAGCAGGCCAAGGTTCAGCGCGGCAGACAGGAGACTGTGCGCCATCACCGGGTCGTCCGCGAGCATGGCGTCCTGGTGAGGGCCGAAGCGGGGCAGCCGATGGGTCGTGAAGTCTTCCAGTGCGGCGAGGGCCTCGGCCCGGGTGGCGGGGAAAGCGCGGGGTGCGTCACGGCCGACGAAGGCCATGTCGCCGTCGCGTTCCCACCGGGAGAGATCGTGACGGACCTGCTCGTCGATCTCGTCCTCTGTGGGCCGCCAGGGGCTGAGGGCGTCCATCCCGCCCGGGGGAGGAGGCTGTCGGTTCTCGGTGTCGAGGTTCCACCGTCCGCCGACGGGCTCGTCCCCTTCCATGAGCACGTCCAGCCGTCGCCTGGCGTCCCGGTAGAAGTCCTCCATCAGCAGACGTCCCCGCCTGCGCTCCTGCGCCCAACGGGCGAACTCTGCCTCTGTGCTGGCGAATCCGCGCGGCTCCAGCACGGTGACGTTCGGCAGCCCGGCGACGAAGTCCGCTGCGGTGTGTGAGGTGGGACGGCACACCGTCAGGGGCTCGCGCACGCGGGCGAGCGCCTCGCTGTAGGTGTCGCTCCGGATGAAGGCGGCGCGGTCACCGAGCTCGGCCGCACGGTGCCGCAGTGCCGAGAGCACCAGGTGGGCCTTCTGACGGTGGAATTTTCTGCGGCGCAGCACGGCCCGCGACTCGATCAGCAGCACCGGCTGGTCGGCCGCGTCGAGGAAGTGCTCCCCCAGCTGATCGGCGAAGATCCAACGCCTGCCCTCGGTGCTCATCACTCACTGTCCTGTACGAGAGGGGGTGTTCTCCTCCTATGCCTCGGGCCCTTACCTACCGCTCGAGAGGGAGCGGCATGTCCATCGCAACGGCTGGAAGCCGTAAAGGTTGTGGCGAGCAGCGGGCTCGATGAAAGCCTGGGCGGCGTGTCACCTCGGGTCCCTCACCATCGCGCCCCGGCTCGCGGTCATCGCCGCCCGGGGCTCTCCTTCACTCCCAGCGGAAGGTGCGCGAGACCAGCCCCAGCGACAGCACCGCCCACGCCGCCAGCACCGCCAGCGGGACGAGCGGCAGCGCCGCGCCCCCCGCGAGCACCGATCGCAGCCCGCCGGTCAGCGCCGAGATCGGCAGGATCTCCAGCACCGGCCGCATCCCCTCGGGGAACTTCGACAGCGGGAAGACGACCCCGCCCGCGCCCAGCAGCACGAGGTAGACGAGGTTGGCGGCGGCCAGCGTCGCCTCGGCGCGCAGCGTGCCCGCCATGAGCAGCCCCAGGCCGCTGAACGCCGCCGTGCCGACCACGATGAGCAGCGCGGCGCTCAGGAACGACCCGTGCGGCCGCCACCCCAGCGCCAGCCCCACGGCCACGATCACGACGGCCTGGATGACCTCCACGGCCACGACGGCGGCCGTCTTGGCGAGCATGAGACCGGCTCTGGACAGCGGCGTCGCGCCCAGCCGCTTCAGCACGCCGTAGCGGCGCTCGAACCCGGTCGCGATGGCCTGGCCGGTGAACGCCGTGGACATGACGGCCAGGGCCAGCACGCCGGGCGTCAGGAAGTCGACCCGGCTGCCGCCGACGTCGATCAGCGGCATCATCGAGAACCCCGTCAGCAGCAACACCGGGAGGACCAGCGTGAGCGCCAGCTGCTCGCCGTTGCGGAGGGTCGCGCGGACCTCGGCGCGCGCCTGCGCGAACACCATGCGCGTGAACGGCGCCGCACCGGGCGCGGGGGTGAAGTCCAGCGTGGTCATCGCGCCTCCAGCGGGTGCGGGCCGAGCGGTCATCGCAGTTCCCTGCCGGTCAGCTCCAGGAACACGTCTTCGAGGGTGCGGCGCTCGATGCGCAGGTCGTCGGCCGTGACGCCCTCGGAGGCGCACCAGGCCGTCACCGTGCCCAGCAGCTCGGGCCCGACCAGGCCCTCGATGATGTAGTGCCCGGCGGGTGACTCCTTGGCCGCGCTGCCCGCGGGCAGCGCGTTGAGCAGCTCTTCCAGCGCCAGCCCCGGCCGCGCCCTGAACCGCAGCTGGCGCTCCGCGCCCGTGAGCGAGGCGGGGCTGCCCTCGGCCACCACCCGCCCCCTGTCGATGATCGCCACGTGGTCGGCCAGCCGCTCGGCCTCGTCCATGTGGTGGGTGGTCAGCACCACGGACACGCCCGCGCCGCGCAGCTCGCCCACCAGGTCCCAGCAGGCGTGCCTGGCCTGCGGGTCGAGCCCGGCCGTCGGCTCGTCGAGGAACACCAGCTCCGGCCGCCCGACGACGGCCGCGGCCAGCGACAGGCGCTGCTGCTGCCCGCCCGACAACCTCCGGTAGGGGGTGCGTACGTGCTCCGTCAGCCCCAGCCGGGCGAGCAGCGCGTCAGCGTCGAGGGGCCGGGCGTAGAAGCGGGAGACCAGGCGCAGCCACTCGGCGCAGCGCATCGCCGGCGGCACGCCGCCCGCCTGCAGCATGACTCCCACCCTCGGCCGCAGCTCGGGCAGCGCGGGCGCCAGGCCGAGCACTCTGACCGTGCCCGCGTCGGCCACGCGGAACCCCTCGCAGATCTCCACCGTGGACGTCTTGCCCGCGCCGTTGGGGCCGAGGACCGCGGTGACCGCCCCGCGTTCGGCGCGGAGCGTGAGGCCGTCGACGGCGGTGGTGCCGCCGTAACGTTTGACCAGGTCGATGATCTCGACGGCTGGGGAGTCCATGCCATGAGTTTAGGGACTGCGGTGGGCGGTCCCGGCCGCAGGTGAGCACGGCCGATGCGGTGTTCCTCGTGCGGGTCATGGAATTCCCAAGAAATATCTGATGACCGGGAATTAGGAGAAGCCGGTCCTGGTTTGATCCTTCGGCCCTCGTGGGCCACCGGTCCGCGAGGGAGAGGGGCATCCATGTCCGTGGCAGAGGCCACGTCCGCCGTCGTCGTTCATGAGCGAAGGAGCCGCCGCGGGCTGCTGCTGGTGATCCTCGGGGCGCTGTCGGCGATCGGGCCGCTCTCCATCGACATGTACCTGCCCGCGCTGCCCGCCATCACCTCCGAGATGCTCAGCGCCCCCGCGCAGGTGCAGCTCACCCTCACCGCCTGCCTCATCGGCGTCTCCGTCGGCCAGGTGATCGCCGGGCCGGTCAGCGACGTGCGCGGCAGGAGGGTGCCGCTGATGGTGGGCGTGGCCGGGTTCATGGCGGCCTCCCTGTTGTGCGCGTTCGCGCCGTCGGTGCCCATGCTCATCGCGTTCCGGCTGCTGCAGGGCATGCTGGGCGGCGCGGCGCTGGTCATCGTGCGGGCGGTCGTGCGCGACCTGTACGACGGCGCCGCCATCGCCCGCATCTTCGCCACGCTCATGCTGGTGAGCGGCCTGGCCCCCATCCTGGCGCCGATCGCGGGCGCCCAGCTGCTGGCGTTCACCTCGTGGCGGGGCGTGTTCGTGGTGCTCAGCCTCATCGGCCTGGTGCTGCTGCTGGCCATGCTGGCGGGCGTGCGCGAGACGCTGCCCGCGGCCGAGCGCGAGAGCGGCGGGCTCAAGCACACCGTGCGCACGTTCTGGCGGCTGCTGCGTGACCGCCCGTTCATGGGCTCCGCCCTGACGGCCGGGCTCGCGTTCGGGGCGATGTTCAGCTACATCTCCGGCTCGCCGTTCGTCCTCCAGGAGGTGTACGGCGCCACGCCCCAGCAGTACTCCCTCATCTTCGGGCTCAACGCGCTCGCCCTCACCGTCATGGCCCAGCTGGGCGGCCGGCTGTCGGGGCGGGTGGCGCCGGCCCGGCTGGTGCTCGTCGGGCTGGCCATCGGCCTGACCGGAGCCACGTTGCTGCTGTCGGCCGCGCTCGCGGGGCTCGGCCTGTGGTACATCGTCGGCGGGTTGTTCGTCATCATGCTCGGCCAGGGCCTGGTGTTGCCGGGCACCGGCGCGCTGGCGCTGGCCTCGCAGCCCGCTCAGGTGGCGGGCAGCGCCTCGGCGCTGCTCGGCGTGCTCCAGTTCGCGCTCGGCGCGGTCGCGGCCCCGCTGGTCGGGCTGGTGGGATCCGCCAGTGCCGTGCCCATGGCCTGTGTCATGCTGGGGCTCATCCTCGGCTCGGCCCTGATCTTCGCCGCCCTGGGTCGTCCGCAAGTTAGGTAAGCCTACCCTGCGTGAGAAATTGCATTCACCCTGTTCCCGGATCCGTTTGTGCAGCGGGAAGGAATTACGGCACACTGATGTTGTGAAAAACATGCACCTGAGCGAGCCAGGCAACGAGCGCGGCACCCGCGCCCGTGTCGCCAGGCTGATTCTGGAGCATGGTCCCGTCACGGCCGGGGCGCTCGGCGAGCGGCTCGGGCTCACGCCCGCCGCCGTCCGCAGGCATCTCGACGCGCTGCTGGCCGACGGGATGATCGAGCCTCGCATGGCGCGCCCGCGCGGACAGCGCGGTCGCGGGCGGCCCGCCAAGCTGTTCGCCATCACCGACGCGGGGCGCAGTGCTTTCGAGCACGCCTATGACGACCTGGCCGGGAGCGCGCTGCGTTTCCTGGCCGAGCGCATGGGACAGGAAGCGGTGACCGACTTCGCCCGCTCGCAGGTCTCGAGCCTGCTGAGGCGGCTGGAGCCGGCCATGCGGACGGTGCCGGCGGACCAGCGCGTGCAGGTGCTGGCGCAGGCGCTGTCGGCGGAGGGGTACGCCGCCTCGGCCAGCAAGGCCAAGTCGGGGGGCGACCAGCTCTGCCAGCATCACTGCCCGGTGGCACACGCGGCGGCGGAGTTCCCGCAGCTGTGTGAGGCCGAGACGGAGGCGTTCGCGCAGCTGCTCGGCGTCCCGGTGCAGCGCCTGGCCACGATCGCCCACGGCGACGGGGTCTGCACGACACACGTGAGCCCGCAGACGCTGGGCGAATCCGCACATAGAGACAAGAGCAAGGAGACCGGAAGGTGAGTGTCACCGACCGCCCGGAGCTGGAAGGCCTCGGAAATTACAAGTTCGGCTGGGCCGACCCGGATGCCGCGGGTGCGGCGGCCAAGCGCGGCCTGTCCGAGGAGGTCGTCCGCAACATCTCCGGGCTCAAGAACGAGCCGGAGTGGATGCTCGACCTTCGCCTGAAGGGCCTCCGCCTGTTCGACAAGAAGCCGCTGCCGACCTGGGGCTCCGACCTCACGGACATCGACTTCGACAACATCAAATACTTCGTGCGCTCGACCGAGAAGCAGGCCGCTTCCTGGGACGAGCTGCCCGCCGACATCAAGAACACCTACGACAAGCTCGGCATCCCCGAGGCGGAGAAGCAGCGCCTCATCGCCGGCGTCGCCGCCCAGTACGAGTCCGAGGTCGTCTACCACAAGATCCGTGAGGACCTCGAGGAGAAGGGCGTCGTCTTCGTCGACACCGACACGGGCCTGAAGGAGCACGAGGAGCTCTTCAAGGAATACTTCGGCTCGGTCATCCCGGTGGGCGACAACAAGTTCGCCGCGCTCAACACCTCGGTGTGGTCGGGCGGCTCGTTCATCTACGTGCCGCCCAACGTCGAGGTCGAGATCCCGCTGCAGGCCTATTTCCGGATCAACACCGAGAACATGGGCCAGTTCGAGCGGACCCTGATCATCGTCGACGAGAACAGCTACGTCCACTACGTCGAGGGCTGCACCGCGCCGATCTACTCCTCCGACTCGCTGCACAGCGCGGTCGTCGAGATCATCGTGAAGAAGAACGCCCGCTGTCGTTACACGACCATCCAAAACTGGTCCAACAACGTCTACAACCTGGTCACCAAGCGCGCCGTGGCGTACGAAGGCGCGACCATGGAGTGGATCGACGGCAACATCGGCTCCAAGGTCACGATGAAATACCCGGCCGTCTACCTCATGGGCGAGCACGCCAAGGGCGAGACGCTGAGCGTCGCGTTCGCCGGCGAGGGCCAGCACCAGGACGCCGGCTCCAAGATGGTGCACCTGGCGCCCCACACCAGCTCCAGCGTCATCTCCAAGTCGGTGGCGCGCGGCGGCGGCCGCACCTCCTACCGCGGTCTCGTGCAGATCGAGGAGGGCGCCCACGGCAGCGCCAGCACCGTCAAGTGCGACGCGCTGCTCGTCGACCAGATCAGCCGCTCCGACACCTACCCCTACGTCGACGTCCGCGAGGACGACGTCTCGATGGGGCACGAGGCCACGGTGTCCAAGGTCAGCGAGGACCAGCTGTTCTACCTCATGAGCCGCGGGCTCGACGAGGACGAGGCGATGGCCATGATCGTGCGCGGCTTCGTGGAGCCGATCGCGCGCGAGCTGCCCATGGAATACGCCCTCGAGCTCAACCGGCTGATCGAGCTGCAGATGGAAGGAGCCGTCGGCTGATGGGCCTGAACGAGAAGCCCTTGTCGACCCTGCACGAGAAGGCGTCCTACGACCTGGCCGACTTCGCCGTCCCGACCGGGCGCGAGGAGGCGTGGCGGTTCACGCCGCTCTCGCGCCTGAAGGGGCTGCACAACGGCAAGGCCGAGATCACCGGCCAGGCGCTCACCCAGGTCTCCACCCCGGCCGGCGTCACCGCCGAGTGGGTGGGGCGCGGCGACCCCCGCATCGGCCAGGCCTACGTGCCGGCCGACCGGGTCAGCGCGCAGGCGTACACCGCCTTCGAGAAGGCGCTGGTCGTGACCGTGCCCAAGGAGGCCACGCCGGACGAGCCGATCCGCGTCGAGGTGCGCGGCGGCGGCCTCGACGGCGTCACCTACGGCCACATCGTGGTCAAGGTCGAGCCGCTCGCCGAGGCCGTGGTGATCATCGAGCACCAGGGGCACGCGGTCTACGCCGACAACGTCGAGTTCGTCGTCGGCGACGGCGCCACGCTCAAGGTCGTCAGCCTCCAGGACTGGGAGGACGACGCGGTCCACGTCTCCCACCACCACGCCCAGCTCGCCAAGGACGCGACCTTCCGCAGCTTCGTGGTGACGCTCGGCGGCGACCTCGTACGCCTGTCGCCCAGCGTGTCCTACACCGCCGCCGGCGGCGACGCCGACCTGGCCGGCGTCTACTTCGTCGACGCCGGCCAGCACCTGGAGCACCGCCTTCTCGTCGACCACTCGCAGCCCAACTGCAAGAGCAACGTCGACTACCGCGGCGCCCTGCAGGGCGAGGAGGCGCACGCCGTCTGGATCGGCGATGTGATCATCAGGGTCGAGGCCGAGGGCACCGACACCTACGAGCTCAACCGCAACCTCATCCTCACCGACGGCGCCCGCGCCGACTCGGTGCCCAACCTGGAGATCCTCACCGGCGAGGTCGCGGGAGCGGGGCACGCCTCCGCGTCCGGCCGCCTCGACGACGAGCACATCTTCTACCTCCAGGCCCGCGGCATCCCCTACGACGAGGCTCGCCGCCTGGTCATCAGGGGCTTCCTCGGCCAGCTCATCGAGAAGATCCAGGTCGAGGAGATCCGCGAGCGCGTGATCAGCGCGCTGGAGGCGGAGCTGGCCCGATGACCGCATTCGAGAAGGTGTGCACGCTCGACGACATCCCCGACGGGGGAGTGATCGGCGTCGAGGTGGAGGAGACGCCCGTCGCGCTCGTGCGCAAGGGCGGCGAGGTCTTCGCCCTGCACGACGTCTGCTCCCACGCGGAGGTGAAGCTCAGCGAGGGCGAGGTCTACGACGGCACGCTGGAGTGCTGGCTGCACGGCTCGTGCTTCGACGTCCGTACGGGCAAGCCCACGGGGCCGCCCGCGACCCGGCCCGTGAACGTATACACAGTCAAGATCGACGGCGATGACGTCCTCGTCTCGCTCTCGAAGGAGTCATAGAAGACATGTCCACCCTAGAGATCCGTGACCTGAAGGTCGCCGTCGAGGACAAGGAAATCCTGCGCGGCGTCAACCTGACCGTGAAGTCCGGCGAGACCCACGCCATCATGGGCCCCAACGGCTCGGGCAAGTCGACGCTCGCGTACGCGATCGCCGGTCACCCGAAATACACCATCACCGGCGGCGAGGTGCTGCTCGACGGCGTCGACCTGCTGGAGCTGTCGGTCGACGAGCGGGCCCGCGCCGGCCTGTTCCTGGCCATGCAGTATCCCGTCGAGGTCCCCGGCGTGTCGGTCTCCAACTTCCTGCGCTCGGCGGTCACCGCCGTCCAGGGCGAGGCGCCCAAGCTGCGCCAGTTCGCCAAGGACCTGAAGACCGGCATGGACGCGCTGGCCATCGACGCCGCCTTCGCCCAGCGCAACCTCAACGAGGGCTTCTCCGGCGGCGAGAAGAAGCGCCACGAGATCCTCCAGCTCGAGCTGCTCAAGCCGAAGATCGCGGTGCTCGACGAGACCGACTCCGGCCTCGACGTCGACGCGCTGCGCGTGGTGTCGGAGGGCATCAACCGCTTCCGCGCCACCGGCGAGACCGGCGTGCTGCTGATCACCCACTACACGCGCATCCTGCGGTACGTGAAGCCCGACTTCGTGCACGTCTTCGCGGCCGGCAGGATCGTCGAAGAGGGCGGCCCCGAGCTGGCCGACAAGCTCGAGTCGGAGGGCTACGAGCAGTACACGAAGGCGTCTGCATGACATACGACGGCTTTGACGTGGAGAAGATCAGGAAGGACTTCCCGGTCTTCTCCCGCGAGCTGCCCGACGGGCGACCGCTCGTCTACCTCGACTCGGGCAACTCCTCGCAGAAGCCCAACCAGGTCATCGAGACCATGCGCGACCACTTCGCGCTCCACTACAGCAACGTCGGCCGGGCGATGCACGTGCTGGGCGCGGAGTCGACCGACGCCTACGAGAACGCCCGTGACAAGGTCGCGGGCTTCATCGGGGCGCCCTCGCGTGACGAGGTGGTCTTCACCAAGAACGCCTCAGAGGCGCTCAACCTGGTCGCCTACTCCTTCGGCAACCCCGCCTCCACCGATCCACGGTTCACGCTCGGCCCCGGCGACGAGATCGTCATCTCCGAGATGGAACACCACTCCAACATCGTGCCGTGGCAGCTGCTCGTGCAGCGCACCGGTGCGACGCTGAAGTGGTTCGGGGTCACCGGCGACGGGCGGCTCGACTACGACCCCGGCCTCATCACCGAGCGGACGAAGATCGTCTCGATCGCCCACCAGTCCAACGTGCTCGGCACCGTCAACCCGGTCGCCGCCGTGGCCGCGCGGGCCCACGAGGTGGGCGCGCTCGTCCTGCTCGACGCCTCCCAGTCCGTGCCGCACCACCCGGTGGACGTGGCCGGGCTCGGCGCCGACCTCGTGGCCTTCACCGGTCACAAGATGGTCGGCCCCTCGGGCATCGGCGTGCTGTGGGGCAGGGCCGAGGTGCTCGAGGCGATGCCGCCGTTCCTGGGCGGCGGCGAGATGATCGAGGCGGTCTGGATGGACCGCTCGACGTACGCGCCCATCCCGCACAAGTTCGAGGCGGGCACGCCGCCGATCGTCGAGGCCATCGGGCTCGGCGCGGCCGTCGACTACCTCACCGGCGTCGGCATGGAGGCCGTGGAGGCCCACGAGCGCACGCTGACGGCCTACGCGCTCGACGCCCTGCGCGAGGTGCCCGGCCTGCGCCTCATCGGTCCTGACACGCTAGAGGAGCGCGGCGGCACGCTGTCGTTCACGCTGGAGGGCATCCACCCGCACGACGTGGGGCAGATTCTCGACGACCAGTTCGGCGTCGCCGTACGCGTGGGGCACCACTGCGCGCGCCCCCTGCACCTGCGCTTCGGAATACCGGCGACCACGCGGGCGTCGTTCTATCTGTACAACACCACGGGCGAGATCGACGCCCTGGTGCGTGGCCTCCATCACGTTCAGAAGGTGTTCGCATAGCCATGATCGGCGAGTCGATGTACCAGGAGCTGATCCTGGAACACTACAAGCACCCGCAGGGGCGGGGGCTGCGCGAGCCGTACGACGCCGAGGTTCACCACGTGAACCCGACGTGCGGCGACGAGATCACGCTCAGGGTCAAGGTGGGCGACGCCGGCAAGATCCTCGATGTCTCCTACGACGGCCAGGGCTGTTCGATCAGCCAGGCGGCCGCGTCAGTGCTGCACGAGCTGGCCACCGGCTCGACGGTCGAGGAGACGCTCTCCGTGGTCGACGAGTTCACCCGGCTCATGCAGGGCAGGGGCAAGGTGGAGGCCGACGAGGAGGTGCTCGGCGACGCGGTCGCGTTCGCGGGTGTCGCCAAATTCCCGGCCCGGGTGAAATGTGCGTTGCTTTCCTGGATGGCCTACAAAGACGCTGTAGTGAGGAGCGCTGCCACGTGAGTGAGCGATTCGAAGGCATGATGCGACACGGCGGTGCACTCACGCCGGCGGAGGAGGTGTCATGAGCAAGCCAGTGGAGACCCCGACCGGCTTCGACGGTGACACGAGCGTCGACGAGGTCATGGAGGCGCTCAAGGACGTCGTCGACCCCGAGCTCGGCATCAACGTGGTCGATCTGGGCCTCGTCTACGGGCTCAATCTCGATCCGTCCGACGGCGGGCAGCCGGTGGCGACCATCGACATGACGCTGACCAGCGCGGCCTGCCCCCTGACCGACGTCATCGAGGACCAGGCCCACTCCGCGCTGGACGGCATGGTCTCCGATGTCAAGATCAACTGGGTCTGGTTGCCGCCATGGGGGCCTGACAAGATCACCGACGAAGGTCGTGAGCAACTGCGTATGCTAGGCTTTAACGTCTGATCTTTTCTGCTGTAACGGCTGGCGTAAAGCGTCGGCCGTTTCGGTGTGTGCCAGAGCGGGTTTTGGAAGGTCCGGACCCATCCGGGGAATATCCGATAACATCCCGGCGTTGGCACCAAACGCACCCGACGCCTCATTGCGCGTCTAGCGCCGCCTGCGGCCGGTGCCCCGGTGTGTCCCCCTCATTCTCGACCCGCCCCGACGGCGGGTGCCCTTGAACGTGTACGGCCAGCGCCGTACGTCCCGGCTCGTCCTTTCGCAGAAGTGACGCGCCACTTCGACGGAAAGGCACGACTTTCGTGACCATGCTTGACGCTGTCATGCCCGAGCTCGACGAGACCGCTCCCGAGCCAGGCCCCTCCGAGTTCGAGCTCCTCGGCCTGCCGAAGCCGCTCGTCAACGGGCTGGCCAAGCTGGGCTTCGACAGCCCCTTCCCCATCCAGAGCGCGACGATCCCCGACGTGCTCGCCGGCCACGACGTGCTCGGCCGGGGCCAGACCGGCTCCGGCAAGACGCTCGCCTTCGGCCTGCCCACCATGGCCCGCATCGCGGGCGTGCGGCCCGCCCCCGGCCGGCCCAAGGCCATGATCCTCGTGCCGACCCGCGAGCTCGCGCTCCAGGTGCACGACGCCCTCGAACCTCTCGGCCGCGGCCTCGGGCTGCGGATGAAGGTCATCGTCGGCGGCATGTCCATGGGCAAGCAGATCGAGGCGCTGCGGCGCGGCGTCGACGTCGTCATCGCCACCCCCGGCCGCCTGGGCGACCTGATCAGGCAGGGTGAGTGCTCCCTGTCCGAGGTCGAGGTCAGCGTCCTCGACGAGGCCGACCACATGTGCGACCTCGGCTTCTTCCCCGTCGTGACCGAGCTGCTCGCGCAGACGCCGGCCGACGGGCAGCGGCTGCTGTTCTCCGCCACGCTCGACGGCGACGTCGACAAACTCGTGCGGCGCTTCCTGAAGGACCCGATCACCCACTCCGTGGCACCCGCGACCTCTCCGGTCGACACCATGGAGCACCACGTGATGCAGGTCACGCGCGACGACAAGTTCGACGTCACGGCCGCGATCGCCAATCGCGAGGGCCGTACGATCATCTTCGTCCGCACCCAGCACGGCGTCGACCGGCTCTGCAAGCAGCTGGCCAGGGTCGGCGTCAAGGCGGGCGGCCTGCACGGCGGCAAGCGCCAGAACCAGCGCACCCGCATCCTCGCCGAGTTCCGCGAGGGCTCCATCGGCGTGCTCGTCTGCACCGACGTCGCGGCGCGGGGCATCCACGTCGACAACATCAGCCTCGTGCTGCACGTCGACCCGCCGCAGGACCACAAGAGCTACCTGCACCGGGGCGGCCGTACGGCCCGCGCCGGCGAGAAGGGCACCGTGGTCACGCTGGTGCTGCCCAACGAGCGGCGCTCGACCGACGCGCTCACCCGGCGCGCCGGCATCCACCCGTTCCGCCTGAAGGTCACGCCGAGCCACCCCAGGCTCGCCGAGGTCGCCGGGGCCCGCACGCCGAGCGGTGAGGCCGTCCCCGTCTGGGAGCCCGACGTGCGCAAGCCGCTGCGGCCCCGCCGCGACGGCGGCCACAACGGCTCCGAGCGCCGCGGCCGCCGCCCGCGCCGCGACTTCGACGGTGACCGGCGTCCGCGCCGCCACGACGAGGGCGGCGAGCGGCCGTTCGCGTCGGGTGACGATCGCCCCCGCAGGGAGTTCGACGGTGACCGGCGTCCGCGCCGGCACGCCGAGGGCGAGCGTCCCTTCGGCCGCGGCCAGGAGCCCCGTGACGGCAGGCCGCGCGGCGGCTACCGCTCCGACGACCGCCCCTTCCGCCAGGACGACCGCGGCCAGCGGGGCGGGTTCCGCTCCGACGACCGCGGGCCGCGCTACGCCTCCGACCGCGGCCGCCCGTTCTCGGCCGACCGCGAACGCGGCTACCGCTCCGACGAGCGCGGGCCGCGTGACGGCTACCGCTCGGGCGGCGGGCGCCCGGACGAGCGCGGGCCGCGTGACGGCTACCGCTCGGGTGAGCGCGGCAAGGGCGGCGGCTACCGCAGCAACTCCGGTCGCTACGAGCGCTGACGCCCCTCCGTCCGTGATTCCGGCGCTGCCCGCCGCACCTGACCATGGTGCGGCGGGCAGCGCCGTTTCAGCCCTTCAGGCCGCTCAGCGCGATGCCGCGGGTGAAGTACCGCTGGAAGACCAGGAAGAAGACGATCGTCGGAACCGACGCGAGCAGCCCGCCCGCCATGATGGCGCCCTGGTGGTCGGGCCCGGCGAAGTAGGAGTTGAGCCTGGCCAGCGCGACCGGCAGGTTGGCCATCTCGTCGCTCTGCACGATGATGAGCGGCCAGAGGAAGTTGTTCCACTCCGCGAGGACGATGAAGATCGACATCGCGGCGAGCGCCGGCCGCAGCAGCGGCAGCACGATCCGCCACCAGATCCGCCACTCCCCGGCGCCGTCCACCCGGGCGGCCTGGATCAGCTCGTTCGGCAACGACTGCAGAAACTGCACGAGGAAGAAGAGCACGAACGCCTTGGCCAGCGCCGGGACGATGTACGCGGCGTAGCTGTCCAGCCACCCCAGGTTCCGCATGATCACGTAGTTGGGGATCAGCGTGGTCTGCCAGGGCACCATCATCGACGCGATGATCATCAGGAAGATGACCCGGCGGCCCCTGATGTCGTGCTTGGCGATCACGTACGCGGCCAGCGAGCAGATCAGCAGCGAGCCGGCCGTGATGGTCGTGGTGATGAGCAGGCTGTTGAACAGGAAGCGCCAGAACCCGAAGTCCACCTGGAAACGCTGGAAGATGCCCTGCAGGTGGCCGGGGTTGACCCCTTGGGCGGTCCACCCGGGGTCGTAGAAGTTGGCGAACGTCGGCGACCGCGGCACGAACGACGGCGGCGTCCTGGCCAGCTCGGACGGCGGCTTGAACACCGTGATGAGCAGCCAGTAGAACGGCGCCACCATCGTCAGCGCCAGCAGGTAGAACGGCAGGCGCAGCAGGTGCCCGTTGATCCGTGAGCGCCTGCCCGCGCCGGTCTCCGCCCTGCGCGGCGGCCGCCGGACCGGGGCGACGGTGTCCATCGGGGCGACGGCCATCACAGCTCCTTCATGGCGCGGCCCACGCGCAGGTTGACGAGGCTCAGCACGAAGATGACCAGGAAGAGCACCCAGGCGATCGCCGAGGCGTAGCCCAGCCTGAAGTGGGTGAACCCCTGGTCGTAGAGGTAGGGGACGATCATCAGGCCCGAGTCGAGCACGCCGCCGACGTTGTTGGCGCCCGTCTGGAAGACGATGTAGACGGCCTCGAACACCTGGAAGGCGCCGATCAGGCCGGTCACCACCACATAGGTGGTGACCGGGCGCAGCAGCGGCAGCGTGATGTGCCGGAACTGCCGCCAGGTGGACGCGCCGTCGATCCTGGCGGCCTCGTAGTACTCGTGGGGGATCGCGCCGAGGCCGGCGACGTACAGCACCATGCCGTAGCCCATGCCGCCCCATACCGACATCAGCACCAGGATCGGGATCGCCAGGCCCGGTGTGGCCAGCCAGGCGACGGCCTGGCCGCCGAACCAGCTCACGATCGTGTTGCCCAGGCCCACGTCGCTGGGGAAGAACACCCACTTCCACATCAGCATGAGCGCGATGGAGGAGGTCACCGAGGGCAGGAAGAACACCGTACGCATGATCCGGTGGGGCCAGCCGGTGCCGCTGAACGCGAGCGCCAGGCCCAGCGAGAGCAGCGTGCCGAGCACGACCGACGCCACCACGTACAGGCCCGTGTTGCTCAGCGCGTGGTGGAACCTGGTGTCCTCCGCCAGCAGCCGGAAGTTGTCCAGGCCGGTGAACGCCGCGGGGTTGATCCCGTCGAACGTGGTGAAGCTCAGGTAGAGCGAGTTGGCCAGCGGCCAGATCAGGAACCCCGCGAACAACGCGAGGAACGGCAGGAGCATCGCGTACGAGGTGCCGTAGCGGCGTAGCCTGCGGCTCAGGGGGACGGGGGAGGCCATGTCGAACTCCTGGATCTCGTGGATCTCCTGGATTCCCGGGAACGAGGGCAGGCCGGGACCGGCCGGCGCCCGGTCCCGGAAGGCGGTTACCGGGCGTTGCGCTCCATGACCTCGGCGGCCTCCGCCAGCGCGGTCCTGACGTCCGCCTTGCCCAGGATCACCGACTGGAGTTGCTTGGCCACGTCCGACGCGCTCTCGTCCCAGCCCGGGCAGCCGGGCGCGGCCTTGCCCGTCCTGATCGCCGACTCGAAGACCTGAGCCTGCTCGGGTGTGAACACCGAGCCGTCCACGATCTTGTCGGGTCGCGGCGGGATGTAGGAGATGTTCCGCTTCTTGGCCTCGTCCGAGATCGCGGCGATGGCCTCGTCGCTGTACAGGAACGTGACGAAGTCCGCGGCGGTCCTGATGTGCTTGCTGAAGGAGGTCACGCCGATCGCCCTGCCGCCGATGAACGTGGTCGGCCCCGCGGGGCCCGCCGGCAGCGTGGCCATCGCCCACTTGCCCTTGAGCTTCGGCTTGTTGAGGTCGATGCCCTTGGCGATCCAGTTGCCCGCCACCACCATCGCCGTGCCGGTGTCCAGGGCGTCGGAGCCCTCCACGGTGGCGGTGGGCGCGCCGTGCTCGCGGTAGAGGTCCACCCAGTACTTCAGCGCCCGCTCGGCCTGCGGGGTGTCGAGCGAGGGCTTGCAGTCGGAGGTGTAGAACGAGCCGCCCGCCTGGTAGAGGTAGTTGAAGTAGCCGATCCAGTCCAGGTTGCCCCAGTCCTGGCTGTAGGGCTTCTTCACCCCGGCCGCCTTGAGCCTGTCGATCGCCTCGGGCAGCTCCTCCCATGTCCTGGGCGGCTCGACGTCGGCCTTCTCCAGCAGGTCGGTGCGGTAGTAGAGGGTCATGGTCGACATGTCCAGCGGCACGCCGAACACGGAGCCGTCGGGCGAGACGGCCGACTCCCACTGGGCGGGCAGCGCCTGCGCCTTGAGCGCGTCGCCGCCGTGCTTGCGCAGGTCCACCATGGCGCCCCTGGCGCCGAACTGGATGGTCCAGGTCATGCCGCCGGAGATGATGTCGGGACCGCTGCGGCTGGTGGCCGCCGCCAGCAGTTTGGCGTACGCGTCGCTCCAGGCCAGGGTCTGCACCTTGATGGTCACGTTCGGATGCTTCTGGTGGTAGAGATCGGCCGCCTTCTGGAAGGTCGCGGTCTCGTCGTCCCCGCCGGTGGACCAGAAGGACAGGGTGGCGGGGGCGTTCTGGGCGGCCTGCTCGGTCTGGGTCTGGCCGCTCGTGGCGCAGGCCGCGCTCAGAACCGCCAGCAGGATCGTGCTGCACGCTGCCATCGTTCGTCGCATGGGCAATCCGATCTATCGGTCGGAGGGGCTCCGGAGCTCCCGCTGAGGGCGTGCGGATGTGCGTGGAGCCGGTGCCCGCCTACTGCTGCTGGGATCTCATCACTTAAACGGGTAAGTGACAATAGGCAGGCCCGATGGCTCGTAGGGCGGTTGGACAAGGTGCTGATCCTTGACAACGATGTCTGAAACTTTCATCGTGCGCTGCTTTCTCGGTTCACCGCCTGACGGTCTCTCCCCGCCCGCTGCCCGGACCGGGGCCTCGCGTGCCGCTCACTGAGCTTGGGGTAAAGTGCGGTGAATCGTCCGATGTGTCCCCCGTCCGTCGGCCGAGGCGTCCCGCGTGGCGGACACCGGGCAGCGCCAGTGCCTGGCGCAGACTAGGCTTGACAGGCACGTCAGCCAATCGACGAGAGAGACCAATGAAGACCTTCGAAGAGCTGTTCGCCGAGCTGTCAGAGAAAGCCGCCACCCGGCCCGCGGGCTCGGGCACCGTGGCCGCGCTCGACGCCGGCGTCCATGCCATCGGCAAGAAGGTCGTCGAGGAGGCCGCCGAGAGCTGGATGGCCGCCGAGCACGAGTCGGACGACAGAGCCGCCGAGGAGATCTCACAACTGCTCTACCACGTGCAGGTGCTCATGATCGCCAAGGGCATCGGGCTCGACCAGGTCTACAAGCATCTCTAGGGCGCGACGCGCCCGTCACCGGCAAGCCCTGGAGAAGCGACAGAGACAACAAAGGACCTGACATGCTGCGTCTGGCAGTACCCAACAAGGGCGCCCTCAGCGAGGCCGCCCAGAGCATGCTCAAAGAGGCCGGCTACCGGCCGCGCAGGGACAGCAAGGAGCTCGTCGTGGTCGACGAGGCCAGCGGCTGCGAGCTGTTCTTCCTGCGCCCCCGCGACATCGCCGTCTACGTCGGCGAGGGCACCCTCGACGCCGGCATCACCGGCCGCGACATGCTGATCGACTCGGGCGCCCCGGTCGAGGAGATCATGCCGCTCGGTTTCGGCGGCTCCACCTTCCGGCTGGCCGCCATGGCGGGCACGATGGCGTCGGTCAAAGACCTCGACGGCCGGCGCATCGCCACCTCCTACACGGGGCTGCTCGACAAATACCTCTCCGACCAGGGCGTCGACGCACGCGTGATCAAACTCGACGGCGCCGTCGAGACCGCGATCCGGCTGGGCGTGGCCGACGCCGTCGCCGACGTCGTCGAGACCGGCACCACGCTGCGCAACGTCGGCCTCGAGGTGTTCGGCGAGCCGATCATGCGCTCGGAAGGCGTGCTGATCAAGCAGCAGAGCGCGCCGGAGACGCAGGGCCTCGACCAGCTCGTACGCCGCCTCCAGGGCGTCGTGCACGCCCGCGACTTCGTCATGATGGACTACGACATCCGCGCCGAGCGCATCGAGGAGGCCATCGCCCTCACGCCCGGCATGGAGGGGCCCACGGTCTCCCCGCTGCACCGCGAGGGGTGGGTGGCCGTGCGCGCGATGGTCCGGCGCAAGGGCCACCAGCAGGTGATGGACCAGCTCTGGGACATCGGCGCGCGGGCCATCCTGGTCACCGACATCTACGCCTGCCGCCTCTGACACTTCTGGCATGGCACGTGCCGCACGCCTGCCGCCTCTGACACTCCCCGGCACGGGACGTGCCGGGGAGACCCTGTCGTGCCCGCTCGGATCCCCAGGAAGGGGACGGCGGGGTTCTGTCGGGGTACGGCGCCCTGGTCGTCGCGGACCGCGAACATCGGTCGGCGGCGAAAGGCCGGCACCGACGTATGATGGCCGGGCGCGGCGTCCGGGAGGGCCGGGGTGCCGCCGGTGAAGGCCGCGTACCAGCCCGACCCGCGGGAGGTCGTCAGCTTCTGGCCGACGTGACCTGCCTGATCAGGTCGGAGACGCGGACGATGCCCAGGCAGCGGTTGAGCTCGTCGGTCACCACCAGGTCGTCGTAGACGCGGGCCGCGTCCCTGCCCGCCGCCTGCATGGCCGCGACCGCAGGGGTCGTCCGCGGGACCGTGCGCGGCGGGTCGGCCAGCCGCCGCGCCGGCTTCGCGCCGTGCAGGGCGTGCCCGTAGCGGGCGGCGAACGACAGCAGGAACCGGCTGCGGTCCAGGCTGCCCATGGGCCGCTGGAACTCGTCCACCAGGATCACGCTGGTGATCGTCGGCTCGTGCCCGAACGCAGCCACCGCCTCCTCCGCCCTCGCCGCCTCCGGCAGCGTCACGGCCGGGATCAGCAGTTCCTGCACGCGCGGGCCGAGCATCACCGTGGCGGGCGACTCGTCGGCGACGGGCAGCGGCACTCGCACCTCGCCGTCGGGGCCGGGGGCGAGCAGGGGCCCGTGCGCGAGGCGCACGCCGAGGCCGCGGACCACCGCCACCTGCGGCTCGCGCTCGACGCCCGGGGCCAGGACGTGCGCGCCGATGCCACGGGCCAGCGACACCACCGCCCGCGCCACCGCGATCGCCCGGTGGTCGGCGGGGATGCGCGCCACCAGCTCGGGACTGAGGGCCAGCAGGTACGGCGACGACTCCGAGACCAGGTCGAGCGCCGCGCCGCCGGTGCCGACGTCCGCGAAGCCGAGCAGGTAACCGATCGTGCGCGTGCCGTCCAGCCCTGCCCTGAGCAGCGGCCGGTCCTGCTCGTGGACCGCTCCGGTGAGCAGCAGGATCGCCTCGCGCGGGTGTCTGCCCGCGCTCCTGAGCGCCTCGTGCAGGGGAGCCAGCGCGCCCGCGCCCGACAGCACCACCCGGATGGGCAGTTCGAGCACCATGGGCAGCGGGGCCGCGCGGAGGACGCCGGCGGAGTCGACGACGGCCGGGTGCGCGATGACGGCCCCGGTGTCGAGATCCACCATGGGGCTGGTGAGCAGGGAGGACACGTACAGATGGTGCTGGAGGCACATCCGCCGCAGAAGTCCCGCGATGCAAAGTTAACCGACATTTCCGCTTGGGTTCTCACCCGTCCTGATCACGATGCCGTCGGCCGGCCTTCCGGCCCCGTGGGCGTGTGTCCGGTGGCGTGGGCTGGCCTTGGGTCCGTGGGCGTGTGTCCGGTGGCGTGGGCTGGCCTTGGGTCCGTGGGCGTGTGTCCGGTGGCGTGGGGTGGCTTTCGGAGCGTGGGCGTGTGTCCCGTCGCGATCGCGTGGGCTAGCCTTCCGACCATGAGCGCGCGTCCGGCCGGTGGCGGCGGCCGGTGGGTGACCGTGCCGCCGGAGCGCCTGCACCCGTGGATCGACGGGTTCGCCGGCCGCCACGGACCCTTCTCCCCCTCGGGGGACGGCCGGGTGGTCCGGCTGCTCGCCGCCGACGGCGCGCTGGCCGAGCTGCACGTGCCCTTCCCGCCCATGTCGCCACCGGGGCCGCCGCACGTCACCCGGCTGGTCGCCCACGCGTCGGCGGAGCGGCGGGTGGGAGTGTTCCTGGTGCGGCTCGGCGGGTACGCCGCCGGTGTCTTCCACGGCTCCGCCCTGGTCGCCTCGAAGGTGGGGTCACGGCTGGTGCAGGGGCGCACGGCGGCAGGGGGATGGTCCCAGCAGCGCTACGCCCGCAGGCGGCGTAAGCAGGCGGCCGAGGCGTTCGACGATGCGGTGGCCACGGCGGTGCGGGTGCTCTCGCCGCACCTGCCGGAGCTGGACGCGGTGGTGCTCGGAGGGGACCGGCGGGCGGGCGGCGCCCTGCGGCACGACCGGCGGCTCGCGCCCCTGCTGGCCCTGGAGACCGAGCCGTTCCTGGTGGTGCCCGACCCCAAGCTGGCGGTGCTGAAGGACACTCCGCCCACGTTCCGCGCGGTCCGTGTCCGCGTGGTCGACCCGCCCTGAGCCGCCACGCTCGACCGTGCGGGTCCGCCGTTCCGGTCCGTGTCCGCGTGGTCGACCCGCCCTGATCCGTCGTGCTCGACCGTGCGGGTCCGCCGTTCCCCGCGGGTGGGCGTCCGCGGGTTCTGCCCGCTCTGACCCACGGCGCGTCCAACCGTGCGGGTACGCCGCTCGGTACGAGGGCGGCGGGGTGTGGTTCGTCGCACCGGCGTCGGGAAGGCGCCGAGCGCAGCGATGCGGCACCGGCGCTGACCGGGTGGTGGGAAGGGGAGGGCGCTGACCGGGTGGTGGGAAGGGGAGGAGGTCAGGCCGTGTCGAAGGCGTGGGCGTGCTCGGAGAGGAAGGTGGACAGGGTGCGGGGCGGGCGGCCGGCGAGGTCCTCGACGGTCGTCGTTGTCGTCGCCCAGCGGCCGTCGCCCGTCTCGGCCATCAGGGCGGCCAGGTCGCCGGCCAGCGGCTGGGTGAGGCCCTGACGCTCCAGATGCGCGGTCATCTCCGGGACCGGCAGATCCACGTAGCGGACCGGGCGCCCGAGGACGGCGCTGATCAGCTCGGCGATCCGGTGGTGCGACAGCGACTCCGGGCCGGTGAGGACGTGGTCGCCGTCCGCCCCCACCGGGCGGGTCAGCAGGGCGGCCGCCACCTCGGCGATGTCCCTCGTGTCGATGTAGTTGACCGGACCGGGTCCGTACGAGCCGTAGAAGCGGCCGTCCCGGACCTCGCGCGGCAGGTTCTGCATGAAGCCGGTCGGCTGGAGGATGGACCAGGGCACGCCCGAGGCCCTCAGGTGGGCGTCGACCTCCCCGTGCATGCCGCCGCCCAGCTTCGCGCCGGGTGCGGCGCCCCGTACGGACACGGTCACCACCTGCGCCACGCCCGCGCGGGCGGCCAGGTCGATCACCGCTCGGTGGGCGCCGGTGAAGCCCGGCCAGAGCGAGCTGTTGAGGAACAGGCGGTCGCCCGGCGAGAGCAGCCGGCCGATCGTCCCCGGCTCGTCGAAGTCGCCGAGCGCGTGGTCGCAGCCCAGGTGGGCGGCGGGCCGCCGGACCACGGCGCGCACGTCGTGCCCGCCCGAGCTCGTCAGCCGCTGGATGAGCGCCCGTCCGATGGAGCCGGTGGCCCCGGTCACCACGATCACCATGTCCTCCGCTAAGTGGAACAAGATATTCCGGTTACGGGGACGGTACACTATGCGGAATCGCATCGTCCACTTAAGGGAGTGCGTGTGCGCGCGGACGCCAGGCGGAACCTGGACAAGCTCGTCGCTGCGGCGGCCGAGGTCATGGCCGAGCGCGGCGTCGGTGTCCCCATGGAGGCCGTGGCCAGGCGCGCGGGGGTCGGCGTCGGCACGCTCTACCGCCGTTTCCCCGATCGCAACGCCCTGATCGTGGCCGTGGGCGATCACTACGTGCACACGATGGCGCAGGCGCTGGACGAGGCCGGGCGGCGCGCACCGGACGCGTGGAGCGCGGTCCGCGCGTTCGTCTCCTGGGCGGCGGAGCCCGGCCGGGCCGCGCTGGCCACGGCGCTGGCCGAGCTGCCTCAGGAGGCGATCGCGGACCGTGCGGAGTTCGCGCGGGCGCGCGAGCAGTGGGTACGGCAACTCGGTGACCTCGTGAGCAGGGCGCAGGCCGAGGGCTCGATGCGTACGGACGTCGGCGTCGACGACCTGATCCAGCTGCTCAACGTCTTCACCTGCCATCCCGGCACGCTGCCGGAGCCGGTCGCCGCCGACCCCGGGAGATACCTGCGCCTGATGCTCGACGGCATGACGGCCGCCGCGGCCACGCATGCCCTGCCCGGTTGAGACGATTCAATTCAATCTTGATTGCCGCTATGATGGCCGGGTTCACGGTGGGCGGCATCTGGCCGTCCCGCCGACAGGCAGCGGTTTCTGCACGGTGGCCGCGTCCGCGGACCACCTCCGAGTAGCGGCTCATGCTCTTACAGCGGCACGGCCTCGTGAGGATCGATGGCGACCAGGAACATCAAGGAGGTCGCGCAGCTGGCGCGCGTCTCGGTGGGCACGGTGAGCAATGTGCTCAACCGCCCGGAGATCGTGTCGCCCGCCACCCGCGAACGCGTCTTCGAAGCGATCAAGAAACTGGGGTTCGTCCGCAACGAGGTGGCCCGCCACCTGCGGGTGGGCCGCAGCCGCACGGTCGGGCTCGTCGTGCTCGACGTGGCCAACCCGTTCTTCGTGGACGTGGCCCAGGGCGCCGAGTCGGTGGCCGACGACCACGACACGATGGTGGTGCTGTGCAACAGCGCCGGTGACGCCGGTCGCGAGCGCCGCCACCTCGACCAGCTCGAACAGCAGCGGGTGATGGGCATCCTGATCACCCCCGTCGAGGCGGAGACGCCCTGGCTGGAGGAGCTGGCCGCCCGGGGCACTCCCGTGGTGCTGGTCGACAGCCCGGCCACCGGGCTGCAGTGCTCGGTGGCGGTCGACGACCGGCTGGGCGGGCAGATCGCCGGCGCGCACCTCATCGAGCGCGGGCACCGGCGCATCATGTTCGTCGGCGGGCCGATGTCGGTCAAACAGGTCGCCGACCGGCACGCGGGCGTGGCCGGGGCGGTGGCCGCCGCCGGCGGCGGCGCCGAGCTGCTCACCGCCACCGCCCCCACGCTGACCGTCGCCGAGGGGCGGGCCATCGGCGAGCGCATGGCGGAGCTGCCGGCCGCCGAGCGGCCCACGGCGGCCTTCTGCGCCAACGACATGATGGCACTCGGCCTGCTCCAGGCGATGGCCACGCACGGCCTGCGCGTGCCCGACGACCTGGCCATCATCGGTTATGACGACATCGATTTCGCCGCCGCGGCCGCGGTGCCGCTGTCCTCGGTGCGGCAGCCGCGCGAGCTGCTGGGGCGCACGGCCATCGACTTACTGCTCGAAGAGGTGGCCGAGCCGGAGCAGCACCGGCACCGGCAGGTCATCTTCCAGCCCGACCTGGTGATCCGCGAGTCCAGCGCGCCCTGTCGCCCTCAGCCCTGAACCGTTTCATCCTGCGGCTGGGCCCTGGCGCCCGCCGCCGCACGGCCCGTACGTCCCGGCACCCGGTACGCGGCGCCGCGACCTCGGAAGGAGCCCTCCTTGACCGAGCTCTACCGTAATGCCCTGGCCTGCCAGGAAGACCTGGCGGGCTTCCGCATGGAGGGTGACGGGGTCACCTCCTTCCCCCGGGGCCGGATGCGTCTGGAGAGCCGCAGGCCGCCGTCCGACGGCCAGGCGGCCAACGTCGTGCTGTGGTGCCCCGCGGACCTGCCCGCCGACGTGCGGATCGAGTGGGACTTCCTGCCGATCAGGGAGCCGGGCCTGGCCATCATGTTCTTCCACGCCAGGGGCAGGAACGGCGCCGACCTCTTCGACCCAGACCTGGCCGCCCGCACCGGACCCTACGAGCAGTACCACCACGGCGACATCGACGCCTATCACGTCTCCTACTTCCGCCGCATGTGGGCGTCGGAGCGCGCCCTGCACACCTGCAACCTGCGGAAGAGCCACGGGTTCCACCTGGTCGCGCAGGGGCCCGACCCGCTGCCCCCGGTGCTCGACGCCGACGGCCCGTACGCGATGCGCATCGACGTGCGCGGCGGCGAGGTCACGTTCTCGGTCAACGATTTGGTCTCGTTCCGCTGGGCGGACGACGGTGCCGTGGGCGGGCCTGCCCTGGCAGGAGGCAAAATCGGGTTCCGGCAGATGGCACCGCTCATCGGCGAGTACGGAAATCTCCGGATTTCGCGTCATTGACTTTGAGTCGATTCAACACTAATTTCGCAACACCACCGGGGTTCACCCTCCCGTAACGGCGGGGGAACCACGGCGCAACACTCCGCCCCCGTGTCCGCGCACACGCCGTCAGAAGGTGCTGCGGGATGAGCCATCCAGCCATGTCAATGAAGGTTCAAGCGGTCTGCTCAGAGATCTTCTGGGCGGCCAGGATCAACCTGATGTGGATCGCCTTCACCCTGCTCGGCGGCGTGGTCCTCGGACTCGGGCCCGCCACCGTGGCCGCTTACACCGTGGCACGTCGCCATGCTCGGGGTGAATCGATTCATTGGGGGGACTTCTGGAACGTCTACCGGCGGGAGTTCGTCCGCGCCTCGTTGCTGATCCTCCCCGTCGCGGTGCTCGCCACCGTGCTGATCGGCAACTACCTGTACCTGTCCGCCGCCGGGCCGAGTATGGGGACGTTGCGGATCGCGACCTTCGTGGCGCTCATCGCGCTGGCCGGTGTGGGGGCTTACGTCGGGCCGCTCTACGTGCACTACGACCTTCCGCTGTGGGCGTACTGGCCCAAAGCGACACAGCTAGCGCTCATGCGTCCGGCTTCGTCCGTGCTGTTGCTGCTAGTGCTCTCGTCCATCGCCTACGCGACCGCGGTGCTGCCCGTCCTGGCGCCGGTGGTCGCCTTCGGCGCGTGGATCTACCTCAACACGTGGCTCTGCCAGCGCTTCTTCGAGGAGAACGAGGCGCGACTGCATTCGAAAGGGAACTCATGAGCGCATCCCGTCGCCGGCGGCTCCTTGCCGGTGTGTTAACGCTAACGGTCGCTCTCACCGCCTCCGCCTGCTCCGGCGGTGACGCGCCCCAGACGGACCCCAACACGATCACCTTCATGTCGAAGCTGTTCGGCACCGCGCCGGATCCCAAGGGCGAGATGCAGCAGGCGATCGAGAAGTTCCTCGGCAAGAAGCTCCAGATCACCTGGGTGCCCAACGCCGAGTACACCGAGAAGCTGAACGTCACGCTCGCCTCGGACGACATCCCGCAGGTCATGGTCGTGGACCCGCACCTGCCGGCGTTCGTCAAGGCCGCCCAGGCCGGAGCGTTCTGGGATCTGACCGACAAGCTGGACAAGTACCCGAACCTCAAGCCCGCCGACGCGCAGACGGCGCTCAACTCCTCCATCAACGGCAAGATCTACGGCCTCTACCGGATGCGGCCGCTGCTGCGCTCCGCGGTCATCATCCGCAAGGACTGGCTGAAGAAGGTCGGCCTCGACGAGCCCGAGACGGTCGACGAGCTCTACGAGATCGCCAAGGCGTTCACCGAGAAGGACCCCGACGGCAACGGCAAGAAGGACACCTACGGCCTCGTCATCCCGAAATGGCCCGGCAACTACGCCAGCGCCAGCCCGTACGACGTGATCGAGACCTGGTTCGGCGCCCCGAACGGCTGGGGCGAGCGCGACGGCAAGATCGTGCCGGGCTTCGACACCCCCGAGTTCATCGAGGCCAACCGGTGGCTGAAGAAGATGGTCGACGGCGGCATGGTCAACCCCGACTTCGCCACCCTCGACGCCGCCAAGTGGAACGACCCGGTCCACCAGAACAGGGGCGGCATCATCATCGACGTCAACATCCGCTCCAGGCAGTGGCTCGACCTGTTCTACGAGGACGACAAGGAGACCTACGGCGACAAGGTCACCATGGTCGGCAACCTCAAGCGCTCCGACGGGAAGAAGTTCTCCTACCCGTTCACCGGCTACGCCGACTCCCTGGCCGTCTCCAAGCAGAGCGTGCGGACCGAGGCGGAGCTCGACAACGTGCTGAAGACCCTCGACAAGCTGGCGACCAAGGAGGGGCAGGTCCTGCTCTCCAACGGCATCGAGGGCCGCAACTTCAAGGTCGAGAACGGCGACACCGCCGCGCTGATCAACGAGGACGACCCCGCGGTCAAGAGGATCCAGAACGACGTGGACGACGCCTTCATCCAGCTCAGCACCAAGGGTGACGTGTCCATCGGCGGGATCGCCTACCAGCGTGTGCCGTCGGGGGAGCCGTACCAGGAGATGCTCAAGCTCCAGAAGGAGCTGGTGGAGGAGGATCTCAAGACGGCCGTGCACAACGTGGCGCTGCCCGTGGTCTCGCCCACCGCCGTCGCGAAGGGCGCGCAGATCGACACGATCATCTCGGACGCCCGGATCAAGTACCTGTCGGGCACCTTCACCGAGGAGCAGCTGAAGGCCGAGATCAAGCGCTGGTACGACAGCGGCGGCACGCAGGTGGCCGCCGAGATCAACGACCTGGTGTCCAAGCTCGGGCAGTAGACGTCGCGCTGAGAGGCCCGGGGCCGGCGCGTCCCGGGCCTCTTACATGAAAGGAGGCCGCTGTGGCCACCGACCTGGCGCCGCCTCCCCCGAAGGCGGCCACCAAGGCGAAGAAGCGGAGGGCCGGCAAGGTGCCGCTCCGCGCGGCGCTGGCGCGCTATCGCTGGCTCTACCTGATGCTCCTCCCGGGTGTCGCCTATTTCGCGATCTTCAAGTATCTGCCGATGTACGGCGTGACGATCGCGTTCCAGGACTTCCTGCCCTTCCTCGGTTACTCGGGCAGCCCCTGGGTCGGCTTCAAGCACTTCGAGGACCTCTTCTCCGGCCCCGACTTCGGCCGACTGATGTTCAACACGCTGTTCCTGGCGTTGCTGCACATCGTCATCGTCTTCCCTGCGCCGATCATCGTCGCGCTGATGCTGAACGAGCTGCGTGTCAGCTTCGTCAAGCGGTCGGTCCAGTCGCTGATCTACATCCCGCACTTCCTGTCCTGGACGATCGTGGCTTCGCTGACGTACCTGCTGTTCGCGGCGGACTTCGGCGTGATCTCGGGATGGATCCGCGACCTGCTGGGCGACACCGCGAAGGTCGACTACATGGCGCAGGAGGAGTGGTTCCGGCCGCTGATCATCCTGCAGCAGCTGTGGAAGCAGACCGGCTGGGGCACGATCATCTACCTCGCCGCGCTGGCGGGCGTTGACCCCAACCTGTACGAAGCCGCCCGCATGGACGGCGCGGGACGCTTCCGCCAGCTCTGGCACGTCACCCTGCCCGCGATCCGCCCGACGGTCGTCGTGATGGCGATCCTCGCGTCGGGCAACCTGCTCGACTCCGGTTTCGAGCAGATCTGGCTCATGACCACCTCGCTGAACCGCTCGGTGGCCGACGTGTTCGACACCTACGTCTACTACGCCGGCATCACCCAGGGCGCCATCAGCTACTCCACCGCCGTCGGCCTGTTCAAGGGCGTGGCAGGCGTCATCCTGATCTTCGGCTCGAACTGGCTGGCCAAGCGCCTCGGCCAGCGTGGACTGTTCTAAGGAGCCCCGGCATGTCGACCATGACCGAGACCAAGGCCACGCAGCCGGTCAACAACAACAGCTCGCTCGGCAGCCGCGCGTTCGACACCCTCAACGTCGTCGTGCTCGTCGGACTGGCGCTGATCACGGTGCTGCCGCTGCTCTACGTGCTGGCCGGATCGTTCGCGGGCGAGGCGGAGATCTCCTCGCGCCCGTTCTTCCTGTGGCCGGAGAAGTTCGTCACCGAGTCGTATGCGTACATCTTCGCCACCGACACGTTCATCCGCGCCCTGCTCACGACCGTCGTCGTGACGGCGGTCGGCACGGTGGTCCAGCTGCTGCTGACCTTCACCATGGCCTACCCGCTGGCCAAGCGGTACCTCCCGGGCAGGACGCTGGTCCTGAACCTGGTCATCTTCACCATGGTCTTCTCCGGCGGCATGATCCCCACCTACCTGGTGGTGCGTGACCTGGGGCTGCTCGACAGCTACTGGGCGCTGATCCTGCCGCTGGCGATCAACCCGTTCTACCTGATCATCGTCAAGAGCTTCTTCCAGGAGCTGCCCCAGGCGCTGGAGGAGGCGGCGCGCATCGACGGCTGCAACGAGATGGGCGTGTTCTTCAAGATCGTCCTGCCGTTGTCCAAGCCGGTCATCGCCACGTTCTCGCTGTTCTACGCGGTGGCCATCTGGAACGACTACATGTCGCCGTTGTTGTACATCACCGATCCGGGCAAGTGGACGCTGCAGATCCTCGTACGCCAGCTGACCAGCACCGACGCCGCCACCGCCCTGTCGCAGATGGACCGGACCTGGGTGCCGCCCGAGCAGGGCCTCAAGTTCGCCGTCGTCGTCATCGCGACCCTGCCGATCCTGTTCTTCTACCCGTTCCTGCAGAAGCACTTCGCCAAGGGCGTGCTGATCGGGTCGGTCAAGGAATGAGCCGCCCGCTCCACCAGCACGGAGCGGCCGACGACGGCCACGTCTGTTTCCGCGGCGCCGACGAGGTGGCCGCGATCGTCGCCGAGCGACCGAAGGAGATCACATGACCGAGCTCCGCTGGCTGGACCGGCCGGGTGAGGAGGGAACGACCTGGGGGGTCCCGTGGCCGCGCGGCACGGTGGCGCGGGACGCGCCGTTCGCCCTGGCCGACGACGCGGGCCGCGAGGTGCCCGTGCAGAGCTGGGTGACCGCCACCTGGCCCGACGGCTCGGTCAAGTGGTCGGCCCACGCCATCGGGGCGCAGCAGGACGTCGCGCGGGCGTACCGGCTCGAACCGGGCCGTGAGCCCGCCGTGCCCGGGACGGCCGTCACGGTCGCCCGCGAGCGCGGCGGGCTGGTCGTGAGCACGGGCGTGGTCACCTGGGAGCTCGGCGGCGGGACGGTCGCCCGCTCGATCTCGCGCGGGAGCCGCGAGATCGCCAGGAACGTCCGCCTGGTCAGCCTCCGGCAGGGTGAGCCCACCCCCGACGAGGACGGCGCCGTGGCCCGCGAGCCGGGCGAGGGCGTCGTGGAGAGCGTCACCGTCGAGCAGGACGGCCCCCTGCGCGCCGTCGTGCGGCTGGAGGGCCGGCACGGCGACTGGCTGCCGTTCACCGTGCGCCTGTACTTCCACGCCGGCGCCGAGCAGGTGCGGATCATGCACACGTTCGTCTACGACGGCGACCCGGAGCGGGACTTCCTGGCCGGGCTCGGCCTGCGCGCCGACGTGGTCATGCGCGATCAGCCGCACGACAGGCACGTACGGCTGGCCGGTGCGGAAGGGTTCCTCACCGAGGCGGTACGCGGCCTGACCGGCCTGCGCCGCGATCCCGGCGAGCACGTACGCCGGGCGCAGGTGGAGGGCAGGCCCGTCGGGGAGATCGCCCCCGAGGTGGCGAGCCGACTGCACCTGATCCCCGCCTGGAACGACTACACCCTCGACCAGACCTCGGCCGACGGCTACACGCTGCGCAAGCGCACCGCGCAGGGCCACGCGTGGGTGACGATCCCCTCGGGGACGCGCTCGGGCGGCTACGGCTACGTCGGCGGCGTCAGCGGCGGCCTCGGGTTCGGCCTGCGCGACTTCTGGCGCCTGCACCCCACCCGCCTCGACGTCGGGAACGCCGCCACCGGCCTGGCCACCGCCACCGTCTGGTTGTGGTCGCCGTCCGCGCCGGCCATGGACCTGCGCTTCTACCACGACGGCATGGGCCAGGACACGTTCGCCGAGCAGCTCGAGGGCCTGGAGATCACGTACGAGGACTACGAGCCGGGCTTCGGCGACGCCCACGGCGTGGCGCGTACGCACGAGCTGACCCTGCGCGCTTACGACGCCACCCCCTCCGCCGCCGACCTGGCCGCGCACGCGGCCGCGATGAACCGGCCTGGCCTGCTGGCCGTGACGCCGGAGCGGGCGCGCGAGGCGGGCGTGTTCGGCGTCTGGGAGCTGCCCGACCGCTCCACGCCCGCGCGCGCCCGGATCGAGGACCGCCTGGACTTCCTGTTCGACCTGTACGTGCGCGAGCGCGAGCAGCGCAGGTGGTACGGGTTCTGGGACTACGGCGACGTCATGCACACCTACGACCCCGACCGGCACACCTGGCGGTACGACGTGGGCGGGTACGCCTGGGACAACTCCGAGCTGTCGCCCGACCTGTGGTTGTGGCTGCAGTATCTGCGCACGGGACGCGCCGACGTCTTCCGCTTCGCCGAGGCCATGACCCGCCACACCGGCGAGGTCGACGTCTACCATCTCGGCAGGTGGAAGGGCCTGGGCAGCCGGCACAACGTGCAGCACTGGGGCTGCAGCTGCAAGCAGTTGCGCATCTCCAACGCCGCCTACCGCCGCTTCTATTACTACCTGACCGCCGACGAGCGCACCGGCGACCTCATGGACGAGCTGAGCACGCCGGAGGAGACGTTCCTGGCGATCGACCCCACGCGCAAGGTCCGCGAGGACGTCTACACCCCCGACCCGGCCGGGTTGTCGGTCGGCCTGGGCACGGACTGGGGGTCGCTGGCGGCGGCGTGGCTGACCCGGTGGGAGCGGCACGGCGACGAGCGGGCCAGGGACCGGCTGCTGGGCACGATGGCCGACATCGGGGCGATGCCGCGCCGGTTCCTGACGGGCGAGGGCCGGCTGAACCTGGAGACGGGCCGCTTCGACACCTCGCGGGACCAGATCTCCGTCTCGCACCTGTCGTCGCTGTTCGGGTTGCCGGAGATGTGCGCGGAGCTCATCGCGCTCGACCTCGGCGTGCCGGGCTTCGAGGAGGCGTGGCTGGAGTACTGCCGCCTCTATCTCGCCACTCCCGAGCAGCAGGAGGCCGAGGTGGGCCGGCGGCTGAGCGGGATCTCGCTGATCCAGGCGCACAGCAGGCTCACCGCGTACGCGGCGGCGCGCACCGGCGACGCCGGGCTGGCCGCGTGGGCGTGGCGCAAGTTCCGCCTCGGCGAGGGTGATCAGCTCAACCGCAACCCGCTGCAGCACCAGGAGAACTGGGAGCTGACGCTGGTCGACGGTCCCGGGGTGCCGTCGCCGGTGCGCGAGGCGCCGTTCGTGTCCACCAACAGCGCGGCGCAGTACGGCCTGGCCGCGATCGGCAACCTGGCCCTGATCGGAGAGCACCTGGCAGAGGGTTAACCAGGGGTGGGGCCCCTGCGGGGGCCCTACACTGATCCGTATGCATACTCCCGATTGATCGGCGTCGCACGCCCCAACCCTCGTTTCCTAGCTCGGGAGTGTTCCGCCATCATGATCATCGCCAGTGATATCGAGCTGCGCGCGGGCGCGCGGCTGCTCATCGAGAAAGCCACGTTCCGGGTCAATCCCGGCGACAAGATCGGGCTCGTCGGCCGCAACGGCGCGGGCAAGACGACCCTGACCAAGGTGCTGGCGGGCGAGGGGTTGCCCGCGTCCGGCGCCGTCACCAGGTCCGGGAGCGTCGGCTACCTCCCTCAGGACCCGCGCACCGGCGATCTGCAGGTGCTGGCCCGCGACCGCATCCTGTCGGCGCGCGGGCTCGACGAGGTGTTCCGCAAGCTGCGTGAGGCCGAGCTCGGCATGTCCTCCGCCGACGACCGCACGCGCGAGCGGGCGGTGAAGCGGTACGGCCGCCTCGAAGATCAGATGCACGTGCTCGGCGGCTACGCGGCCGAGTCGGAGGCCGCCTCCATCGCCTCCAGTCTCGGCCTGCCCGACAGAGTGCTCACGCAGCCTCTGCAAACGCTTTCCGGCGGCCAGCGCAGGCGCGTTGAATTGGCGAGAATTCTTTTCAGCGGAGCGGAAACTCTCCTTCTCGACGAGCCGACAAACCACCTAGATGCTGACTCAATCGGGTGGCTTCGTGATTTTTTGCGATCTCATCAAGGCGGCTTGGTGATCATCAGCCACGACGTCGGGCTTCTTGAAGCCACGGTCAACAAGGTCCTGCACCTCGACGCCAACCGCTCGGTGATCGACCACTACAACGTGGGCTGGACGGCCTACCTCGCCCAGCGCGAGACCGACGAGAAGCGCAGGAAGCGGGAGCGGGCCAACGCGGAGAAGCAGGCGGGCGCGCTGCTGGCGCAGGCCGACAAGATGCGCGCCAAGGCCACCAAGGCCAAGGCCGCCCAGGACATGATGCGGCGCGCGCACCGGCTGCTGGCGGGCACGGAGGAGGAGCGCCAGAGCGACAAGGTGGCCAGGCTGCGCTTCCCCGAGCCGCAGCCGTGCGGGCGCACCCCGCTCACGGCCGAAGGGCTGTCCAAGTCGTACGGCTCGCTCGAGGTCTTCACCGACGTCAACGTGGCCATCGACCGAGGTCACAGGGTCGTCATTCTGGGTCTCAACGGCGCGGGCAAGACCACGCTGCTCCGCCTGCTCGGCGGCATAGAAACGCCCGACACCGGCGAGATCAGGCCCGGTCACGGCCTCAAGATCGGTTATTACGCCCAGGAGCACGAAACCCTCGACAACGACCGCACGCTCCTGGAGAACATGCGCTCGGCCGGTGGCCAGTTCACCGACACCGAGCTGCGCAAGGTGCTCGGCTCGTTCCTGTTCTCGGGAGACGACGCCGACAAGCCGGCCGGGGTGCTCTCCGGCGGCGAGAAGACCCGGCTCGCCCTGGCCATCCTGGTGCTTTCGAGCGCCAATGTGCTGCTTCTCGACGAGCCGACGAACAACCTCGACCCGGTCAGCCGCGAGCAGGTTCTCAACGCTCTAAGGTCATATTCAGGGGCAATCGTCCTAGTCACACATGACGAGGGTGCCGTTGACGCCCTGTCACCGGATAGGGTGATCTTGCTACCTGACGGAACTGAAGACGCATGGAGCGACGAATTTTCCGATCTTGTGGCACTTGCCTGATCTTAATTTGAGTGGGTACGGATCTTTTCCCGTGGAGTAGGTAGCCGATCCCGCTGAAATGACTGATCATGGCGGAGTAACGCTGCGGAAGTCCGGCACTACAGGAGGTACTCGTGGCCGAGACACTGAAGAAGGGCACCCGGGTCACCGGGGCCGACCGGGAAAAACTGGCCGGCGATCTCAAGAAGCGCTACGCCCAGGGCGAGAGCATCCGCGCCCTGGCCGCTTCTACCGGCCGGTCCTACGGGTTCATCCACCGCATCCTTAGCGAGTCCGGCGTGACTCTGCGCGGGCGCGGCGGGGCGACCCGGGGCAAGTCCAAGCGCTGACGGCCGCCTCGGAACGTGCGACCGCAGCCGCTCGTCCCTTGACAGCCGACGTCGCGCCCGGGCCAGAACGACATTCTGTAGGCTCGGGCGCGACGGTCAGCACTCTGCGGCGCACCCTGTGCGCGGCCGGGACACGAGGAGCGGGCGATGGCGGAAGCGCGGGCGCAACAGCGCGGGGGGTATGCGGAGGACGCCTCGGCCGGGAATCCGGCGGACGGCGGGCTCCGATTCGAGGTGGACGGTGAGATAGCGACGATCACGCTGGACCGGCCGGAAAAGCGCAACGCCATGACGTTCGCGACATGGTCGGCGCTGGCTCGCATCGGCGAGAGCCTGCCGGAGCAGGTGCGCGTCGTCGTCGTGAAAGGTGAGGGACCGTCCTTCTCGGCAGGAATCGACCTGCGAATGTTCACACCAGAGGGGGTGCCCGGACAGGGCTCGTTCAGCTCGGCGGCCGCTGCTGACGCCGCCACCTTCGAGCAGCGCTTGCAGCAGGCTCAGGCGGGATACCTGTGGCTGCGCCGCCCGGAGATCGTTTCCATCGCCGCCGTGCGGGGGCACGCGATCGGCGCTGGGTTCCAACTGGCGCTCGCCTGTGATCTGCGGATCGTCGCCGACGACGCCGCGTTCTGCATGAAGGAGGCCGCGCTGGGTCTCGTGCCCGACCTGACCGGCACCAAGCCGCTGGTCGAGCTGGTGGGCCTGGCCAAGGCGAAAGACCTGTGCCTGACGGCCAGGGTGGTGCGCGCGGACGAGGCCGTGCGGATCGGCCTCGCGGAAAAGGTGGTCACGGGGAGCGACCTCGACCAGGCCGTACAGGACAAGATCGCGGAGCTGCTCGCCGTCAACCGGGACGCGGCCGCCGCGACCAAGCGACTCCTCCAGGGGGCGCAGGGCCGTTCCCTGGAGGAGCAGTGCGCGGCCGAGGGGGCCGAGCAGGCGGCCCGGATCAAAGCCCTCTTCGGCTGAGGCGAGGCCACCAGGGCAGGGGTGCCGGACGGACCCTGCGAAGCCCCCGGATTACGCGGTGAGCTGACTCGGGAATCCTCATGCGCCATGGTGGCGCTGTGCCGGGGGGAGGACCCCGAATGGCGATGATGGGCGGGGGCTTCGGCCCCGGTGTGATGGCGTCCCTGCGGCGCGACGACTCGGTGACCAGGCAGCGGCTGCGGCCCGGCACCGTGCGGCGCATCGCGCGCTACGCCGGGCCTTACACCAGGCAGTTCGTGGCGTTCCTCGTGCTCGTCGTGCTGGGCGCGGTGATCGTGATCGCCAACCCGCTGCTGATGAAGGCGATCATCGACGACGGCATCCTGCCCAAGCGGACCGACGTCGTGGTCGGGCTGGCCGTGGCGATCGCCGTGCTGGCGGTGGTCGACGCCGGTCTGACACTGGTGCAACGGTGGTTCTCGGCGCGCATCGGCGAGGGCCTGATCTTCGACCTGCGCACCGAGGTCTTCGACCACGTGCAGCGCATGCCGGTGGCGTTCTTCATGAGGGCCCAGACCGGCGCGCTGGTCAGCAGGCTCAACACCGACGTGATCGGCGCCCAGCGGGCGCTGACGAGCACGTTGTCGTCCGTGGTCTCCAACGTCGTCAGCCTGGTCCTGGTGCTGGGCGCGATGCTGGCCCTGTCGTGGCAGGTCACCCTCGTCGCGCTGGTGCTGCTGCCGATCTTCATCGTCCCCGCCAAGTTCGTGGGCCGCCGCATGTCCGCGCTGACCCGGGAGCAGATGCAGCTCGACGCCGAGATGAGCTCGGTCACCACCGAGCGGTTCAACGTGGCGGGCGCGACGGTCGCCAAGCTCTACGGCCGGCCGGAGGACGACGCCGAGGTGTTCGGCAGCCGGGCCGCCAGGGTCCGCGACGTGGGCGTGACCGTCGGCATGTACGGCACCGTGTTCAGGGTCGCCCTCGGGCTCGTGGCCGCGCTGGCCACCGCCCTCGTCTACGGCATCGGCGGCGTGCTGTCCGTCTCGGATGTGTTCGAGCTGGGCACGCTGGTGGCCCTGGCCGCCCTGCTGATGCGCCTGTACGGCCCCCTGACGTCGCTGTCCAACGTGCACGTGGACGTGATGACGGCCCTCGTGAGCTTCGACCGGGTCTTCGAGATCCTCGACCTCGAGCCCATGGTGGCGCAGCGCCCCGGCGCCGTGCCGGTGCCCGAGGGGCCGGTGACGATCGAGTTCGACGACGTGCGCTTCCGCTATCCGGCCGCCGAGGAGGTCTCGCTGGCCTCGCTGGAGTCGGTGGCCCGGCAGGACACCGGCCCGTCCCACCCGGTGCTGAAGGGCGTCTCGTTCCGGGCCGAGCCGGGGCAGCTGATCGCCCTCGTCGGCCACTCGGGGGCCGGCAAGACGACGATGACCTCGCTGGTCTCCCGCCTCTACGACGTCGACGAGGGCGCGGTCAGGATCAACGGGCTCGACGTGCGCGACGCCACGCTCGACTCCTTGCGCGACACCGTGGGGGTGGTCATGCAGGACGCTCATCTCTTCCATGACACGATCGCGGCCAACCTCCGCTATGCCAGGCCGGGGGCGGGCGACGAGGAGATCTGGGAGGCTCTCAGGGCCGCGCAGATAGGAGACCTCGTGGAGGGCCTGCCCGAAGGGCTGGAGACGGTCGTGGGCGATCGCGGCTACCGGCTGTCCGGCGGCGAGAAGCAGCGCCTCGCGCTGGCCAGGCTGCTGCTCAAGGCGCCGCGCGTGGTCGTGCTCGACGAGGCCACCGCCCACCTCGACTCCGAGTCGGAGGCGGCGGTGCAGGTGGCGCTGAAGACCGCGCTGGAGGGCCGCACCTCGCTGGTCATCGCGCACCGGCTGTCGACGATCAGGGAGGCCGACGAGATCCTCGTCATTCATGACGGCCGCATCGCCGAGCGCGGCCGGCACGACGAGCTGCTGGGGCGCGACGGGTTCTACGCCGAGCTCTACCGCACCCAGTTCACCTCTTCTTCAGGTAGCCCAGCCGCTTGAGCTCCTCGCGGGCGACCTTCTCCACCAGCTTGACGTCGTCGCGTCCGAGCCGGGAGGTGTGGGCGCCCGGCTTGGGGACGCCGGGGTCGTACAGCACGACCTTGGACACCCGCGTCTCCAGGAACTCCGTGAGCGTGGCCACCGACTGCGGCGGCCTGAGCACGAGGTCCTCGTAGCGCAGCGTCAGGAGCTGCTCCTCGGGCAGTGTCCTGCGCAGCTCGGCGCTGACCCGCACGGCGCTGCGCCAGCGCAGCGCGCTCTTGCCCGCGTCCGGCATGTCGCGCCACCGGTCGAGGTGCTCGTCCTTGCTGACGCCGAAGAACGCGTTGGGGAACTCGGTCTGGCCCGTCAGCATCGCCGGCTTGAACCAGGCCAGGCACGCCGGATCGGCCAGCATGCCGGCCACGGCGTCCCTGCCGTCGCGGATGAGCTGCACGAACCGGGCGTCGGGGAACGCCTGGAGCAGCACGGGGACGCTGTAGAGCAGGTCGGGGCTGCCGTCGCCGAACCGGTTGACGTCGCCGGTGCTCACGCAGGGGCCGGTGCCGATGACGCCGCCCGCCTCCCTGCACGGCTCGGCGCACTGGCCGCACGAGCGGGGCAGCACCTGCCACGACTCAGCGAGGGCGTCACGCATGACGCGCACGGCGCCGGACGTGGCGGCGAGCGACGGTTTGCGGGCGAAGGCGTACACCACGTGCGCCACGCTCGCGCGGCCCATCGTCACGTGGAAGCCAGGGGATCGTTTCAGGGCGCGGGCGAGCAGATCCGTACCGGAATGCGGGGCTCCGAGCAGGAAGACCGGCCGGCGGACCTTGATGCCGTTGACCACGAGGATGTGGGGCGGAAGTCGCATACGACAGGTAAGTGTGGCACCGTTTGGCACGTGAACGAGCCAGTGCCGCATCGGTGCTCACCGGAGCAGGCATGTAAGGAGTTGGTCGATGCAGCCAGGTGACACCGTCGCGATCGTCTCGCCGTCAGGCCCGCCCAACGCCGTGATGCTCAGGCGCGGCGTCGAGCGCCTGGAAGCGCTCGGGCTGAAGGTGGTGGTCGGCGCCCACGCGCTCGACCGCCAGGAGCTCGACTACCTCGCGGGCAGCGACGCGGCCAGGGCCGCCGACCTGCAGGCGGCCTGGTGCGACCCGGCCGTCTCCGCGGTGTTCTGCTGCCGGGGCGGCTACGGCGCCGCGCGGCTGCTCGACCGGCTCGACTGGAACGCCATGCGGGCGGCGGGCCGCAAGGTCCTCGTCGGGTCCAGCGACATCACGGCGCTGCACAACGCGTTCGCCGTCGAGCTGGGCGTGCCGACCCTGCACGGGCCGATGCCCGCCTCCCAGATCATGGCCGACGAGAAGCGGCCGGAGCCGCAGAGCTGGGAGAGCCTGCGGGCGGCGCTGTTCGGCGCGGGCGGCCCTGCGCACGACTACCGGGTGCACGGCGACCGGGTGCTGGTGCCGGGGCGGGCCGAGGGCGTGCTGTCCGGCGGTAACCTGTCGCTGCTGGCCTCCATGTGCGGCACCCGGTGGCAGCCGTCGTTCCAGGGCAGAATCGCCTTCCTGGAGGACGTGACCGAGGAGCCCTACCGGATCGACCGCATGCTGACGCAGTTGTCGCAGGCGGGCGTGTTCGAGGGTGTGCGGGGCATCGCGCTCGGCTCGTGGGTCGACTGCGGCGATCCCTATCCGGTGCTGCGCGAACGCCTGGCGCCGCTGGGGGTGCCGGTGGTGGCGGGGTTGCCCGTGGGTCACGGGTCGCCACAGATGAGCGTGTGGCTGGGAGCGCTTGGTGTTATCGATACCGAATCGTGCTCCCTGGCTGGTCGGATCGGCGAGAAGGAGCAGGCAAGGTAGAGGGACGAAACCGACAGAAGGGACACGGCGCGTGAATTTGTTCGGGCGCGACCGCGAACCCTCGCGCCGGCCGGTCGAGGACGTCGACCTCGATTCCCTGCTCGCACTCGTCGCGGAGTCCCTCGGATACTCCTTCGAGTTCGCCCGCGACGGAGGCTCCGTGAGGCTGGCGAGCGCCGCGGGCCCGGGCGCCGGGGGGAGCGGGCAACTGGTCGTCCGGCTCACCGGGCTGCGGCGCGAGGCCGCGCGCAGAGCCAGGGAAGACTGGCCGATGCTGGTCTCCGAGCACCTCGCGCACGCCGTCGCCACCGCCGGCGACCGGCTCGACGTCTGCGACCTGGAGCAGGCCAAGCCGCTGATGCGCACCCGGGTGGAGTCCGTCGACGAGGTGAGCGACCTGACCCGCGTGGTGGGCCGCCACCTCAACGCCGACCTCGTGGAACTGCTCACCATCGGCACGCGGGCCGTGCGCCCCGAGGAGGCGGGCTGCTGGCCAGTCCCGCCGGCGCGGGCCCTCGACCTGGCCGTGGCCAACGTGCGGCGCGAGGAGCGGCTGCTGGTCGAGAGGATCGAGTTGTCGGGCACGCCGGTGACCCGCCTGACCGCGGCCACCCCCGCCGCGGCCACGCATCTGCGGTGGCTGGGCTCCTACCTGCCCGTGCCCGCCGACGGGGCGCTCGTGGTGCTGCCCGACCCGTACACCCTGCTCGTCCATCCGGTCGACGGGATCGGGGTGGTGCGGGCCATCGAGCGGCTGCGGGTGCACGCGGCCCGCACCGACGGGCTCAGCGCGCAGGTCTACTGGTGGCACCGGGGAGCGCTGACGCTCATCAAGGCCGACATCGTGCTGCAGAGCGGCCACGCTCGCCTCGTCGTGGCGCCGCCGCCGGAGTTCGCCGAGGTCCTGGCCCGCCTGGCGGTCTGACCCCTGCTCCGATGCCCTTGGCCGGGCCACCCGCCGCTGAGCCCGAACGCGATCGGAGTCTGGTCGCGCGCCGTTGAGAGCCCGAACGCGAGCGAAGTCTGGTCGCGCGCGTTCAGAGCCCGAACGCCGCCGTCACCCGATCGGCCAGGGCGTCCTCGGTCATCGTGCCGTCGACCTCGACGACGGCCAGCCCCAACCTGTGTGCCTCCCCGGCGAGGCGTTCCGTGAACATCCGGTCGCGTTCGAGCAGGTTGCGCAGCGCCCTTTCCGGATCGCCCGTCCTCCCGGCGGTCTGCCAGAGCGAGCCGCGGCTGTGGAACGCGGCCCGGCGGAACTCCGGCGCCGGGAGCAGCCAGACGGCGTGACGCGCCACGGCCAGCAGGGGCTGCACCAGGTGCGGCAGCAGCCGGAAGCCCTCGGCGACCACGGGAGCTCCGGCGGGCAGCCGCAGGAGGTCCTCGACGATCAGGTCGAAGCCCTCACCCCGGAACCAGTGGAACGTCTCCAGCATGGTCTCGGGTGACCGGTTGACCCACCGCTCGTCCATGTCCATGGCCATGAACGCGTGCAGGTGCGGGCACTCCCCGGGCGTGCTCCTGGCGGCGTGATCCGGCATCACGTCGTCGGTGGCGTACAGGCGCAGGCCGTGCCGGTCCGCGAGGCGGCGGGCGACGGTCGACTTGCCCGCGCCGCTCCCGCCGCCGATCCAGTAGACGTGACGGAGCCGGGCGCGCAGCGCCGCCACGCGGGCGGCGCCGCCGGGCCGTTCAGGTCGCATGCATCCCCCTCCGGGACCGTCCCGTGCAGGCCGGGCGCGCTACGGACGGTCCACGTACTCGCGCAGGTGCAGCGCGGTGAGCGAGGAGCCGGTGGCGACCAGCTCGCCGGGGGTGCCGGAGAACACGACCTGGCCGCCGTCGTGACCGGCTCCCGGGCCCAGGTCGATGATCCAGTCGGCGTGGGCCATGACGGCCTGGTGGTGCTCGATCACGATGACCGTGTTGCCGTCGTCCACCAGGCGGTCGAGCAGGGCGAGCAGCTGGTCCACGTCCGCCAGGTGCAGCCCCGTGGTGGGCTCGTCCAGCACGTACGTGGTGCCGTTCCGCGCCATGTTGATGGCCAGCTTGAGCCGCTGCCGCTCGCCGCCCGACAGCGTGGTCAGCGGCTGCCCGAGCCCGATGTAGCCGAGGCCGACCGAGGCCAGCCGGTCGAGGATCGTGCGGGCCTGGCCGGTGGTGAAGAAGTCGCGGGCCTCGGCCACCGGCATGGCGAGCACCTCGCTGATGTTCTTGCCCCGCAGCGTGTACGTCAGCACCTCCGGCGTGAACCGCCTGCCCTCGCACTCCTCGCACACCGACGCCACCTCGGCCATCATCGCCAGGTCGGTGTAGATGAGCCCGATGCCCTTGCACTTCGGGCAGGCGCCCGCGGAGTTGGCGCTGAACAGGCCCGGCTTGACGCCGTTGGCCTTGGCGAACGCCGCGCGGACGGGGTCGAGCACCCCCGTGTACGTGGCCGGGTTGCTCCTGCGCGAGCCGCGGATCGGTGACTGGTCGGCCACCACCACGCCGTCGCGGCCCGCGACGTAGCCGTGGATCAGCGAGCTCTTGCCCGACCCGGCCACGCCGGTGACCACCGTCAGCACGCCCAGCGGCACGTCCACGCTCACGTCGCGCAGGTTGTGCAGGGTGGCGTTCCTGATCGGCAACTGCCCGGACGGCCTGCGGACCTCCTCGCGCAGGCCGACCCGGTGGCCGAGGTAGCGGCCGGTCAGCGTGCCGGAGGCGCGCAGCCCGTCGAGGTCGCCGTCGTAGCAGAGTTGCCCGCCGGTCGCGCCGGCGCCCGGGCCGAGGTCGACGACGTGGTCGGCGATGGCGATGGTCTCCGGCTTGTGCTCGACGACGAGCACCGTGTTGCCCTTGTCGCGCAGCTGGAGCAGCAGGTTGTTCATCCGCTGGATGTCGTGCGGGTGCAGGCCGGCCGTCGGCTCGTCGAAGACGTAGGTGACGTCGGTCAGGCTGGAGTTGAGGTGGCGCACCATCTTGACCCGCTGCGCCTCGCCGCCCGACAGCGTGGACGACTCGCGGTCGAGGCTGAGATAGCCGAGACCGATCTCGACCAGCGAGTCGAGTGTGGACAGCAGCCCGTCCAGAACCGGGCCGACGGCCTGGTCGCCGATGCCGCGGACGAAGGCGGCCAGGTCGTTGATCTGCATGGCCGAGCACTCGGCGATGTTCCTGCCGTCGATCCGGCAGGAGAGGGCGGCCTCGTTCAGCCGGGAGCCCGCGCAGGACGGGCAGCGGATCAGCTTGACCGCCCGGTCGGCGAACGCCCGCGCCGACGGCTGCATCGACTCGCGGTCCTTGGCGAGATAGGCGCGCCTGACCCGGGTGACGAGACCCTCGTAGGTGAAGTTGCTGGAGCCGTACCTGAGCTTGGTCGGCGGCTTGTGGAGGAGGTCCTCCCACTGCTCGGGGGTGAAGTCTCCCAGCTTGACGGCGGGGTCGAACAGGCCGGATCCGGCCACGACCTGCCACGGCCAGCTGTCGACCGCGTAGCCGGGGACCTTGATGGCGCCGTCGTTCAGCGACAGCTCCCTGTCGACCAGTTCGTCCACGTCGATGTCGGAGGCCTTGCCCAGCCCCTCGCACTCGGGGCACATGCCCTCGGCCATGTTGAAGCTGAAGGCGCTGGCCGAGCCGGCGTGCGGCTCGCCGAGCCGGCTGAAGAGGATGCGCAACATGGTGTGCGCGTCGGTGGCCGTGCCCACGGTCGAGCGGGCGTTGGCGCCCATGCGCTCCTGGTCGACGATGATCGCCGCGCTCAGGTTGTGCAGCGCGTCGACGTCGGGGCGGGCCAGGCTCGGCATGAAGGCCTGGATGAACGCGGTGTACGTCTCGTCGATCAGCCGCCGGGACTCCGCGGCGATCGTGTCGAAGACGAGCGAGGACTTGCCGGAGCCTGACACTCCGGTGAAGACGGTGAGACGCCGCTTGGGGATGTCGAGGGAGACGCCCTTGAGGTTGTTCTCCCTGGCGCCACGGACCTGGATGTGGTCGTGGCTGTCAGCGGCGGAGTGATCGCGATGCTGGACGGCGCTTGCCTGCTGGCTGGAGAGCACGGAACCCTTCCATCGTCGGCCGACTGTTTATGCTGTAAGGGGATAGCTGGGACAGCTTACAACGGTGGCCGGCCGTTCGCGCCCGCCCTAGGGGGCGGGCGCTCCCGGAGCGTCAGGCGGACAGCGGGTTGACGTGCCGGTGGTGGAGCCCGATGACCGGGATCTCGTGCAGGCTGCCCGAGTACAGGAACTGCGTCATGCCGATCAGCAGCCGCCGCACGTCCTCCTGCGGCCGCACGACCAGGCGCAGGAACTGGCTGGTCGTGCCGAGCTTGTTGCCGCACTCCCTGACGTACACGCCGTGCTCGGTGAGCAGGTGGTCGCGCAGCGGCACCCCGTCGTGGCCCGGCGGCAGCTTCACCAGCAGGAAGTTGCCCTGCGACGCGAACACCGACAGCCCCGGCATGGTGCTGAGCTGCTGGAACATCGCCCGCCTGTCGTTGCCGAGCCGCTTGAGGCTGTCCTGGTACTCGGGCCAGAACTGCCGCATCATGAACACCACGACCTCGGCGAACGAGTTGAGGTTCCACTTGGGCAGCGCGTCGCGCACCCGCCCGGCCAGCGCCGGATTGGCGACCATGTAGCCGAAGCGGATCCCGTGCAGGCCGAAGTTCTTGCCCAGGCTGCGCAGCACGATCACGTTCGGGCGGACCGCGGCCTCGGCGGCCACTCCCGGGTACGGCTCTGCGTCCACGAACTCGCCGAACGACTCGTCCACGATCACCAGGTCAAGGTCGATCAGCTCGTCGAGGAGCCGCAGGACCTCGTGCTTGGGCAGGTAGCCGCCGTCGGGGTTGTTGGGGTTGCAGATCACCGCCACCCGGGAGCCGCGCGTACGGATGAACGAGACGTAGTCGTTCACGTCGAGCGCGAAGTTGCGGCTCTCCAGCAGCGGATACATGTCCACCCGCTTGCCCGTCTCCAGCGGCTGGTCCGTCCAGCGGCCGAACGTGGGGATCGGCACGGCCAGGCTCTCGCGGACCAGGAGGTGGTCGATCCAGGTGATCAGCTCCGTCGACCCGTTGCCCATGGCGACCGTCTTGGGGTGGAGGCCGAGGGTGGAGCAGAGCTCCTCGGCGATGGTGTTCGCGTCACTTGGATAGAACTTGAGAATCGTCTCCAGGTTCCTCCCGAGATGCTCGAAGATTTCGGGCGTCGGGAAATACGGGTTGCACGGGATGCAGAAGTCCACCGGCGCGCGCTCTCCGGCCGAGCCGCGCATGAGGGAGAAGTACGACGGGCTGTGCGCCTGTGCCCGCAAGAGGCTGAGCTCCACGACACCTCCATGGAACACGTGTCCGATGTGTGGAGGTACGCGCCGATCGCCGGGCCGGTTCACGCGTCGGCGGACGCCGTGCCCCGCTCGGTCCCGGGCTCGCTTCCGGGCCCGCTTCCGGGCTCGCTTCCGGGCCCGGTCCTGGGCCCGCTTCTGCGCAGGGTGAGGATGGCGACATCGTCGCGCGGCGTTCCGCCGGTGAACTCCCGCAGGTCCGCGCCCACCGCCTGAGCGAGCCTGGCGGGCGGGTCGGCGGCCCACGCGCGCAGGCGGCGCCCGAGCGGGTAGAACGCGCCGCCGGGGTCGCGCGCCTCGGTGACGCCGTCCGTGCACAGCAGCAGCGTCGCGCCCGGCGGGAACGCGAAGCGCGCCACCGTACGCGGCTCGGCCGCCAGCGCGGCCAGGCCGAGGGGTACGGCGGGCTCGCCGAGGGACACCTGGCCGGCGTCGCCGCCGCGGATGACGTATGGTGCCAGGTGCCCGCAGTTGATCGCCTCGACCTCCGCGTCGCGGCCGAAGTCGAGCACCAGCGCGGTGACGAACCGCTCGCGTTCCCCGGTCTGGGTGGCGAACGTGTTCTGCCGGACCACGGACTTCTCCAGCGCGTCCACCACGCCGGCGAGCGTGGCCTCTCGGTAGGCGGCCTCCCTGAACGAGCCGAGCACCACCAGCGCCGTCCCGATCGCCGGCAGGCCCTTGCCCTGCACGTCCGCGATGAGCACCCGCATGCCGTGAGGGGTCGCGGCCACTTCGTACATGTCGCCGCCGACCAGTGTGTCCTCCGTCGCCGGCTGGTAGAGGCCGTCGACCTCCACGTCACCGGTGCGCAGCGGCAGCGGGCGCACGATCAGGCGCTGCAGGGCGCTGGCCGACGAACGCAGCCGGTCGACCTCCTCCTCGCGGCGCACGCGGTAGCGGCAGCCGACCACGCTCAGCACCCCGAACAGCGCCGTGAAACCGCCCGCCATCAGGCTGTCGTCCAGCTCCGCGCCCAGGAAGGAGGTGGTGCCCGCCACCACCAGCAGCACCCACGCCGACGCGCCGATCGTCTGCCGCACCGAGCCGAGCCCCGAGATGATCGCCGGCAGGAAGATCAGCAACGGGAACAGCCGCACCGCCGTTCCGGTGACGACGTCCAGCGCGACGACCGCGGCCGTGACGAGCAGCAGGCCCGCGACGTACGCCGGCGTCGGGAGCCTGGGCCGGCCGCGCCGCCGCCTTTCACGCGCCACGGCCGTCCCTCGTCCGGGACCTGCGGCGTGGGTCATGGCGGGGAGGAAACGCGGAACGGCCAGGCACTGTCGTCTCCCGATGTCGTCGGTGGCGGTCGGTAGCTTACCGTGCGCGACCTGTCACGTTCTGTCGTGGCCGCCCCTCCAGGCCCGTTTCGTGCGGAATCCGGCGGTGGAACGGCCCCGCGCGGGAGGCCGGGCAGGAAGTCCGCGCCCGGGTGCGGCGGGCGGCGCCGCCGGTTGTCCCGGCGGGTGAGGCATGGTGCGGGGTCGGGCACCATGGAGGGTGTGACGACGACCACGAAGCTCGCGGAGCTGGCCGGGCTGGTCTCCCAGGGCGGGGTGGCGGTGCTCAGCGGCGCCGGCCTGTCCACAGAGTCGGGCATCCCCGACTACCGGGGGCCGACGGGCCGCTCCCGCCGCGCCGAGCCGATGACGTACCAGAAGTTCGTCGGCAGCGCGGAGGCGCGGCGGCGCTACTGGGCGCGCAGCCACGTCGGCTGGCGGCAGATCGGCGACGCCCGGCCGAACGCCGGGCACCTGGCGGTGGCCGAGCTGGAGCGGCGCGGCCTGCTGGCCGGCATCGTCACCCAGAACGTCGACGGGCTGCACCAGGCGGCGGGCGCGCTGCGGGTGATCGAGTTGCACGGGGGGCTCGACCGGGTCGTCTGCCTGTCGTGCCGGGAGCGCAGCCCCCGCGCCGAGCTGGAACGCCGGCTGCGCGAGGCCAACGCCGGGTGGGCCGCGTCCGGCGCGATCAACCCCGACGGCGACGCCGTGCTCACCGACGCGCAGGTGGCCGGGTTCCAGGTGGTCGACTGCGCGGGGTGCGGCGGGCTGCTCAAGCCCGACGTGGTGTTCTTCGGCGAGAACGTGCCCCGTCCTCGCGTCGACGAGTGCTTCTCCGTGGTGGCGGGGGCGCGGGCGCTGCTCGTCCTCGGCTCGTCGCTCAAGGTCAGGTCGGGGCTGCGGTTCGTCACCAGGGCGGCCGAGCTCGGCATTCCGATCGCCATCGTCAACCAGGGCCCGACCGGCGGCGACGCCGACGCCGCCCTCACCGTGGACGCCCCGCTGGGCCCGACGTTGTCCGGTCTCACCGCACAACTCGGAGCGGCCCCCCGTGCGGGGGAGCGGCTCGGGTAGGGCACGCGGGGAGGCGGTCCGGCGAGGGCGCGCGGGCGGCGGGGCTGCTCGGGTAGGGCGCGCGGGCGGCACAATAGGGCGCATGGCTCCACGTTCCTGCCTCTGCGGCCTGCCCGCCCCCTACCAGGACTGCTGCGGCAGGCTCCACCGGGGCGAGGCGGCCGCCGCCACCGCCGAGCAGCTCATGAGGTCGCGCTTCACCGCGTTCGGGATGGGGGACGAGGCCTACCTGCTGCGCACCTGGCACCCCTCCGCACGCCCGGCGCGCGCCGGTCTCGACAGGAAGGTGCGCTGGGTGCGGCTGGAGGTGCTGGAGACCACCGGCGGCAGCGTCGTGCACGCCGAGGGCACCGTACGGTTCCGTGCCCACTACGTCGAACGCGGGCGGGCGGGGGAGATGGAGGAGCACAGCAGGTTCGTCCGCCTGGACGGGCGCTGGGTCTACGCGGGCGCGCTCTGATCAGAGGCGGGCCGGCCACCGCGCCGTGTCCTGTTCTGCCGGATGGGCGGCCTCGGTGTGCGGAGGGCGGGCCGCGTACGCGGCGGTAAAGTCGCGAGGGGCGATCTCGTCCCGGGCCGGGTGCCCCGCGAACGCATCGACGACCGTCGAACGAAGGATCCTCCCGCATGGAGACCACGGAACCCGGTGACCCGGCCGGAGCCACCGTCAGGGTCACCGCCGGCATCGTGCTCAGGGACGCCGGCGGCCGCATCCTGCTCATGCGGCGCGCGGAGGACGCCACGTGGGGCGTCCCGGGCGGAGGCCTGGAGCCGGGCGAGTCGTGGAGCGAGGCCGCCCTGCGCGAGTGCAGGGAGGAGACCGGCTGGGAGGCCCGCATCGACGGCCTGCTCGGCATCTCCACGGGCAGCGGCGACGGGGAAGCCGCCGAGCTCCGCTGGTTCGCCCCCGGCTCGCTGCCCGAGCCGCTGTTCGCCCCTGACGTGCCGGTGCTCCGGGACGCGCTGGCCACCGGCCTGAGCCTTCCCGTGATCGACTGAGCCGGCGCCGTGGCGGAGGGCGTCAGGGCTTGCGGGCCACCGCTCCGACGAAGGTGTGGTACGTGATGCCGGGCTCCGCCTGGTCACCGGGGTCCGGCCGCCATTCCGGCAGGGGCACGAGGCCGGGCTCCAGGATGTCCAGCCCGTCGAAGCAGGCGAGAATCTCCTCACGGGTGCGCCACCGCCCGGCGCCCAGGTGCTGGTTGAAGAGCTTCTCCGCCGTGTACGCCTGCCTGGACACCTCGGGGTGCGCCTGGCCGGGGTTGCAGAAGTGGGAGACGGCCAGGAAGCTGCCGGGCGCCAGGCGGGACACCATCCTGGCGGCGATCCCCGCCGGGTTCTCCGCGTCCGTCAGATGGTGCAGGATCGCGAACATGAGCAGCCCCACCGGCTCGCCGAAGTCGATGAGCTTCCTGATCTCGGGGTGGTCGGCGATCCCCTCGGGCTCGCGGATGTCGGCCTCGACCACGGTGGTGGTGTCGTCCACGGCGAGCAGCGCGCGGCCGTGCACCAGGACGATCGGGTCGTGGTCGACGTAGACCACGCGCGTGCCGGGGGCGGAGGCCTGGGCGATCTCGTGCACGTTGCCCCGGGTCGGCAGGCCGGAGCCGAGGTCCAGGAACTGGCGGATGCCGGCTTCGGCGGCCAGATGGCGGACCACCCGCTTGAGGAACTCCCTGTTGGCCTGCGCAGCCTCGGGCGCGTCGGGGGCGACCTCGAGCGCCAGCCGCGCGAGCTCGCGGTCGGCCTCGTAGTTGTCCTTGCCGCCGAGCATGAAGTCGTAGACGCGGGAGACGCTGGGCCTCGTGGTGTCCACGTCCCGCGGCGGGCGTTCCGGCTCGCTCTCGGCCATCGTCGGCTCCTTCGGAAACGTCGCGAAGACGACTGGCGCGATCATACTGCTGTATTGACGATATTTACGGCTTTTCGCCACTTCGGGTACACGTGGGGTAAAGGACAGTCAACAGCATTGTCAGGAGCGTCAGGCGGACTCGCGGATCACGAGTTCGGTGGGCAGGATCACCGGCTCGAGGTGCCCCGCCCCGTCGATGAGCGCCAGCAGCAGGCGGATGGTCTCCTGCGCCATTTCGGTCAGCGGCTGGCGGATCGTGGTCAGCGGCGGATGGGTGGAGACGGCCACCGAGGAGTCGTCGAACCCGCCCACCGCCACGTCCTCCGGCACGCTGCGGCCGGCCGCCCGCAGCGCCGCCAGCGCGCCCGCCGCCATCAAGTCGGAGGCCACGAAGACGGCGTCGATGTCGGGCGTGCGCTCCAGCAGACCGGCCATCGCCCGCTCGCCGCTGGCCTGGGTCCAGTCGCCGTGCGCGATCAGCTTCGAGGTGGCCCTGCGGCCCAGCACCTCGGCGAACCCCTCCAGCCGCTGGATGCCGCCCGGAGTGTCCATCGGCCCGGTGATCATGGCGATGCGCCTGCGGCCCTGGGCGACGAAGTATTCGGTCATCTGGCGGGCGCCGAGCCGCTCGTCGGCGGCCGCGTACGGGATGACGCTCTCGTGGCCGATGACGGCGCCGCAGGAGACGGCGGGCGGCCCGGAGCCGAGCGCCTCCACAAGGGGGTCGCCCGCGTGCGTCGAGACCAGCAGCACGCCGTCGGCGTGGCCGCCGCGCACGAAGCGGACCACCCGCTCGCGCTCGGCCGCGTCGCCGGCCAGCATCATGACCAACGACAGGTCGCGCTCGGCCAGCATCTTGATCGAGACCCGGATGAGCGTGCTGTAGTTGGGGTCCTCGAACAACTTCTCGTACGGCTCCGACAACACCATCACGACCGAGCCGGTGCGCTGCGTGACCAGGCTGCGGGCGGCCCGGTTGACGATGTAGCCGGTCTCCGAGATCGCCCTCTCGATGGCCACGCGCGCCGCCGGGCTCACGTATTTGTCGCCGTTGAGCAGGCGGGACACCGTGCCGCGGGACACGCCCGCGGCGGCGGCGACATCGTGGATCGTAGGGCGTTTCACTTGACGGCTCCGGAGGACAGGTCGGTCTTCCAGTATCGCTGCATCGTGAGGAAGAGCGCGATCAAGGGCACGATCGACAGCAGCGCGCCCGTGAGGATCAGGTTGTAGAGGGCCGGCTGGTTGGCCCCGGCCGCCAGCAGCGTGTAGAGGCCGACGGTGAGCGGGAACTTGCCGTCGTCGCCGAGCATGATGAACGGCAGGAGGAAGTTGTTCCAGATGGCCACGAACTGGAACAGGAAGATCGTCACCATGCCCGGCACCATGAGCGGCAGCGCGACCCGCGACATCAGGTGCCACTCGCCGGCCCCGTCGATCCGCCCGGCCTCCAGCAGCGAGTCGGGGATCGCCGCGGCCGCGTAGACGCGGGCCAGATAGATGCCGTACGGGTGCAGGATCTGCGGCAGCAGCACGGCCCAGTGGCTGTCGGCCAGGCCGATCTCGGAGAACAGCAGATACTGCGGGATGGCCAGCACCACGGCGGGCACGAGGATGCCGCCGATGAGCAGGTTGAAGATCGCGTTCCGGCCGGGGAAGCGGTATTTCGCCAGCGCGTACCCCGAGACGGCCGAGACGGCGGTCGACAGCAGCGCGCCGCCGCCCGCGTAGATCAGCGTGTTGGCCGCCCAGAGCCAGAACACCCCGTCGCGGTAGGCGAACAGCTCCGCGACGTTGTCGAAGAAGCCGGTGCCGAAGGAGAGCGTCGAGGTGCTGAAAAGCTCGCCGGGCGACTTGGTGGCCGCGATCAGCACCCAGAACACGGGGAACAGGCAGTAGATCGCGCCGAGGAGGAGCAGCGCCGTGGGCGCCACCCCCCACGGCCTGCTCGCCGACGCGCCGTGCGCGCGGCGGCGGTGTGCGGTGGCGGCGGTGACCCCGGCCATCAGCCCTCCCTGAAGGCGCGGTCGCGGACCACGCGCAGGAACCCGAACGACAGGACGAGAGAGATCGCCGCGATGACGATCGAGGTGGCGGCGGCCGAGTACAGGTCGCCGGTGACGAACGCGTCGCGGTAGACCTTCATGAGCGGGCTCCACGTGGAGCTGATCGTGTTCGTCAGCGGCCGGAGCGCGGTGGGCTCGGTGAACACCTGGATGGTCGCGATGATCGAGAACACCGTGGTGAGGACGATCGCGGGGGTCAGCATCGGGATCTTGACCCGGAGCGCGATCTGCACCTCGGAGGCGCCGTCGAGCCGCGCGGCCTCGTACAGGTCGCGGGGGATCGCCCGGAGCGCGGTGTAGAGCACGAGCATGTTGAAGCCGACCCCGCCCCACACCGCCACGTTCGCCATGGAGTACGTGACGGTGGTCGCGCCCAGGTAGTCGACGTCCAGGACGGCCCTGATCGGGCTGAGCGAGGGCAGGTAGAGGAAGCCCCACAGCAGGGTGGCGGCCACCCCCGGCACCGCGTACGGCAGGAAGATCGCGATCCGGGAGAAGCGGGCCAGCCGCACCCGCGCGGAGTCCAGCAGCAGGGCGAACAGCAGCGCCAGGCCGAGCATCACGCCCAGCACCAGCGCGCCGTAGCCGAGCACCCGCAGCCAGCCCTGCCACAACTCGGCGTCGGCCAGGGCGGCGGCGAAGTTGTCGAACCCGACGAAGACCTCGCGCCGCGCGCCCTTCCCGAGCCCCAGCCCCGACACCCTGGTCCGGCGCATGGCCAGGTAGACGGTGTAGGCGATGGGCACCGCGAGGAAGAGCGTGAACAACACGATCGCGGGGGTCAGGAACAGGTACGGCCACGCGCCCCTTGCCGACCGCTTCATGACGCGATCTGGAAGCCGGACTTGCGCATGTCGGCGACCGTGGCGTCCTGCATGGCCTGCACGGCCGCGGAGAACGGAGTGCCGTCCTGCAGCGCCTTGTCGAAGCCGTCCTTGAAGGCGTTGTACGTCACGCCGACGTTCGGCCCGAAGGTGAAGCCGCGCGCCCCCGCGGACACGGCGGCGGCCTGCTGCCAGAAGTCGGGCTGGTTGGAGAAGTACTCGGGCGCCTCGCCCAGCGCCGACTGCGCCTTGGTGGTGGCCGGGTAGATCGCGGCCTCCTTGACGAGCAGGTCGATGGCCTTCGGGTCGGTGTTGAGCCACGTGGCGAACTTCGCTGCGGCGGCCTTGTGCGGCGTCCTGGCCGACACGGCGGTGGAGGAGCCGCCCCAGAAGCCGCTGAAGTTCTCGCCGGCGTTCCACTGGGGGAGCGGCGCGACCGCCCACTTGCCCTTGGCCTTGGGCGCGTTGCTCGACAACACGCCCGGCGCCCACACGGCCGACGGCCAGGTCAGCAGCCTGCCGTCGTTGAGCGCCTTGTTCCATTCAGGGGTGAAGTACGGGACGTCGTCGATGGCGTCCTCCTTGACCAGGCCGCCCCAGTAGTCGGCGACCTTCCTGGTGGGCTCGTCGGCGACGTCGACCTTCCACGACTCGCCGCTGATCGACCACCACTGCGCGCCGGCCTGCTGCGCGAGCCCTGTGAACGCTCCCGGATCCTTGCTGGAGAAGGTGCCCAGGTAGGCCTTGGGGTCCTTCTTGCGCACCGTGCGGGCCGCCTCGGCGTACTCCTGCCAGGTCTCCGGGACCTCGATGCCGTGCTTGTCGAAGAGGTCCTTGCGGTAGAAGAGCATCATCGGGCCGCTGTCCTGCGGGATGCCGTACACCGCGTCGGTGCCGAGGGTGACGAGGTTCCACAGGCCCTCGGAGAACTCGCCCTTGATCGGCGCGGTCTCGGTCTTGAGGTCGGCCACGGCGTCGGCGGCGATGAACGACGGCAGGTGCTGGTATTCGGCCTGCACCAGGTCGGGCGGGTTGCCGGCCTTGGCGGCCGTGAGGTATTTCGCGGCCGCGTCGTCGCCGCCGGCCTGCTTGCTGACCGTCACCTGAATGTCGGGGTTGGCGTCGTTCCAGACTTTGACGATCTTGTCCATGTTCGGGGCCCAGGTCCAGTACGTGAGCTTGGCGGGACCCTGGGGAGCGGCCGTGGCCGGCGCCGCCTCGGGGCTCTCGGCGGGCTCGTCGGACCCGCAGCTCACGAGGGCGCCGGACATGCAGGTCACCGTGAGTGCGACGGCCAGGGCTGCTCCAAGGCGGTTGGTGCGCATTGCGTACCTCCAGAATGCTCTGTGAACGTGCACAGAGTGGAGGAGGGCGGAAATCACCGTCAAGGGGTTGTTACGCTCTCGTTAACCTTCGCCATTCGCCGCTGTGTTGCAGGAATTTGCAGGGGACAGTTCCCTTGTTCCGAAGCGTGCCTTACTGTGCACGTTCACAGAATCTTATCGAGGGGGATGGATGTATCCGGAGCGTCCTGCCGGTATCGCCTTTGGCGGGGACTACAACCCAGAGCAGTGGCCGCGTGAGACTCTCGACGAGGACGTGGCCCTGATGCGCGAGGCCGGGGTCAACCTCGTCAGCCTGGGCATGTTCTCGTGGGCGTTGATGGAGCCCGAGGAGGGGCGCTACACGTTCGGCTGGCTGGACGAGGTCATCGACCGGTTGCACGAGGCGGGCGTCGCGGTCGACCTGGCCACGCCGACCGCCGCGCCGCCCGCCTGGTTCGTCGCCCGGCATCCCGACGTGCTGCCGGTGACCAGGGAGGGGACGCGGATCGGGTTCGGCGGCAGGCAGAGCGCCTGCTCCAGCGCCCCGGCCTTCCGCGCGGCGACGGCGCGCCTGGTGCGCGCGCTGGGGGAGCACTACCGCGGCCATCCCGCCGTGGTCATGTGGCACGTGCACAACGAGTACGGGGCGCCGCTCGGCGAGTGTTACTGCGACCACAGCGTGGCGGCCTGGCGCGTCTGGCTCCGCCAGACGTACCGCGACATCCCGGCACTGAACGACGCCTGGGGAGCCACGTTCTGGGGGCAGACGTACACCGACTGGTCCGAGATCGACGCCCCGCGCGCCAACCACACGGTGCTCAACCCGGCCCAGCGGCTCGACTACGCCCGCTTCAGCGACGGCCAGCACCGCGAGCACTACGCGCTCCAGCGCGACATCCTGCGTGAGCTCACCCCGGGCATCCCGGTGACCACGAACTTCGCCGGCACCGTCAACTGCAAGTCCACCGACCTGTGGCGGTGGGCCCGCGAGGTCGACGTGATCGCCAACGACCACTACCTGAAGGCCGAGCTGGCCGACAACCACATCGACCTGGCGATGTCCGCAGACCTGGCGCGCTCGGTGGCCGGCGGCGGGCCGTGGATGCTCATGGAGCACTCGGCGGGCGCGGTCAACTGGCAGCCGCGCAACCTCGCCAAGCGGCCGGGGGAGCTGCGCCGCAACAGCCTCGCGCACGTCGCCCGGGGCTCGGACAGCGTGCTGTTCTTCCAGTGGAGGGCCTCGCGGTTCGGGGCGGAGAAGTTCCACTCCGGCCTGGTCCCGCACGCCGGGACCGACTCCGCGCAGTGGCGCGAGGTGGTGCGGCTGGGCGCCGACCTGCGCGCGCTCGCCGGCGTCAGGGGCGGCCGTGTGCGGGCCGAGGTGGCGATCGTCTGGGACTGGGAGTCGTACTGGGCGCTGGAGCTGGACTGGCGGCCGTCGGTGGACCTGACGTTCCGGGAGCGGATGGACGCCTTCTACGAGGCGTTGTGGCGGGAGCATGTCACGGTGGACTTCGTCCACCCTTCCGCCGATATTTCGGGCTATCGGGTGGTGGTCGCGCCCAGCTCGTACCTCCTCACCGAGGCCTCCGCCAAGAACCTGCACCGGTACGTCGAAGCGGGCGGCAACCTGCTCGTTGCGTACTTCTCCGGCATCGTCGACGAGCACGACACCCTCCACCCGGGCGCCTACCCTGGCGCGCTGCGCGAGCTGCTCGGCCTGTCGATCGAGGAGTTCCACCCGCTGCGCGAGGACGAGACGGTCGAGCTGGGCGGCCGGGAACGCATCACCGCCCGCGTCTGGTCGGAGCGGGTCCGCCCGGCCGGCGCGGTCACCGTGCGCGCCTTCGCCGCCGGGCCCGACGCGGGACACCCCGCGTTCACCCGCCACGACCTCGGCGCCGGCACCGCCTGGTACCTCGCCACCGCTCCCGTCACCGGCCCTGTCAACGGCCCTGTCAACGGCCCTGTCGCCGGGCCCGTCTCCGGCCTGCGCGAGCTGCTCGCGCAGGTGCTCGACCACGCGAACGTGTCCCGGCCGCGCGGCCTGCCCGACACCCTGGAGCTGGTGTGCAGGGGCGGCCACGTGTTCCTGATCAACCACGGCGGCGAGCCCGTGACGGTCGAGGGGGTGAGCGGCGTCAGCGTGTTCGACGGCGTGCGGCACGACGGCGCGGTCACCGTCGCGCCCGGAGCGGTCACCGTCGTCGTGGAAACCCCCCACCCCTAGGAGACCCGATGAAACGGTTACTCGCCGCACTGCTGTTACTCGCCGCCCCCATCATCCAGCTCGCCGTCGCCCAGCCCGCCCTGGCGGCGGGCACGTCCAGGGCCGCGCTGCAGATCAGGGGCGCCGACGTCTCAAGCCTGGCCAAGTCGGAGGCGCTCGGCGGCGTCTACCGCGACGCCCGCGGCCGTAAAGGCGACGCGCTGCGCATCCTGTCGCGGGCCGGGCTCAACTACGTCAGGCTCAAGGTCTGGGTGGACCCGGCCGACGGCTACAACACCACGACCCAGGTGCTCGACCTCGCCAGGCGGGTCAAGGCCCAGGGCATGAAGCTCCTGGTCGACTTCCACTACTCCGACACCTGGGCCGACCCGGGCAAGCAGTTCAAGCCCGCCGCCTGGGAGTCGCTGCCGTTCGACCGGCTCAGGCAGGCCGTGTACGACCACACGTACGACGTGCTCGACGCGCTGCGCCGCCAGGGCACCACGGCGGACATGGTGCAGGTCGGCAACGAGATCAACGGCGGCCTGCTCTGGCCCGACGGCTCCACCTCCACGTGGCCGAACACGGCGGCGCTGCTGAACGCCGGATACGACGCGGTCAAGCGGGTGTCGGGATCGACCAAGGTCGTGCTGCACCTGGCCGACGGCGGCGACAACGGCCTCTACCGGTGGTGGTTCGACAACGCGAACGCGAACGGCGTCCGCTACGACGTGATCGGGATGTCGTACTACGCCTACTGGCACGGCACGCTGGAGACGTTCAGGGCCAACATCAACGACGTGGCCGGCAGGTACGGCAAGCCGGTGGTCGTGGTCGAGACCGCGTACCCGTTCACGACGGCCGACGACGACGGCTGGGCCAACATCATCACCTCCGGCGAGCCGTACCCGGGCTACCGGGCGACCCCGGAGGGGCAGGCGGCGATGCTGGCCGGCGTGGCCGACATCGTCCGCCAGGTGCCGGGCGGCCTCGGCCTCGGCCTGTTCACCTGGGAGGCCACGTGGACCGGCGTGCCCGGCAACGGCTGGGACCCGGCCGACCCGTCGTCGGGCAACGCCTGGGAGAACCAGGCCCTGTTCGGCTACGACGACCGGGCGCTGCCCGCGATGGAGGTGCTCGGCCACCTCTGATGGAGTGGCCGGCGTGATCCGCCGTCCCGGACGAGATCGGAGGGATCCTGTGGATCGCGCGGTCGGGTTGACATGATGGCCGTATGACGATCACACCGCTGGGCCCGGACGAGTTGCTCACCACCACCCGCAGCGTGCGCAAGCGCCTCGACCTGACCCGTCCCGTGCCCACGGACCTGGTGCGCGAGTGCCTGGAGATCGCGCTGCAGGCGCCCAGCGGCAGCAACCGGCAGGGCTGGCACTGGCTGGTGGTGACGGATGCGGAGCTCCGCGGGGCGATCGGCGGCTATTACCGGCGCTCGTTCGGCGCGTACCGGGCCTCGGGTGGCTCGGCCGGGTCGTTGTTCACGGACGATCCGGCGCGGGCCGCCACCCAGCGGCGGGTCTCCGAGAGCGCCGACTACCTGAGCGAGCGCATGGGCGACGTGCCGGTGCTGGTGCTCGGGTGCATCCACGCGCCCGGCGGGCTGCCCGAGGGCAACCAGGCGGGGTTGTGGGGCTCGCTGCTGCCCGCGGCGTGGAGCTACATGCTGGCCGCCCGCGCCCGCGGCCTCGGCACCGCCTGGACCTCCCTGCACCTGGCGTACGAGAGCGAGATCGCCGAGCTGCTCGGCATCCCCGCCGACGTACGCCAGGGCGTGCTCATCCCCACCGCCTACTACACGGGTGAGACGTTCAGGCCCGCGCACCGGCAGCCGCTGGACGAGGTGCTTCACCTCGACCGCTGGTAGGAGCACAGCTGGTAGGAGCACAGTGAAAGGCACCACCAACGTGAAGGAGAGCCCGTGACCCCCCTGCCCACGCTGCCGACGTCGCTGGTCGGAAGCTACGCCCAGCCCGAATGGCTGATCGACCGCGCCAGGCTGGCCGACCGGTTCCCGCCGCGGGTGCGGGCCAGGGAGCTGTGGCGCGTCCCGCCCGAGCTGCTCGCCCAGGCCCAGGACGACGCTACCGAGCTGGCGATCAGGGCCCAGGAGCGCGCCGGGCTGGACATCGTCACCGACGGCGAGATCAGGCGCGAGAGCTACTCCAACCACTTCGCCACCGCCCTCGACGGCATCGACCTCGACAACCCCGGCACGGCGCTCGACCGCAGCGGCCACCCCAACCCGGTGCCGCGCGTCGTCGGCCCGATCCGCCGCGCCCGCCCGATCGAGGTGGACGACCTGCGTTTCCTGCGCGCCCACACCGGCCGCACGATCAAGATGACGGTGCCGGGGCCGTTCACGATGAGCCAGCAGGCCCAGAACGACCACTATCCCGACGCCGAGGCGGCCGCGATGGACTACGCGGCGGCGGTCAACGCCGAGATCCGCGACCTGTTCGCGGCGGGCGCGGACATCGTCCAGATCGACGAGCCGTACATGCAGGCCAGGCCGGATCAGGCGCGCGCCTACGGGCTGGCCGCGCTGAACGCCGCGCTCGACGGCGTCACCGGCACGACGGCGGTGCACATCTGCTTCGGCTACGCGGCGATCATCCACGAGCGGCCCGAGGCGTACTCGTTCCTGCCCGAGCTGGCCGGCTGCCCGGTCGAGCAGGTGTCGATCGAGACCGCCCAGTCGGGGCTGGACCTGGGGGTGCTGTCCGACCTGAAGGGCAAGACGGTCATCCTCGGGGTGATCGACCTGTCCACGCCGGACGTCGAGCCGGTCGAGCTGGTGGCGGACCGGGTGCGCCGGGCGTTCGACCGGGTGCCGCCCGAGCGCGTCGTCATCGCCACGGACTGCGGGATGAAATATCTGCCCAGGGAGTCGGCGGAGGGCAAGATGCGTGCCATGGCGGGCGCGGCCCGCCTGCTGCGCGGCGAGCTCGGCCGTTCATGACCGCCGCCGGCGCGCGGCGGCGGCGCTCCTTCACCATGATCGTATGAACCACGCCGCTCGCATGAGCCGCCGGGGTGCCCGCGTGCAGCACGCCTACCCCTTCGACCCGACCCACGGCTACGACCTGGACGCCCTGCTCGCCGTCCCCGCGCCCGAGGAGCCGGACGGCTTCGCCGCGTTCTGGCAGGGGCTGCGCGCCCGTGCGGCGGCCGTGGACGTTGCCCCTTGGGCAGGGCCGCCGGAGGGGGAGGGCGGCGGCGTGGTCGTGCGTCCCGTGCGTTATACCTCGCTCGGCGGGGTCCGCCTCGGCGGCTGGCTCACCGTGCCCGCGGGCGGCCGGGTCACGCGGGGCTGCGTGGTGGGCCACGGCTACGGCGGCCGCGACGGCGTCGGCCCGCTGCCGCTCAGCCGGGGCACGGCGGCGATCTGGCCGTGCGCGCGCGGCCTTGGCGCCCGCGGCACGCGCCCCGGCATCCCCTCCGACGCCGCGCGGCACGTCCTGCACGGCATCGAGGCCAGGGACACCTACGTGCACGGCGGCTGCGCGGCCGACCTGTGGTGCGCGGCGACCGCCCTGCTGGATCTCGTGCCCGAGGCCGCGGGCAGGCTCGACTACATCGGGGCCAGCTTCGGGGGCGGCATCGGCGCGCTGGCGTTGCCCTGGGACGACCGCTTCACCGCCGCCGCCCTCGTCGTCCCCAGCTTCGGCGCCCATCCGCTGCGCCTCACCCTGCCCTGCACCGGCAGCGGTGAGGCCGTCCGTGTCAGGCACGCGAGCCATCCGGAGACGGCCGAGGTGCTGAGGTACTTCGACGCGGCCACGGCCGCCGCCCGGATCACGATCCCGGTGCACGTGGCCGCCGCGCTCTTCGACCCGGCCGTGCCGCCGCCCGGCCAGTTCGCCGTCCACAACGCGCTGGCCGGACCCAGGGAGTTGCACGTGCTGGAGACCGGCCACCACGACCACCCCGGTGTGCCGGCGGCGGAGAGGCGGCTGGCCGCGTCCCAGCGGGCGTTCCTTTGTTCATGAAATGTCCGCATATACCGGGTTGCCGATTTAGGATCATGGGCCTAGCCCCCCATGACCATCCGAGGAGCCGGCAGTGTCCGAGAGCGAGCAGGAAAGCGCCCCGCCCGGTGTCGACACCACCAAGCCCAGCGTCTCCCGCGTCTACGACTACATGCTCGGCGGCAAGGACAACTACGAGATCGACCGCCAGGTGGCCGCCATGGCGCTCAAGGTCGCGCCGGACGCGCCCGAGTCGGCCCGGGCCAACAGGGAGTTCCTCCGCCGCACCGTGCGCCACCTGGCCGCGCAGGCCGGCATCCGCCAGTTCCTCGACCTCGGCTCGGGCCTGCCGACGCAGGGCAACGTGCACGAGATCGCCCAGGCCGTCGCCCCGCGCTCCCGGGTCGTCTACGTCGACCACGACCCGATCGTGCTCGTGCACGGCCGCGCGCTGCTGGCCGTCGACCAGACCACCACGATCATCGAGGCCGACGCCCGCGACCCGGAGGTCATCCTCGCCGACAGGAAGACGCGCGGCCTCATCGACTTCTCCGAGCCGGTCGGGTTGCTGATGTTCGGGATCCTGCACCACCTCGGCGACGACGAGGACCCGGCCGGCATCGTGGCCCGGCTCCTCCGGCCGCTCGCCCCGGGCAGCCACCTGGTGATCTCGCACTTCTGCAACCCGGGGGAGGCCATGCCCGAGGTCTCGCGGCAGGCGTACGCGGCGGAGAAACTCTTCAACGCGCACCTCGGCACCGGGCGCTGGCGCGCCCGCGAGGACATCCTCGCCCTCTTCGACGGGCTGGAGCTGCTGGAGCCCGGCCTGGTGCCGCTGCCCGAGTGGCGGCCCGGCGCCGACGACCACGCGACGCCGGGCATCACCTACCACACCTTCGTCGGAGGCGTGGCCCGCAAACCCTAGCCCGCGGACCCGAAGTCGCGGACCCGAGCCCGTGAAGCCCGCCCGCGAACCCTAGGACGGCAGCTTGCCGGTGGCGACCACCTCGCGGTACCAGTGGGCGCTGTCCTTCCAGGTGCGCTCCATGGTGTCGCGGTCCACCCGCACGATGCCGAACCGCTTGGCGTACCCGTGCGCCCACTCGAAGTTGTCCATCAGCGACCACACGAAGTAGCCGCGCACGTCCGCCCCGGCCGCGATCGCCTCGGTCACGGCCGTCAGGTGGCGGCGCAGGTAGTCGACGCGGCGCTCGTCACGGACGCGCCCGTCGGCGTCCACGACGTCGGCGAACGCGGCCCCGTTCTCGGTGATCATCAGGGGCAGGCCGGGGTGGTCGCGGTGCAGCCGCAGCAGCAGCTCGGTCAGGCCGGTCTCGTCGATGTTCCAGCCCATCTCGGTGTACGGCCCGGGCTGGCGGACGAACTCGACCTCCTCGCACGCGATCCACGGCGAGGCCGCTCCGTCCTGGTGCCCGTCGGCGGTCTCCCGCCGCGCGGAGCCGTCCCATTGGCGCACCAGGGTGGGGTTGTAGTAATTGACACCGAGCACGTCCAGCGGCTGGCACGCGGCCGCCTCGTCGCCGTCGCGCACGAACGACCAGTCGGTCACCGAGGCGGTGTCGGCGATGAGGTCGCGCGGGTAGGCGCCCTCCAGCATGGGGCCGAGGAACGCCCGGTTGGCCAGCGCGTCCGCGCGCCGCACGGCGTCGGCGTCGCGCTCGGACACGCCGCGCACGTGGTGCAGGTTGAGCGTGACCGACATCTGCGCGGCCGCGGCCGCGGTCGTGCGCAGCGCCTGGACGGCCAGGCCGTGGCCGAGGTTGAGGTGGTGCACGGCCGCCAGCGCCGCGGCGGGCTCGGTCCTGGCCGGTGCGTGCACGCCGGAGGCGTAGCCGAGGTAGGCCGAGCACCACGGTTCGTTCAACGTGATCCAGGTGTGCACGCGGTCGCCGAGCGCGTCGCCCATGTGCCGGGCGTACTCGGCGAAGCGCCGCGCCGTGTCGCGGTGCGGCCAGCCGCCCGCGTCCTCCAACTCCTGCGGCAGGTCCCAGTGGTAGAGCGTGGCCACGGGCGCGATGTCCCTGGCGAGCAGGCCGTCCACCAGCCGGGAGTAGAAGTCCAGTCCCGGCGCGTTGACCGGGCCGCTGCCGCAGGGCTGCACGCGCGGCCAGGAGATGGAGAAACGGTACGCGCCGACGCCGAGCGCGGCCAGGATGTCGAGGTCCTCCTCGAGCCGGTGGTAGTGGTCGCAGGCCACGTCGCCGGTGTCGCCGCCCGCGACGCGCCCGGGGGTGTGGGAGAAGGTGTCCCAGATCGACGGGCCCCTGCCGGCCTCGTTCCAGGCTCCCTCCACCTGGTAGGCGGCGGTGGCGGTGCCCCACAGGAAGTTCTCGGGAAAGGTGGTCATGCTGCTCCTCAGAGGATGATCTCGATGTCGTCGGTGCCGGGGCCGGCGGCCACCCGTACGCCGCCGGGCGTCGTCTCAAGGCCGGGGTGCCGGGCCTCGCGCACCCCGGCGAGCAGCAGGTTCCAGGGCGCGGGCGCGCCCTTGACGCGGCGGGCGCGGACCCGCCCGCCCGCGCGCGAGACCTCGAACACCGCGGCGTCGCCGCCGTCCGCCGCGGGCACGGTGACCGTGCGGCTCCCGCCGTCGGCCAGGTGGACCTGCAGGGTGACGCCGTCGGCGTAGTCGTAGTCGGGCCGGTCGTCGCGGGCCCCGATCGGCAGCACCGCGCCGGGCCGCACCAGCAGCGGCAGGCTGCCGAACCCGTGCCGCTCGGTACGCCAGCCGGGCCCGGTGACGGACTCGGTGACGGACTCGGTGACGGACTCGGTGACGGTCTCGCCGTCGAGCAGCCGGGTCCACACCCCTTCAGGGACGTAATACGAAATGTCGCCATCGGCGGACAGCACCGGCGCCACCAGCAGGTCCGGGCCCAGCATGTACTGGGCATCCAGGTGGTCGCAGCCCCGGTCACCGGGGAACTCCAGCTGCATCGCCCGCATCACCGGCAGGCCCTCCCTGGCAGCCTGTACGGCGGCGCCGTACAGGTAGGGCATCAGCCGCGCCTTCAACCGCGTGAACGCGCGCAGCACGTCGACCGACTCCTCGTCGAACAACCACGGCACCCGGTACGACCCGCTCCCGTGCAGCCGGCTGTGCGACGACAGCAGCCCGAAGGCCACCCACCGCTTGAACACGGCCGGATCGGGCATGCCCTCGAACCCGCCGATGTCGTGGCTCCAGAAGCCGAAACCGGCCAGGCCGAGCGACAGCCCGCCCCGCAGCGACTCGGCCATCGCCTCGAACGTCGACTCGCAGTCGCCGCCCCAGTGCACCGGCATCCGCTGCCCGCCCACGGTGGCCGACCTGGCGAACAGCACGGGCGCGCCCCGCTCGGCCAGCGCCCGGTGCACGGTCTCGTTGTAGACGAGGCTGTAGTAATTGTGCATCCGCTCGGGGTCGGAGCCGTCGGAGTAGACGACGTCGGTCGGGATGCGCTCGCCGAAGTCGGTCTTGAACGCGTCCACCCCCATGTCGAGCAGCCCGCGCAGCCTGCCCGCGTACCATTCCCTGGCGGCGGGGGAGGTGAAGTCCACCAGCGCCCGGCCGGCCTGCCAGTGGTCATCCTGCCAGACGGTCCCGTCGGGACGGCGCAGCAGGTGCCCGGCAGCGGCGCCCTCGTCGAACAACGCCGACGCCTGCCCGATGTACGGGTTGATCCACACGCACACGCGCAGCCCGCGCTCCTTGAGCCGGCGCAGCATGCCCTCGGGGTCGGGGAACACCTCCGGGTCCCACTCGAAGTCGCACCACCGGTAACGGCGCATCCAGAAGCAGTCGAAGTGGAAGACGCTCAGCGGCAGCTCCCGCTCGGCCATCCCGTCCACGAACGACGTCACCGTGGCCTCGTCGTAGTCGGTGGTGAACGACGTCGACAACCAGAGCCCGAACGACCACGCGGGCGGCAGCGCGGGGCGGCCGGTCAGCGCCGTGTAGCGGCGCAGGATGTCGGCCGGCGCCGGCCCGTGGACGATCAGGTATTCCAGGTCGTGGCCCTCGGCGCTGAACTGCACCCGCGACACCGTCTCGGAGCCCACCTCGAACGACACCCGGCCCGGATGGTTGACAAACACCCCGTAGCCGCGGTTGGTGAGGTAGAAGGGCACGTTCTTGTAGGCCATCTCGCTGCTGGTGCCGCCGTCGTCGTTCCAGACGTCCACGGACTGCCCGTTGCGCACCAGGGGGCCGAAGCGCTCGCCGAGCCCGTACACGAGTTCCCCGGCGCTCAGGCGCAGCTGCTCGACCATGAAGTGCCGCTCGCCGGCGTCGCGCATCACGCCCAGGCTCTTGCCGGCGCTGCGGGTCAGCTCGCGGCCGCCGGCGCTGAACGTCATCTCCCACGGCGCGTCCCTGCGCACCCGTACGGTGAGGGCGCCGCTGGTCAGGCTCGCGGTCTCGCCGTCCACGGCGACCCGCACGTCCGGCCGCTCGTCGCGCACCTCGAAGGCCGGCGCGTCCGGCACCGATCCGGCGAAGTGCACCGCACGGACCCTGATCACGTCCGGCATCGGGGACGACAGGTCCAGCCGCAACACCGGGCCGTCGAGGGTGTGGCCGCGGCGGGTGATCTCCCTCGTCGGGGCGAGCACCCGCAGCGAGGCGGCCTCCGCGCTCACGTCGTGGGCCGAGGCGGCGTAGTCGCCCCGCACCCCGGGGCGCATCCGCCAGTAGCCGTCTTTGAACTTCATCGGGATCGTGGCGCGGCGTCCCCCGCCGTGGGGACCGGCGGGAGGCGCCGCCCCTCCTTTCGCAACAGTGGGCCGCAACAGTGAGCAGGGGTTACTCCGCGTGGGGGCGCAGCGCGACGACGTCGCGGGGCGCCAGCGTGACCTCGCCGTCGGCGACGGCTCCGGTCAGCAGATCCTCCGCCTGCTCGGGGATGGGCACGACGGCCGTATCGGCGCCGTGGTTGAGCAGGAACAGCACGTCTCCGCGGCGCACCGCCTCGACTCCCGGCGGCAGCAGCGGCAGCGCGCCGGCCACGGCGGCGTCCGCCAGCGCCCGCTCGATGATCCGGCCGAGCGCGGCGGGCTCGGGCATGGTCGCCACGTACCAGGCGACTCCGCCGCCGGCCGTGTTCCGCAGCACGGCGGGGCTGCCCGCCAGGTCGCCTCCTGCGAACTCGGCCACCGCCTCCGCGCCCTCGGCCGCCACCAGCTCCGTCCAGGTGTGCGCGGTGAAGGCGGCGCCGCCGGCCCACCGGCAGCGCACCGGCACGCCGTCGGGCGCCGGCAGCCACTCCTCCCCGGACGCGCCCAGCACGTCGCGCAGCGGCGCGGGGAACCGTCCGGTACGCACGTGCGACCGCTCGTCCACCACCCCGGAGAACGGCCCGACCACCAGCACGCCGCCGCCGCGCGCGTACGCGGTCAGCGCCGCCGCGTCCCGGTCGCCGACCAGGAACAGGTTCGGCACCACCACCAGCGCGTAGCCGGACAGGTCCGCGGAGGGAGGCACCACGTCCACGCTCACGCCGCGCTCCCACAGCGGCAGGTAGTAGCTGAGCAGCTGGTCGGTAGCGTTGAGCCGGTCGCTCGGCCGGCCGCGCTCCTCCAGCGCCCACCAGCTCGCCCAGTCGAACACCATCGCCACCCGCGCGGGGACCGGCGTGCCCGCCACGGAGGCGAGCCCGCGCAACTCCCGGCCGTGGGCGCGGACCGCGGCGTGCAGCCGCGTGTCCTGCCCGGCGTGCGGCACCATCGCGGCGTGGAAGCGCTCGGCGCCGAACCGGGAGGCCCGCCACTGGAAGTAGCAGAGCCCGTCCGCGCCGCGGGCCAGCGCCTGCAGCGACTCCAGCCGGAACTGGCCGGGCGGTTTGGGCAGGTTGTGCGGCCGCCAGTTGACGGCGCTCGTGGCCTGCTCCATCAGCAGCCACGGCCGTTCCCCCGCGAGGCCGCGCATCAGGTCGTGGGTGAGCGCCGTGCGCGCCGGGGCCAGCGGGTCGCCCGGCTCGGGATACCAGTCGTTGGAGACGACGTCCTCCTCGGCTGCCCACGACCAGTAGTCGACCGGCTTGAACAGTCCCATGAAGTTCGTGGTGACCGGCGTGCCGGGGGTGTGCTGCCGCAGGATGTCGCGCTCGGCCCGGTAGTGCTCGAGCAGCGCGTCGGAGCAGAACCGCCGCCAGTCGAGGCGCTGCGACGGGTTGATGAGGTACGGGGCCGGACGCGGGGGGACGATCTCGGCCCAGTCGCCGTAGCGCTGGCTCCAGAACGTGGTGCCCCACGCCTCGTTGAGGGCCTCCAGGTCGCCGTAGCGCTCGCGCAGCCAGGCGCGGAACGCGGCCGCCGACTCGTCGCAGTGGCAGACCTGGCCGTACTCGTTGCCCACGTGCCACAGGGCGAGCGCCGGGTGGTCCGCGTACCGGGAGGCCAGGGCGGAGACGATCGACAGGGCGCGCTCGCGGTAGACGGGCGACGAGGGGCAGAACTGGTTGCGCGAGCCGTACCAGAGCCGGTGGCCCGACTCGTCGACCGGCAGCGTCCGCGGCCATCGGTGCCCCAGCCACGGCGGCGGCGAGGCGGTGGGGGTCGCCAGGTCCACCGCGACGCCGTACTCGTCCATGAGGTCGAGCACCCGGTCCAGCCAGGCGAAGTCCCGCACGTCCGGCTCGGGTTCGAGCCGGGCCCAGCTGAACACGCCGACGGTGACCAGGTTGACCCCGGCCGCGCGCATCAGCTCGGCGTCCTGCGCCCACACCTCCTCCGGCCACTGCTCAGGGTTGTAGTCGCCGCCGAACAGCAGCCCGCGGCCCGCGGTGAGCGTGTGCATCCCCAGCCGGGAGGTCATGCCCGCCTCCTCCCTTCCCGTCCGGTCGTACGTGGGGGCGCGGAGCTGTCGCCGGCCACCAGCCGGCAGGGCACCAGCCGCTGCTGGGGCGGGCCGTCGCCGCACAGCCGGTCGATGAGCATGCGCGCGCCGAGCCTGCCGAGCTCCGTGCCGGGCGGCTCCAGCGTCGTCAGCCTGGGATGGAACATCTCCGCGACCCGGGCCGACGACAGCACCAGCAGCAGGGTCAGGTCATCGGGAATCCGCCATCCGCGCGCCGCCACGGCCGCGATCACCCCGACCGCCGCGTGGTCGTCCATCACGGCCAGCGCGGTCACGTCGGGATGCGCCTCCATGAGCCGCTCGAACGCCTCCCGGCCCTCCTCCGCCGACCCCGGGCGGTGGCCGTCCACGTAACCGATCCCGGCCGCCCGCGCGGCGGCGGCGAACTCCTCGCCGGCGCGGACCGCGGGGCCGTAGCCGTCGGCGTACGCGCCGGACGAGAGGTTGAAGAAGGCCAGCTCGCGATGGCCGAGTGCGGCCACGTGCGCCACGGCGTCCCTGGCCGTGGCCGCGAAGTCGATGTCGGCGTAGTCGATCGAGCCGGGGTCGCGGGTGCGCCCTATCATGCTGAACGGCACGCCCGCCGCCGTCAGGAAGGCCGCACGCTCGTCGTCGAGGCCGACCTCCATGAGCAGCACCCCGTCGACCAGCCCGAGGCCGGTGAGGTGGCGCAGCTCCTCGATCGGGTCGGCGTGCTCGGGGGAGAGCAGCAGGTGGTGGCCCAGCTCGCGGGCCGCCTCGGCGGCGCCGGTGGCGAACTGCATCTCCGTCAGGCCGAAGCCGCTGCGGGGGGCGGGGTACAGCAGCGCCAGGATGCGGGTCCGCTTGCTCTGCAGACCCCTGGCCAGCAGGTTGGGGCGGTAGCCGAGCTCGGCCGCGGCCTGCTCGATGCGCCGCTTGGTGCCGGCCGCGACCGGCCGGGTGCCGTTGAGCGCGGCCGACACGGTGCTGATCGCGACCTGTGCGCGCTCGGCCACGTCGCGTAATGAGGGCATCCTGCTCCCGACCCTGGGGCACGCTCGGCCGGAGGGGGCCGATACGGTAGTCGAAACGTTTCGCACAACCTAGGGTCCGTTTTGTGGGGATGTCAATGGCGTTGATTCGGATGTCCAGAAAGGCGGCCCCGGCCGTGCCGGTGTGACCGGGGCGCGCTCCCAGGCCCCCTAGTACACGTACGGCCAGCCGTCGGAATCCCAGCCGAGGAGGTTGATCCCGAGCTTCGGCGTGCCGTTGTCCGCGCCGTCGTAGTAGTGGTAGACGAGCAGGTCGCCGTCGACGTCCCGCATGATGCTCTGCCCGCCGGGGCCGATGACCCGGCCGTGCGTCTCCAGGACCGGCGTGCCGCCGCCGTTCAGCATGGACCGCCCCGAGCGGTCGGTGTACGGGCCGGTCGGGCTGGTGGAGCGGCCGACCTTGACCTTGTACGTGCTGCTCGTGCCGGCGCAGCACCGGTCGTAGGAGGCGAACAGGTAGTAGTGATCGCCGTGCCTGACGATGTGGGGCGCCTCGACGGCGCGGGGCGCGTCGGGGCGGGTGGCGAGGTGGTGGAGCGTGCCGTCGCCGGGGAGCCGCTTGCCCGTCGAGGGGTCCAGCCGGATCATCCGGATGCCGGTCCAGTGGGAGCCGAAGCTCAGCCACCACCGGCCGGAGGAGTCCACGAGCAGGTTCGGGTCGATGGCGTTGTGGTCGGAGCTCGTCGTGGTCGAATAGACGACGCCCTGGTCGGTCCACGAGCCGGGCTGCCCGGTCGAGCTGGTGGCCAGGCCGATGGCGGAGTGGTTGGAGCCGAAGCTGGAGACCGCGTAATAGAGCAGGTAGCGCCCGCCGTGCTGGGAGATGTCGGGCGCCCACGGATCGTTGCCGGAGGAGTAGGCACGCCACCACGACGGCGGCGTGCGGAAGGCGGAGCCGGCGCGGGAGAAGGCGATGCGGTCGGTGGAGGTGCGCGCCTCCAGATAGCCGTGGGTGGAATAGAGCACGTATCCGGTCGAGGTGCGGATCATCGTGGGGTCGTGGACGACGACGTCTCCGGTGACGTGGCCGGGGTCGGGGTAAGCGAAGGCCGTGCTCGCGAGGAGCGCGAGCGCGGCGGACGTGGTGCCGATGAGGCGTGACAGGCGACGCACAGGGGTCCTCCTTCGGGGATGGGCGAAGGCGGCGGGTGCCGCCGTTCGTCGTTCGCCTGCCTGACGCTGCGCCGGACGACATGTAAACCCGGCTTCTGACGGACGTCAACCACCAGGTGAAACTTTCACGGCCGACCGGGTGTCCCCGCGGGGGGCCGGTGCGAGGCCTTGACAGAGGTCGCCGGGCGTGCCTACGTTCGAGCCGCTTTCGTCTCTGATGTTAACGCTAACAGTGCCTGCGCTGCGCCACAGCGACACCGGGCACGGCGTCACCCGGGCGGCGGCGCGGTGGACCGGCGTTGGATGAGCTCTATGGGCCCGGCCAGCACCTCGGCCACCTTGTCGTCGGGCTTGAGCCCGGCGAGCAGGGTGACGCCGCGACGGCCGAGCTCCGCCAGCGGCATCCGCACCGTGGTCAGGGCCGGGAACAGGTAACTGGCCAGCTCCAGGTCGTGCACGGCCACGATCGAGACGTCACGCGGGATCTCGAGTCCGGCCGAGCGCGCGCCCTCCATCGCGCCGATCGCCGAGGCCACGTTCGCCACGAACACCGCCGTCGGCCGCTCGGGGCCGTCGAGCAGGCGGGCCATCGCCGCCGCGCCGCCGGCCGGCGTGTATCCGGCCGCCACGATCGGGCCCTCCGGCAGCCGGGCCTCGCGCATCGCCGCCGAGTAGCCCGCCGACCTGCGACCGGCCGTGTCGGCGCCGGCCGGTCCCGCCAGATGGGCGATGCGGCGGTGGCCGAGGCGTACGAGGTGCTCCACCGCGAGCGCGGCGGCCCGCTCGTCGTCGAGGATGACGTACCGCTCGACGCTCCTGCTGCGGTTGTTGAGCATGATCCACGGGATGGCGGCCCGGTCGAGGTGCTCGACGAGCCCGGCCTCGTCGCCCGCCCCGGCCAGCAGCAGGCCGTCGATGCGGCCCTGCCCGATCCGGTCCATGTACTCGCCGAGCCCGGCGCCGATGGCGCTGCCGGTGACCAGGACGTACCCCTGCGAGGCCGCCTCCGACTCCGCGCCCTTGATGATCTCCGCGTAGACGGGGTTGGCGAAGTCGGGGATGAACAGCCCGAACATGTGCGCCCGCGCGGTGCGCAGGCTCCGCGCGGCCACGTTGGGCCGGTAGCCGAGCCTGTCGATCGCGGTGAGCACCCGCTCCCGCGTCTCCTGGCGGATGTTGAGCGTGGGGTCCTTGTTGATGACGCGGGAGACGACGGCCCTGTCGACCCTCGCCATCGCGGCGACGTCGGCGAGCGTGACCCGTGAGCGCTTCATGCCGACGATCCTGGACGCACGCTCTCGCCCGTGTCCATCGAGCGGTAGAGGGCGTGGATCAGGCGCAGCGTGCCGAGGTTGTCGGCCCCGGACGTCTCCGGCTCGCCGCCCTCGGCGATCGCCCGAAGCAGCGAACCCATGGGCCCGGCCACCGCGTCGGGCAGCCACCGCGTGGTCACCGGGTAGGGCAGCCACCCGTCGGTCGGCAACGAGAGGCTGTTGACGGCCAGGGTGTCGGGGCGGCCGTGCGGATAGTCATAGAGCAGGCCCAGCGTGCCCTTGATCGCGCCCGCCGTCCCGTCGATGCGGAACGACGCCTCCTGGTCGCCGGTGCTGTTCTCGTGCGTGGCGTGGACCAGCGCCCGCACGTCGCCCGGGTAGACCAGCGTGCTCATCGTCCTGGTCTCGCCCTCGGCGACCTGGCCGGGGGTGCGGCTGCCGGTGCAGAAGACGAGCTCGGGGTCGCCGAGGACCGAGCGGATCGCGTCGAGATAGTGGATGGAGTGGTAGACGATCTCCAGCCGCTCGGCGCTGACGAGCCAGTCCCAGGCGCTCCAGTCGGTGTGGATGTTCACGGTGAACGTCATGGCCGTCGGCTCGCCGATCCAGCCCGCCCGGACCATGGCGCGGGCGGCGGCGACGCCCTCGTCGAAGCGGAGCTGCTGGTTGACCGCGACCTTCAGCCCGCGGGCCGCCGCCAGCTCGACGATCTCCTGCCCGGTCGCGACGTCGGGCGCGAACGGCTTCTGGCACAGCAGGTGCTTGCCGGCCGCCAGCGCCGCTCGCGCGATGCCGGGCTGCGCGCCCGGCGCGACCGCGATGTCGACCACGGCGGCCCGCTCGTCGGCCAGCAGCTCCTCCAGCGACCCGTACGTCCTGGGCACCCCGTGGCGGCCGGCCACCTCGGCGGCCCGCCCCGCGTCGAGGTCGAACAGCCCGGTCACCTCCAGCCCGGCCTGCCGGTAGGCGGGCAGGTGGGCGACGTCGACGATCGCCCCGGCGCCGACCACCGCGACCGGCAGCCGGTGCTCCGCGGGGACGCCCAGGCCGGCCGCGGCGGCGATGGGCGCGAAAACGTCGATCATGCGGGCTCCTCGATGCCGTAGAAGCGGGTCGCGGTGCCGCCCAGCACGGCCGCGCGATCGGCCGGCGGCAGCCCGGACAGCGCCGTGCCCGTCTCCCGCCACACCTTCGCGTAGTCGCCGGCCAGCAGCGCCACCGGCCAGTCGCTGCCGAACATGAGCCGCTCGGGCCCGAACAGCTCCAGCGCGTGCTCCACGTACGGCCGCAGGTCGGCGGCCGTCCAGGTCGCGGCGTCGGCCGCGGTGTTCAGCCCGGACACCTTGGCGTACACCTCCGGGCACTCGGCCGCGCGGGCGAGCAGCGACGCCCACGGCTCCCAGCCCTGCTCCTTGATCGGCGGCTTGGCGAGGTGGTCGATGACCATCCGCAGGCCCGGCACCCGCTCGGCCAGCACCGGCACGTGCTCCAGGTGCCGGGGCAGCACGGCGACCACGTCGAACGGCAGCCCGGCCGCCGCCAGCAGCCGCAGTCCCTCGATCACGGAGTCCTGCAGCACCCAGTCGGGGTCGGGCTCGTCGTGGATGAGGTGGCGTACCCCGGCGAACTTCGGATGCCGCCGGTAGCGCTCGAGCGCCTCGGCCGCCTCGTCCGGCCGCCGCAGCGGCACCCAGCCCACCACCGCGCCGATCACGTCGTGGGCGTCGGCCTGCGCGAGCATGGCGTCGGTGTCGGCGTAGGAGTCCATCGCCTGCACCAGGACCGTGCGTTCGACTCCCGCGGCGGCGAGCTGGGGGAGGAGCTCGGCCGGCTCGAACGTGCGGAAGATCGGCCCGGCCTCGGAGGTCAGCCACGGGTAGGAGCCCGTCTCCAGGTTCCAGAAGTGCTGGTGGGCGTCGACGACGGCCATCCGGCCTCCTCACATGATCAATCGTTTGAGCGTACACAACGTAGCCGGTGAGCCCGCTGTCCGGCTAAGCGTTCGCGGGAGGTTGGACGAGCTCCAGCGTGATCGCGTCGGGGTCGAGGAAGTAGCAGGCGTAGCCGCCCCTGTTGACGCCCGCGGTGATCTCGGCGGGCGGGTTGACGAAGGTCACGCCGGCCGCCGACAGCCGGGCGTGCTGCGCGCGGGCGTCCTCGACCGTGAGCGCCAGATGGGCGGCGCCGGGCAGGTGGCGGGCGGGGTCGCGCGGCGCGCCGCGGGGCCGTACGTACTCGACCAGCTCCAGGTCGTGGGTGGAGACGCCGCGGGGCTGGCCGGGCACGGCGAGCTGGGCGACGCGCAGCACCGCGTCGGGGTAGCCGACGAGCCTGCGGGTGTAGGCGTTGTCCTGCTCCTGCCGGTGCACGACGGTGAATCCGAGCAGGTCGCGGTAGAACGCCACGGACCTGTCGAGGTCGGCGACCGTGAACGAGAAGTGCCAGACGCCTCTCATCGCGGCGCCTCCCGCCCGGTCAGGGCGCGTAGCTCGTCCGCGACGCGATCGGCGCCGGGCACCAGGGCCTGCGCCAGCGTCTGCGCGGCCGGCATCCGCACGTCGGGCGTGCCGATCCGGACGGGCGGCGCGAGCAGCGGCACCCCGGCGCCGGCCACGCGGGCGACGACCTCCGCGCCGAAGCCGCCGGTGACGTTCGCCTCGTGGACGACCGCCAGCCTGCGGGTGCGGCGGGCGCTCTCCAGCACCGCCCCGGTGTCGAACGGGTTGAGCCACGGCGTCTCCAGCACCTCGGCGTCGATTCCCTCGCCGGCCAGCACCTCGGCCGCCTCCAGCACCCGGTGCGTCATCGCGCCCCAGGTGACGACCGTGACGTCGGAGCCCGCACGGCGGGTGCGCGCCCCTCCCATGGGCCGGACCGGGCCGCCGACCTGGACCTGCTCCTTCGCGCCGAAGTACAGCGTGCGGTTCTCGATCACCAGCACCGGGTCGTCGCCGTGCACGGCCGTCACCAGCAGGTCGTACGCGTCCTGCGGCGTGCTCGGCATGCACACCCGCAGCCCCGGCACGTGCAGGAACAGCGCCTCCAGGCACTGCGAGTGCTGGGCGCACGCGCCCGGCGCGTTGCCCTGCTGGGTGCGGATCGTCAGCGGGGCGCTCAGCCGCCCGCCGGAGACGTAGCGCACGTTGGCCGCCTGGTTGACGATCTGGTCGAGCGCCACCAGGGAGAAGTCGGCCCACATGATCTCGACGATCGGGCGGCGGCCCATCATCGCCGCGCCCACCGCGCTGCCGAGGATGGCCGACTCGCTGATCGGCGTGTCGAACGCCCGGTCGCCGTGCTGCTTGCGCAGGCCCCTGGTCACGCCGAACACGCCGCCTGGCACGGCGACGTCCTCGCCGTAGACCAGCGTCTCCGGCAGCTCCTCCATGAGCCGGTGCAGGGCCGCGTTCACGGCCTCGCCGTAGGTGAGATCGCGCTCAGGCATACAGGTGCTCCCTCGCGGTCGCGGGGTCGGCGAACGGCGCGTCGAGCGCCGCGGCGGCGGCGGACTCCATCTCCGCCCGCGCCCGGTGCTCCACCGCGTCGACGTCGGCGGCGGGCACCCCGTCGGCGAGCAGGCCCTCGCGCAGCCGGGCGATCGGCTCCCTGCGCCTGATCCGCTCCAGCTCGCCGGGCTGACGGTACGCCTCCGCGTCGCCGATGTAGTGGCCCACCAGCCGTTCGGTCATGCACTCCAGCAGCGTCGGCCCGCCGCCCTCGCGGGCGACCTCCAGGGCGTCGCGCATGTGGAAGCGCACGGCCTCGGCGTCGTTGCCGTCGATCCGGTGCCCGGGCATCCCGTACGCGGCCGCGCGGTCGGCCAGGCGCGGCGCGCGCACCATGTCGGCGATCGGCGTCAGCTCCGAGTAGCGGTTGTTCTCGCAGACGAAGACGACCGGCAGGGAGAAGGCGGCGGCGAAGTTCATCGCCTCGTGCACCGCGCCCTGGTTCATCGCGCCGTCGCCGAAGACGCTCACGGCGGCCCGGCCCGAGCCGTCGAACCTGCCCGCCAGCGCGGCCCCGCACGCGATCGGCGCGCCGGCGCCCACGATCGAGTTCTCGCCGTGGAAGCCGTGCTCGGCGGCCGTGAAGTACGCCGAGCCGCCCCGGCCGCCGTTCACCCCCGTCGCCCGGCCCATCAGCTCGGCGAACAGCGGCTCCGCCGGCACGCCCCTGGCCAGCGCCCAGCCGTGACCGCGGTAGGTCGCGAACAGCGCGTCCCGCGGCTCCAGCACGTCGCACGCGCCTGCCGGGATGGCCTCCTGGCCGACGCACAGGTGCACCGACCCCACGATCGGGCCCTCGGCCCGCAGGTCGCGCACCTTCTCCTCGAACGCGCGGATCCGCCACATGGCCAGCAGGTCCGCGAGCCGTCTCTCACTCATCGCTCTTTCTCCAGGCGTCGAGGGCCGCGGCGCAGATCGCCCCGGCGTCGCCGATGTAGGACTCGGGCGGGATGGGCAGCGGGCCCAGGCTCGCCAGGTCGTCGGGGCCGGCGACGTCGCGCAGGGCCTCGGCCAGCCCGCGCCCGCGCTCGCGCGCCTCGTGGGCCGCCCGGTAGACCAGGTCGTGCGCCTTCTCCCGGCCCAGCACGGGGGCCAGGCGCATCATGTACGCCTCCGCCATGATCAGGCCGCCCTCGGCGCCCAGGTTGGCCCGCATGACGGCGGGGTAGACGCGCAGCCCGGCGGCGACGTCGGCGGCCGTGGCCAGCGCGCCCGCGGCCAGCTCGGCCAGCAGCGGCACGACGTACCACTCGACCTGCCACTCGCCGGCCGCCCGCTCGTGGCCGGCCTCCATCGCGCGGAACAGGCCGGAGCTGAGCGCCCCCGCCGTGCCGGACATGCCGATGACGGCTTCGCAGCCGATGGGGTTGGCCTTCTGCGGCATCGTGGAGGACGCCCCCCGGTGGTGGCCGCCCGCCTCGCGCACCTCGCCGACCTCGGTCCTGGACAGGTCCACGACCTCGCGGGCGAAGCGGGCGGCCGTGGCCGCCAGGCTCGCGCAGGTCACGCCGAACTCGGCGACGCCGTCCCTGGCCACGTGCCACGGCACGTCCGTGGTGCGCAGGCCGAGCCGCCCGGCCACGCCCTCGCGCACCTCGCGGGCGTGCCCGCCCATCGCCGCGGACGTGCCGCCGGCGCCGAACAGCGACACGACCCGCACCTGGCGGGAGGCGGCGGTGACCCGCTCGCGCTGCCGCGCCGCCTCCGCCAGCAGCACCGCCATCTTCGCGCCGAACGTCGTGGGCACCGCCTGCTGGGCGTGCGTGCGCGCGGCGACGACGGTGCCCGCGTGCCCGGCCACGAGACGGGCGATCGCCTCGCCGAAGGTGCCGAGCAGCGTGGCCAGGTGGTCGAGGGCCTCGCCCATCTGCAGGGCGAGGCCGGTGTCCATGATGTCCTGCGTGGTGGCGCCGTAGTGGACGCGGCCGTCGGGCCCGTCCGGGAGGGCCGTCGCGATCATCCGGACGAGGGGGAGGATCGGATAGCCCACGTTCGCCGCCTCCTCCCAGAGGCGGTCGAGGTCGATGTTCCGCGGGACGCAGGCCGCGGCGATGGCCTCGGCGTCGGCCTCGCCGATGATCCCCGCCTCGGCCTGGGCGCGGGAGAGCGCGGCCTCGGCGCGCAGCCAGGCGAGCACGGTGCGCTCGGCGGAGAAGATCCCGGCCATCGCGCGGTCGCCGAACAGTTCGGGCAGCAATTTGAACGTCTGCGCGGAGTCGGCGGCCACGGTCAGTTCATCTCCAGTCCGCCGTCGACGTTCAGGGCCTGGCCCGTGACGAACGAGGCCAGATCGCTGGCCAGGAACAACACCGCGGAGGCGACCTCCTCGGGCCGGCCGGGGCGGCCCAGCGGCGTACGCTCGCCGACCTCCTTGAGGTACCCGGCGCCCGCGCCGGGGCCGAAGCGCCGGTCGCGGTCGCCGATGATCTCGTCCCACATGGGTGTGAGGAAGACGCCGGGGCAGACCGCGTTGACCCGCACCGGGGCGAGCGCCTCGGCCGCGGACTTCGTCAGGGAGAGCAGCGCCGTCTTGGTGGCCGAGTAGTGGGCCGCGTTCGGGCGGCCCGAGCGGGCGGCGACGGAGGCGAGGGTGATGATCGAGCCGCCGCCCTGCTCGGCCATCCGCCGGCCGACGGCCTGGGTGAGCCAGAAGGCGGCGTTGAGGTTGGTGTCCACGATCCGCAGCCATTCGTCCGGCTCGATGTCCAGCAGCGGTGTGGTGCGCATGATCCCGGCGCAGTTCACCAGCACGTCGATCCGGCCGGGACCGGCGGCCAGCGCCTGCACCTGGGACCGGTCGGTGAGGTCGGCCGGCCGCGCGATGACGCCCAGCGTGGCCGCCGCCTCGGCGAGCCGCGGGCCCTCCAGGTCGGAGAGCACGACGTCCGCTCCGGCCTCGGCCAGCGCTCGGGCGCACGCCGGTCCGAGACCGCCCGCACCGCCCGTGACGAGCGCCGTGCGCCCGCTCAGGTCGATCGTGACAGCCATCCCCGATGCGCTCCCTCTCGTCGGTCAAACGATTGACCTGACCCTAACAGCGGCCTCACAAACCGGACAAGAGGGAGATCACTTGTTCTATCGGGAAATGTCTGGCCAGCCGAGTTCCGCGTGGAACGCCGCGCTCGCCCGCGCGAACGCGGCCCGGTCGAGCACCGCACCCCTGTGGCGGCCCTCCGTGATCGGCTCGTCGTGCATCCGCGCGGGCAGCACGCCGGGGCCGCCGCCCTCCCTGGCCGCGTACGCGCGCATCTCGTCGAGCCGGAGCTGCCCGGCCGCCAGCAGGTCCTCCAGCGTGAACGCAGCGCCGAGCACGGCGGTCACCAACGCCGTCAGGCGGTCGATGGTCAGCGGGCGCGTGGGGGAGGAGGCGAAGACGCACAGGTTGAGCGCGTCGAGCCCGCTCCAGAGCCGGAGCAGCCGGGCGGTGCGCCTCCCGCGCTCCTCGTCCAGCACCCCGGCCGGGGCGGGCTCGGCGCCGATCCGCCGCGCCTCGGGGAAGCTGTAGCCCAGCCCCGCGACGGGATCGAAGTCGAGGTCGTGCTCCAGGGCGTCATAGCGCGGGCCGCCCGGCGCGAGCGCGTACCCGAGCCCGACACCGGGCTGGATCCGGGGATCGAAACACGGCAGCTCCGGTCTCT
>NZ_SMKO01000119.1 GCF_004348685.1 Nonomuraea deserti | reverse complement strand
GGCGGGCGGCGGGAGGCGTTCGGCCAAGGGGTCGCGCAACCGCAAGCTCCTGATCGCCGCAGGGGCCGTGGTCGTGTCGCTGCTCACCATGGGCGCGCAGACGGTCGACGGCTACCTGTTCTACGAGAAGGTCTCCGCGCAGGAGACCAAGGAGGTCGTCGTGGCGGCCGGCCAGGCAGGCACCGTCCACAACATCGAGTGGACGGCCTCGGTGGCGCCCATGAAGGCACCCGCGGGCAGCAGGCACGGCCCCGAGGTCACCTGGCTGAAAGTGGACATCACCAAGAAGGTCGTCAACGAGTCGAGCGCCACGATGACCGCCCTGCCCTACGAGATCAGGCTGACGGACCGCGCGGGCCGTACGTGGACGGTGGAACTGCAGGACGGCGAGCGGCCGACGGACCGGCTGGTGGTGGGCAAGACGTACAGGATCGAGGGTTTGGCCGTCGTGCCGACCCCGGTGGCGAACGAGGTCGAGATCTCGTTCAGGCCGAGCAGCTACCGTTCCGACACGCCGGTGGAGGACCTGTTCGACAGGGAGGCCATGGAGAAGGCGGAGAAGGACGACACGGTCCTGCGGTTCCGGCGTCGCTGAGGCCGCCGCTCGCCCCGAGGGTTCAAGCGTCCCCTGAGGGCTCAGGCGTCGCTCAGGGCTCAGGCGTCGCTGAGGCGCTCGCCCCTGGCGCGGGCTCTGGTGGCCGCGATGTCGAACGTGGCCGCCAGGAGCGCCATGGTGAGCACGGTCGTGATCATCTCGCGCAGGAAGCCGACGGGCGGTCCCGCGAAGGCCCACGTCCATTCCGCGCGCGAGCCGATGAGTGCCCGCAGCCCCCGGTCGCCGTACTGGGCGGCCACCGAGATGGCCACGTAGCACAGGCACAGCATGCCGAAGAGCGGCGCGCCGCCGTTGAAGACCATCCGCAGGGAGTTGGCCAGCGGCACCCAGCGGTCCCTGAAGCCGGCGGTGACCTGGTCGAACGACCTTTTCGTGAGGTCGTGGCTGGATTCCAGGCGGTCCACGCCGCGCTCCAGGCGGGTGCCCTTGAACAGGGTGCGGGTCTCGTCGGAGAAGGCGCCGTAGACGAGCATGGCCACGGTCAGCCAGGCCAGAGGGACCGCGACCGCGTCCAGGAACAGCGGCCAGAACTCGCTGAACGTGTTCGTGACGCCGTCCCACAGGGGCACGTTCTTCTGCGCCTCGGACCAGACCTCCTTGGACCCGGCGACGACCGTGCGGTGCTCCATCCATTCGGAGCGCGCGTCGGCGACGGCGACGGTGGCGTTCAGCCCGTAGAACATGAACGCGAATTCGGAGAAGGCGGCGGCGAAGCCGTAGAACCTGGTCTTGCCCTGCTCCACGAACTTCGCGAAGAGCGTCTTCAGCCCGAACATGACGACCATCGCGCCGAGCGACACGCGCCAGTCGAGGTCGACGAGGCCGCGGCCGACCTGGGACTCCTCGCCGAACCAGGATGCGTCCGTCATTTCCTGGAAGTTGTGGAACAGGTCCATCTGGTAGATGTCCCTGGCGTCTTCGGTGTGGAATCCCCACGCCAGGTAGAGCACGGCGAAGGCGGGGGCGACCCGGTCCAGCGTACGGAAGAAGCGCTCGTCGGCCACGCCCTCGTCGGCTCTGGCCCGCATCTCCCACAGCGCGTTGCGCAGGCAGTAGAGCATGCCGGCGGTGACCGTCACCGCGGACATGACGACCAGCGTGAGCAGGGTCATGACGCCCACCAGCCGGAGCTGCCGGAAGTCGCCGTAGGCCACCTCGGTGGCGCCGTACATCAGCAGGAAGCGCACCAGCTCGCCGGCCGAGAACCAGAAGATCAGCGGCACGGCGCATCTGCCCACGAGCCGCAGCGTGTGCAGGGGCAGCGAGTACGGCGACGGCATCCGCTGAGCCGGCGTAGGCCCAGGTCGGGGCGGATCCATCACACCTGTCGAACCGGACATCTGTCGAATCGTATCGGTCTGTCCCTTCTGCCGCAGCCGCAACTCCCTGATTGCGGGCACGATCGGTTCCGGAGCGGTGACATATGAGTGATGCGCAGGCCGGCCCGGCGACGGGATGCGGCCCTTGCGGCACCATGACGGTCATGGACTCGCGCCCCGCACTCGACACCGATCCCCGTGTGGTGGGAGAACGCCTGCGACGGCTGCGCCAGGCGCGCGGTGTGTCGCTCTCCGAGCTGGCCAAGCGCGCCGGCATCGGCAAGGCCACCCTGTCGGGCGTCGAGACGGGCACCCGTAACCCGACGCTGGACACGCTCTGGGCGATCACCGCGCAGCTCGGCGTGCCGATCGGCGCGATACTCGACTCGCCGCCCGAGCCGCAGATCATGCGCGGCACGGCCATCGAGGCCCGGCTGCTGGAGGTGTTCGAGGACGGCGCCGTGACGTACGAGCTCTACCGCCTCCGCGTCCCGCCCGGCCTCACCCAGACCTCCCCCGCCCACCACGCGGGCGTCAGCGAGCACCTCACGGTCTTCACCGGCGCCCTCAGCGCGGGCCCGCTCGACGAGCCGCTCACCGCCGGCCCCGGCGACCACATCTCGTGGCGGGCCGACGTGCCGCACGGCTACCGGGCGCACGGCCCCGACGTCGTGCGCGCCACGCTTCTCATGCGCTACCCGGCCAACCCCTGAGCGTGCCGCACCGGGCCGCGATCCGGTCGAGCAGCCCGTCGGGTGAGAGGTGACACCGTGGCGTACGCATCCGGCGCACGCGCGAAGGCCCGCGTCGGAACGACGCGGGCCTCACGTGGAAACGGGCTCAGACGGCCACGGCGAGCTGGGCGACCTCGCCCAGCTTGGCCTCGACCTGCACGTCGCGGGTGACGCCGCCGCCCGCGATGATGCGCACGGTCCAGTCGCCGGGAGCGGCGAAGAACCGGAAGACGCCGTCGTCGGACACCACGACCTCGCCGGTGAACTCGCCGGACCCGTCGAGCAGCCGGGCGTAGGCCGTGCCGGCGCCGGTCACCACCCCCTGGATCACGGCCTGGTTGGTCAGATCGATCCCGGCCGGCAGCGCGATCGTCTGCTCCGGCGCTCCGCAGCCCTGTGCAGCGCTGGTCATCAGCGGGCCTCCCCCAGCTCGATCGGCACGCCCACGAGCGAGCCGTACTCGGTCCATGAACCGTCGTAGTTCTTCACGTTGTCCTGCCCCAGGATCTCGTGCAGGACGAACCACGTGTGCGCGGAACGCTCGCCGATGCGGCAGTAGGCGATGGTGTCCTTGCCGAAGTCGACACCGGCCTCGGAGTAGAGCGTGCGCAGGTCGTCGTCGGACTTGAACGTGCCGTCGTCGTTGGCGGCCTTGGACCACGGGATGTTGCGGGCCGTGGGCACGTGGCCGCCGCGCTGCGCCTGCTCCTGCGGGAGGTGCGCGGGGGCGAGCAGCTTGCCGGTGAACTCGTCGGGCGAGCGCACGTCGACCAGGTTGAGCTTGCCGATGGCGGCGACCACGTCGTCGCGGAAGGCGCGGATCGCGGTGTCCTGCTCATCGGCGACGTATCGGGTCTTGGGCCGCTGGGGCACGTCGCGCACCAGCTCGCGGGAGTCGAGCTCCCACTTCTTGCGGCCGCCGTCGAGCAGCTTGACGTTGTCGTGGCCGTAGAGCTTGAAGTACCAGTAGGCGTAGGCGGCGAACCAGTTGTTGTTGCCACCGTAGAGGACGACGGTGTCGTCGTTGGAGATGCCGCGGTCGGAGAGCAGGGCCTCGAAACCGGTCTTGTCCACGAAGTCGCGACGCACCGGGTCCTGCAGGTCCTGCTGCCAGTCGACCTTCACGGCGCCACGGATGTGGCCCTTGTCGTAGGCGCTGACGTCCTCGTCGACCTCGACGAGAACGACTCCGGGTGTGTCGAGGTTGGCCTCGACCCAGTCGGCGTCCACCAGGGCGGCGGAGCGGCTCATTGGGATACCTCCATGTTGGCAGCGGGCAGTAGACGACGAATCAGCAGGTACATCTCGCAGCCGAGGCAGAATCCGAAGGCTGCGTTGAGGAATGCGGCGAGGAGAGCCGCGGCCGTGGCCGCCAGGGCCAGCGGCACGATCCCGGTGAGGAACCCGACCAGGCCCGCGACCGCGAAGACCAGCCCCACCAGCTGCGCGAAACGCGGCGGGCGGGCGTCTTCCGTCTCCTTGGGCGCGCTCTTGACGAACGCCTTGAAGAGCATCACATAGGGCGAGCGGCGGACGACTCCGAGCGCGAAGACCGCCGCCTGGGCGGCGAGAAGCCAGGCGCTCTCCGTCACCAGGACGGAGACCAGGACCAGCGTGGTGATGGCCGCGCCGAAACGCAGCGCTCTAGGGTCGGCACGCATCGTGGGATGCTCCTGAAGGGGTCGATTGGAGCGGATCGGATATCCGCGAGATCGTCCTCAGGCAGCGCGACAGAGCGCGGTGGCGACGCGGCAGAAATCAACCGCGCGCCGCTTCGTCAGCAGCTCTGTCGATGGGTTCATGTTCACGACCCTACTCGGCGTCTCGTCATCTGTCACTTCTCGTCCGGTTATTGAGATGATCTGTCTGTTACGCGGACCGGCCATGACGTCGTCACACGGGCGGCAGGGCGTCGTCGCGCGGGCGCATGACGTCGTCACGCGGGCGCATGACGTCGTCACGCGGGCGGCAGGGCGTCGGCCACCGCGGCCAGGACGTCGGCCTTGCGGGGCTGGCCCGAGGCCCTCTTGACCACGGTGCCCGCGGCGTCGAGCACGAGGACGGTGGGCGTGCGCATGATGTCGAGCCGGCGGACGAGGTCGAGCCGCGACTCGGCGTCGATCTCGACGTGGCTCACCCCCGGCACGAGCGTGCTCACGTCGGCCAGGATCCGCCGGGTGGCCCGGCACGGCTGGCAGAACGCGGTGGAGAACTGCACGAGCGTCGCCCGCTCGCCCAGCCCCTCGCCCAAGTCGGCCTTGGACAACCGCTCAGGCAGCGCCCCGGACGGCCGCTCCTGCAGCCGCCGCGACAGTCCCCCGGGCAGCCGCCCGGACGGCCTCTCGGGCAGCCGCTCCCCGCCCACGTCACGCATCCTTCCGCCGCGGCGCAGGTGGACCACGCCGATCACCGCACCGAGCGCCAGCGTGGCCAGCGCCACCCACAGACCAGACATCACTTCGTGCAACCGCGGACGGCCGCGATTACTTCCGCACCGGGATCCGCACGAGCGCCTTGTCCTTCTCGTCGACGAGCTCGAACCTGGCGATGTCGCCCATGGGCAGCGACGTCGTGCTCTTGAAGACGGCCTTGTCCTGGTAGCGGACGTCCCAGCTCCCCGCGGGGTCGCGCCGCCCGTCGCGGGCCACGACGACGAGGCGGGCGGTGGTGCCGGCCGGCACGCCGTCGACGCTCACGCTCAGCTCGGTGCCGCCGTCGCCGGGGACGGCCGTCACGGTGGCGCGGTAGCCCTCGGCGGTGTTCTCGCCGGGGAACTGGCGGCCCGTGACCGCCCTTTCCGACGCCTTCGGCACGGGCGCCCTGCTCGCGCTCGGCTTGGAGTCGCTGTAGAGCTCCGGCTTGCCCTTCTCCTGATCGGACCGGGACGAGCCGGCGACCGCCGGCGCGGCGGCCGAGTCTTCATGGCTCGCGGTGTTGACGGTCGTCCAGACCGTGCCGCCCACCACCAGCGCCGCGGCGGACGCGGCGACCGCCATCAGCACGCGGCCACGCCTGTTGCGCCTGGCGCGGTCGTTCAGCAGCCGGTCGAGCACCTGGCGAGGAGGGCTGGACACCAGCTCCACATCGCGTTCGGACACCTTGCCGAGGAACGACGCCACGCCCTCGAACTCGACCAGCTCGGCGCCGCACGCCTCGCAGGTCGCCAGGTGGTCGTCGATCTCCAGTGCCTCGTCGGGCTCCAGCGCTCCGAGGGCGTGCGCCCCCATGGACAGCCGGATCTCCTCGCACGTCATCATGGCGCCAGCCCCCGCTCCTCGAGCGCCAGTTTCAGGGCGCGCAGCGCGTAGTAGGTGCGCGACTTGACGGTGCCCGGCGGAACGCCGAGCGTCGCGGACGCCTCCCTCACCGACTGCCCCCGGTAGTAGACCTCCAGCAGCACCTCGCGGTGCTCCGGCCGCAGCGCGGCCAGCGCTTCTGCCACGGACCACGACTCGACGGCCCGCTCCAGCTCGTCGTCGGCCGGTATGACCGCCAGCGCCTCGTCGCTGGTCTCCTGCGGCCTCGCCTTCCTGGCGCGGTGCTGGTCGAAGACGAGATTGCGGGCCACGGTGAACAACCACGCCCTGATCGGCCGGTCGGAGAGCGCCTCGGGATGCCGCCAGGCCCGCAACAGGGTCTCCTGCACGACGTCCTCCGCGCGCCCGGAGTCACCGGTCAGCCGCAGGACATAGCCGTAGAGCGGCCCCGCGTGCTCGTCGAAGAGGGTCCTCACGAGTTCCTCGTCGGCCGTGCCGGCTGCGCTCACAGGGTCCCTCCCCCTGTGAGCTCCGGCCTGGCTCGCTCGCTGCGCTCTCTCACGTCCCTCATCACATACGCGAGGGCGCCGCGGTTCATCCTTATCCACGAATCGGCACGTCAGACGCTTCGGCCGAGAACTCGAGCCCGTCGGCCACGTTCTTCACCCCGGTCACCTTGACGTCGAAGGGCAACTTTCCCTGGAACGGGATCGTGTACGAGATGAACCGCGCGGCCTGGTCGGGCACGCCCTCGATCTTCTCCGCCTGGAGCCTGAGGCCGCCGTCGGCCACCTCGACCGTCATCTCCGCCTCGAACGCCACCTTCTTCACCCCGACCATCACCTCACCCGATGCGACGAGCCGCCGCCCGTTCCCGCTGATCTTGACGCCGCGCGGGGCGAACTTGTCGATCGTGGCCCTGGTCAGCGTGCCGCTGACGGTCACGCGCCGGGCTCTGATGTCGGCTCTGTTCTGGAGGACGTCGGCCAGCGGGGCGGTCATGTCGTAGGCGGCGCCCCGCAGGTCCTGCACCGGCACGCCGGCGTACGTCAGCGTGCCGAGGTCGAACCGTACTTCCGGATAGTGCCCGGAGAGGGCCTGGGTGAGAAAGGGGATGCCCTCGATGGTCACCGTCGGCGTGCCGGACGTGTCGGTCGCCGCCGCGATCCTGTTGGCGAGGTCGCGCTGCACGCCTGCCACGGCGACCCTGTCGACGGCGACAAGGAGAACGATCAGCACGATCAGAGCAATGATCAGCTTCCGCATGGGGCTCCCAGTCTCAAGCGGGGGTCAAGAGCCTACCGATGTCCTTCCCCGCCGAAGACGGCGATCACCCGCCCGCGAAGGGCGGCAGCACCTCCACGGTCGCGCCGTCGCCGAGGACCACCTCGTCGTGGGGTCGCCTGCCGACGGGAAGCCCGTCCACGAGGAACGAGGACCGCCGGACAACGCGTGCAAGATCGCCACGATTTCGTGTGATTTGCGTCATGAGTTCGTCAAGAGTGACCGCGTCGAAGGATTCTTCCGCAACGCCGGCCGCCTCCTTGGCGGCGGCCCAATAACGTACTTTTCCCCTGGCCATGGGCACCTCACAATCCCTTTAATCCTATTGTGCGCCGCCCTTAACACGCATGTTTCCGGCGACGCCCTGTTCATCCCGTGGACGCGCAATGGACGCCACTTACCCGTGAGATATCCTCGCCTACAGGACTCGGGCGACGTAGCCCCCGGGTCCTTGCGCGTTTGAGGAGGCCCTGATGAGCAACCTGCTCCTGCTGACCAACGCCCTCGAGCCGTCCGCCGAGGTGCTTCCGGCGCTGGGGTTGCTCCTCCACTCGGTCAGGGTCGCGCCCGCCGAGGCGTCCGCGCTGATCGACACCCCGCCCGCCGACGCCGTCCTCGTCGACGCGCGCAAGGAGCTCGTGCAGGCCAAGAGCCTGTGCCGGCTGATCCGCACGACCGGCATCGACTGCCCGCTCCTGGTGATCGTGACCGAGGGCGGGCTGGCCGCCATGAGCGCCGAGTGGGGCGTCGACGACGTGCTGCTCGACAGCGCCGGGCCGGCCGAGGTGGAGGCGCGCCTGCGCATGGCCACCGGCCGCATCTCCCAGGCCGCCACGGAAGACGCGCCCGACGAGATCCGCAGCGGCGACCTGGCGATCGACGAGGCCACCTACACCGCGCGGCTGCGCGGCCGGGTGCTCGACCTGACGTTCAAGGAGTTCGAGCTGCTCAAATACCTCGCGCAGCACCCCGGCAGGGTCTTCACCCGCGCCCAGCTGCTGCAGGAGGTCTGGGGCTACGACTACTTCGGCGGCACCAGGACGGTCGACGTGCACGTGCGGCGGCTGCGCGCCAAACTCGGCACCGAGTACGAATCGCTCATCGGAACCGTCCGCAACGTCGGCTACCGCTTCGTCCCCGACCGGGCCGACACCGCACACGTCTGATCCACATGATTGACAGGGGGCTCACCGCTGGCGTCCACTGATGTGACAGGTTTTCGTTGGGGCTGTCTCATGCCTGTCATGTCGAGGACACCGCCGTCCTGAGGGGATCGGTGGTGTCGGGGTGGGTCTGTTCAGATCACTGGTCGACGAGGGCGCCAGGCCCCGCGTCTACCGGCGCAACGAGATCATCTGCTCGCCGTTACGGCCGGCCACCTGCGTCTTCCTGATCGACCACGGTTACGCCCGCGAATATGTCCCCGCCGGCGACCGTGAGGCCGTCCACGACCTGCGCGGCGGCGGCGACCTCGTGGGCGAGCTGGCCTTCTGGAGCGCCGCCGACCGGGTCAGGGTCGACGCGTTGACCGAGGTGCGGGCGTGGCCGATCGACCTGCGCCGGCTGCGCGAGCACGCCTCCGCGAGCCCGGCCGTGGCGACCGCGCTGGTGCAGGAGCTGTTCGCCAGGAACTTGGCGGCCCGCAGGCACGAGGCGCTCGCCCGCGCCCCCGTCGCCGCCCGCCTGGCCGTGTGGCTGCTGCACCTCGACGAGCGTTACGCGCTGGCCTCGGAGTCCGCGCCGCCGCTGTCCATGGAGACGCTCGCCGACCTCGTGGGCAGCTCCCCGGACGTGGTGCAGCGCCGGCTCACCCAGTGGGCGCGGCACGGCTGGCTGGTCCGCACCGGCTACCGGCGGCTGCGCGTCGAGGACCCGGTCGCGCTGCGGGACGCCGCGGGCAGCTGGGAGCACCTGTCGGCGCCCTGGGAGGGGCGCGTGACCCCGTTCCTGGCCCGGCCAGGAGCGCCGCCGGCCGAGCCGCTGCCGGTCGCCGAGGTGCCCGTCCCCCGCCAGCTCCCCGCCGACGTGCCCGACTTCACCGGGCGCCAGCAGAGCCTCGACCTGCTCACCGCCTGGTTGGAGCGGCCCCGCAGGACCAACACCATGGTCGTGCAGGGGCTCCCGGGGGTCGGCAAGACCGCGCTGGTGACGCGCTGGGCGCACCTGCACGCCGACCGGTTCCCCGACGGGCAGATCGTGATCGACCTGCGCGGGCAGTCGCCGGGCCAGCCGCCGATGACCTCCGCCGAGGCGCTCGGGCAGATCCTGCGCTCGCTCGGCATCGGCGATCACATGCCCGCCTCCGACGAGGCCGAGCTGATGCTGCTCTACCGCAGCAGGATCGCCGGACGCCGGCTGCTGCTCATCCTCGACAACGCCGCCGACCCCGGGCTGGTGCGTGCGCTGCTGCCGGGCAGCAAGGACTGCGTGGTGCTGGTGACCAGCCGTACGCGGATGGCGCCGCTGCACGCCACCGGGCACGCCGACCTCATGGACGTGCCGGTGCTCGACCCGGGCAACGCGGTGGCGCTGCTGGTGGCGGTGCTCGGCAAGGACTCGCCGCGGGCGGCCGGCAGGGACGCGCTGGCCGAGCTGGCCCGGGTGTGCTCGTACCATCCGTTCGCCTTGCGCATCTCGGCGGCCAAGCTGGCCGAGAACCCCGGGCTCAGCGTGCAGGCGCGGGTGCGGGAGCTGCGCGTCCCCGACCGGCCCGCGGCCGGCGACCCGGAGGAGGCGTTCAGGTCGGCGCTCGACCTGGCGTACGAGTCGCTGAGCCCCGCGCAGCGGCGGGCGTTCCGCCACGTCGGGCTGCTGCCCGGGCGGGACTTCGCGCCCGAGGTGCTGGCCGCCGCGCTCGGCGTGCCGGTGAGCGAGGCCGTGCTCGCCCTGGAAGGGCTGCACCGGGCCTACCTCGTCGAGCCGCTGGCGGGGCCGCGTTACCGGGTGCACGACCTGGTCAAGCGGCTGGCCAGGGAGCTGGGCAGGCACGCGGAGGCGGGCGTACGGGAGGCCAGGGTGCGGCTGCTCGACCACTACCTGGCGGTCGCGACCGAGCCGGGCACGCCGCGCGAGTGGTTCGAGGCCGAGCGGCGCTCGCTGGTCTCGGCCGTACGGCTGGCGGAGGAGAGCGGCACGCACGGGATGGCCTGGCGGCTGGCGGAGGCCGTGTTCGAGCCGTTCAGGAGGCTGCGTTACTACGAGAACAACCTGGAGATCCAGCAGGCCGGGTTGACCTCGGCGATGCAGGTGAGCAACCGCCGGGCCATCGCGGTCATGCGCAGCAACCTGGGCTCGATCCACCGCGACATCGGGCCCTCGACGCTGGCGGCCAGGTTCATCGGCGAGGCGCTGGCCGACTTCGCCTCCCTCGGTGACGGCGCGGGGCGGGCCAAGGCGCTCAACGACCTGGCGGAGGTGCACGGCATCGCGGGCAACAACGAGGACGCGCTCAAGTGCGCCGGCGAGGCCCTCGGCCTCTACCGGGACGTCGGCGACCTGTCAGGGGTGGCCGGATGCCTGCACACGCTCGCCCGGCTGCACCTGTCCCATGCGCGGTACGAGCTGGCGCTGCAGTACGCCGGCCAGGCGCTGGACGTACGGGAGGAACTCGGCGACCGCAGGGGCACCGCGGAGAGCCTGATCATCCTGGCCAGGGTGCAGCAGAACCTGGGCGAGCCCAACGCGGCGCTGTCGGAGGGCCTGGAAGCGCTGTCGATCTGCCACGAGCTGGGCGACGAGCACGCCGAGGCCGAGACGCTGCTCTGCCTCGCCGAGATCTACGACCTGCTCCGGTTGCAGGAGGACGCGCAGCGCGACGCCGAACGGGCGCTGGCCGGCTACACCGCGACCGGCGACCAGCACGGCTGCGGGCGCGCCCTGAGCGCGCTCGGGCGCATCGCCCGCAACAGCTCGCGTTACGACGAGGCGCTCGCCTACTACGAGCAGGCGCTGGCCGTGCAGGTGGAGCTCCACCACGAGCAGGGCAGGGCGGAGACCCTGGGCGACATCGGGCTGGTGCACTGGCGGCTGGCCGACTACCTGCGCGCCGACGACTACCTGAACCAGTCGCTGATGATCAGCCGGGTGATCCACGACGAGCCGGTCGAGGCCCGCATGCTCAACAGGCTCGCCCGGGTGCGGCGGCGGCAGGGCCAGCCGCAGGTGGCCTTCGTGTACGCGCTCGAAGCCCTGGACATCGTGCAGGGCACGGGCAACCGGCGGGCGGAGGCGGACGTGCAGGAGACGCTGGCGTACACGTACCTGTCGCTCGGGCAGCACCGGCCCGCGCTGCGCGCGGCCAGGGCGGCGCTGCTGCTCAGGGAGGAGCTGCGCGACAGCCGGGCCAGCGCGCTGCTGTCGATGGCGCAGGCGCTGCACACGGCGGGCGAGCCGGCGGCCGCGCTGGCACTCGCCAGGGAGACGGCCGAGTTGCAGAACGAGACCGGCACCAGGGACAGGTGGGCGGCGGCGCTCACGACGCTCGCCATGGTGCTGCTCGACCTCGACCACGCCGACGAGGCGCTGGTCTACGCGAAACAGGCGAAGGACGTCCATCAGGAGTGCGGGACGCGGCGCGACCTCGGGTGCGCGCTGCGGGCGCTCGGGCTGATCTCGGCCCGGCTGGGCGACAGGGAGGCCGCCGCTGAGCAGCTGAGGGAGGCCGTGCGGACGCTCGAAGAGGTCGGGGACGTCATGGAGGCACGGCAGGTGGCGGAAGAACTCCGCCGCCTGTCATGAAATGCCGTCAAAAGTCGTGAATTCTCGGCGGTGAGGTCGCAGATCTATTCCGGATTCTGCCGTTAGCTGGTGCGACCAGCTACTCCAGCGGAGGTGATCCGGATGCTCAGGAACCATCTGCGTCGAGACCTACAGTGGCTCAAGCGCCAGGCGCGAAAGGACAGGCGGATCACCGCCGTCCTGCTGGTCTGCGTGGCGGCCGTCTGGGCCCGCCAGCTCTCGCCGTGGGAGACCGCCGGCGGAGCGCCCCTCGCCCTGCTCGGCATCTCGTTCGGGCTGGTCGCCGGGTCGGCGATGGCCTGGCTGACCTCGGCCTGCTTCGTCGCCAGGACCCTGCGCACGCGCGAGGAGCCGGCGGAGGAGCTGCGCTGGATCTCCAGGATCGGCAGGGCCAAGGAGTGGGCGTTCTGGTCGCTGGCCGCGTACGTGGCCTGGCACCTGCTGCAGCTCATCATGGCCCTGGTGCTGCTCTGAGCCGCGGGCCCGACCGGAGCGGCGGCGGGGCGTCATCCCAGGGCCGGGGGGCCGGGGCGGCGTCCCGCCGTCTCATTCCAGCCGGGCGCGTTCGAGGGCCTCGACGCGGATGCCCGTGCCCGTGTGGACGAACTGGACGATCTCTGCCGTGGCCAGCTCCGCCGTGCCGAGCGCGACGTCGGCGTGGGCGTCGCACCACTCGACGAGCGGGCGGGGGTCGGCGAGCGGGACGGCGAAGTGCACGAGGCTGACGTACCAGCGGTCGCGGACCCGGCCGTGCTCCAGATCGCGCACGCCCCGGGACTCCAGCGCGTGGGCGAAGCGCTTCCACAGGGTCACCAGCGTGTCGTCCTCCGGGTGCCCGCAGACCAGCACGCCGCCCGGGTGCGGGCTCACGCCTCTGAGGCTCACCCTCGCCCCGGGCAGGCCGTCGGCGGCCTCGGCCAGCGCGGCGGCGTAGGCGCGGCGGAGCGGGTCGTCCTCCGGGATGCGGGCGCGGTAGGGCTCCAGGGACCTGAGCGTGACGTGCAGGGCCGGGCCGCCGTGCACCCAGTGGCCCGGAGCCTCGATGGTCGCGGCCAGCTCGGTCAGGCGGTCGACGATCTCTCGCTGGGGGCGGAGCACGGCGGCGGCGCCCCAGCGCCTTCCGCCTTCCACCATGGGGACGTCGTGAGTGGCCCGGCCGGACAGCAGGGCCGCGCGCCCTCTGGCCCGGAACTCGATAAAATCGGACATTTGAGCAGTATGCCGCCTCAGCCGGTCCGCCGGATGAGATCGAGCAGGGCCGGCACCCAGTGCTCGCCGTACCGCTCCTGGAGCTCGGCCCGCCGCCAGTCCTCGCCGGTCACCCGCCCCCGGCACAGGTCCGCGCCGCACCGGCAGTCCATGGCGAACTCGGGCGCGCCGCTGCTGGTGGCGTAGTCGCTGGTCAGCTCCTCGCCCGGCAGCAGGTCGCGGCGCGCGGCCAGGCTGTAGGGGCCGGTCCACCACAGGTTGGGGTCGCAGCTGTGGTTGCTCTTGCCGACCGGCCGCCCGAACGGCAGGACCAGGTGCAGGTCGCCCGTCACGGTGATGGAGTCGATGTACGGGACCGCGGGGTCGGCGAAGAGCTCCCGCAACCGCTCCCAGGTCACGAGCCGGCCGCCGAGGCGCGCGACCTCGGTGCCGGCGGGAAGGGCGGCCGTGGTGAACAGCCCGTCGCCGGCGATGTGCGAGGGCCGCACCTCCAGGGCGGCGTGCGTCCAGCAGTCGGGCTCGGGAGAATCGATCATCTCTCCAGCATGCACCGGACTCACGTGTACGCGACCGCGGGGAAGGCCGCCTTGTGCGGGCCGTTGTCCGGGTCGAACTCGTAGCGGATCCTGGCGCAGTCGTCGAGCAGCGCCCCCTGCAACGTCTTCAGCTCCCGGTGCCTGGTCCGCTCGAACTCCTCGGCCAGCACCTCCTGCCGCCGCCTTCCCTCGCTCAGCGCGGCACGCAGCTCCTTCACGTCCTTCTGGCAGGACCCCTTGCCGCTGCCGCGGCTGATCTGCAACATCCCGAAGGCGCCGAAAACGCGCGACAGCGACTCCAGCTCCTGGGCCAGCGGATCGGGCAGGTCCGCACCGCGCTCACCGGGCAGGCCGCGCGCGCCCGCGATCAGGTCCACCAGCCCTCTGGCGATCCCCCTGAGCTGGTTGCAGGCGTGGTCCAAACAGGTGGCGGCCTCGGCGACCTGGCGCAGGCGGGTGTCGTACCGGCTGCGCCGCCACGTCAGGCGCACCGACTCCGCCGCCTGGTCCGCGGCATCCTTCGCCTCCTCCAGCCGTTGCGAGAGCGTCCTGGCCCGATCCAGCCACTCGTCCGCCATGTCGCGGTCCCACTCGCCGCCCAGCCCGCGCGACATGTCCGCGGCCAGGTCGGCCAGCTCGCCGGAGAGCCCGCACAACTCCTTCGCCGCCCGCTCCACGAAGCGCGGCGGAAGGATCAGCAGGTTCGCCGCCACGCCGATGCAGGCCCCGATCAGCACGTCCGCGAGGCGGGCGAAGCCGTACGTGCTGCCCAGCGCGAACACCAGCAGCGCCGTGATCGGGATCTGCACGTTCTGGGCCGGCAGGTTCAGCAGCCGGGCCAGGACCAGACCGGACGAGATCAGCACCGCCAGCGTCACCTCGTCGACACCGAGCAGCCAGATCACCCCCGTGGCCGCCGCCACACCCACGATCACGGCGCCGACCTGCTGCAGGCCCCTCACCACCGTGCTGTACGCGGTCGCCGACACCGTCAGGAGCACGCCGATGGGCGCCAGCACCGGCAGGCCGACCTTCAGCACGTGGGCCGCCAGCCACCACGCCAGGACGCAGGCGCCCGTCACCTTGATCGTCTGGACGAACGACTCGCGTTCCATCCGCAGCCAGCGCCCCAGGCCCAGACCGCGGGCCCGGCCGAGCGCCGCCTTGCCGCCCGAGACGAGGCGCTGGAGCGGGGCGCCGTACCGCTCGTGCCGGCGCCCCGATTCGGTCCCCATGTTCCATGCCCTGCCCAGCCGAGCAGCGGATAGAGCTGGGCGAACAGGGGTAGCGGGCTGGCAGGCCGTGAGGGAGGTGGGGCACGTGCCCGGCGATCTGGTCGTCCCCGGCGGTGCTCGGGGAGTGGTGCTGTTCGCGCACGGCAGCGGCAGCGGCCGCCTCAGCCCGCGCAACCGTTACGTGGCCGGCGCGCTCAACGAGGCGGGGCTGGGCACGCTGCTGTTCGACCTGCTCACCCCGGAGGAGGAGACGGTCAGGGCGAAGGTCTTCGACATCGGGCTCCTGACCGAGCGGCTGCTGGAACGTACCGCGTGGGTGCGCGAGCAACCCGCGACGGCGGGCCTGCCGATCGGCTACTTCGGCGCCAGCACCGGCGCGGCGGCGGCGCTGGCGGCGGCGGCCGAGCCCGGCAACCCGGTCGCCGCGATCGTCTCGCGCGGCGGCCGGCCCGACCTGGCCGCGGAGAAGCTGGCCGCGGTACGCGCCCCCACCCTGCTCGTCGTCGGCGGCAGGGACCCGGCCGTGCTGAGGATGAACGAGGAGGCCCAGCGGCGGCTGAACGCCGAGAGCCGGCTGTCGGTCGTGCCGGGCGCCACCCACCTGTTCGAGGAGCCCGGCGCGCTCGAGATCGTGGCCGACCAGGCCGGCGACTGGTTCACCGGCCACTTCTCCACCATCAGACGGTGATCGTGGCCAGGCTCCTGCCGTCCGAGGTCTGGATCGTGAAGTGGTTCAGCTCGTCCTGGGGGAGGCTGGTGCCGCCGTGCAGCAACATCGGGTCAGGCGAGCCCGGCACGCCGTACCCCGCCTCGGGGACGCCCCAGCTCGCCACGACCTCGGAGCGGCCGTCGTCGCCCACGGCCATGAGCCGGCACTGCAGCGGGCCCTTGACGCCCTTGAGCTCCAGCGCGACGTGGGTTCCCCAACCCTTGTCCTCCAGGCCGATGACGCTGGACACGCCGGTCGCCGAGTCGGTGGCGGAATAGGTGTCCCCGGTCATGAGCAGCGCGCGGGCCGGGCTGTGGACGCTGTCGGGGTTCGGGCCGCCGGCGATGGAGCTGCCCGCCAGGAAGACGCCCGCGGCCACCACGAGACACGCGGCTGCGGTCATGAACGTGCGGTGGAACCGGCGGCGACGGCGCTCCGTGATCGCCTTGCGCACCAGGATCGACTCCACCTGCGGGTCCGGCGGGCTGGGCAGCAGGTCGTCCGGGTGCACCCCCTTGATCAGCTCCCCCACCGCCGTGAACGACCCCACCTCCGCGGCACAGGTCCCGCAACCGGCCAGATGGTGCTCGAAAGCGGCTTTCTCCTCCTCGCTGAGCAGGCCGAGCGCGTACGCGGCCACGTCCTCGTGACGCACCTCCGTCATGGCGGCGTCACCCCCCTTACGTCGTGACGCACCACGCTCATGGCAGCGTCACCCCCCTTTCCTCGAGCGCCACGCGCAGCGCGCGCATGGCGTAGTACACGCGGGACTTCACCGTGCCCACCGGCACGCCGATCGTCTCCGCCGCCTCCTGGACGGTGCGGTCCAGCAGGAACGTCTCCGTGAGCACCTGGCGATGGGCCGGGGAGAGCGAGAGCATCGCCTCGGTCACCACGATCTCCCGTAACAGGCGCTCGTCCTCCGCGGCCACGGGCTGGGCTCGGTCCTGGATGTCGTCGACGGTGTCGAGGGGACGCGTGCCCGAGCGGCGGTGGTCGTCGATGACCACGCGGCGGGCCACCGTCGCCAGCCACGGCATCAGCGAGCCGGTGTCGGTACGCAGGTCGTGGAGGTTGCGCCAGGCGCGTACCAGGGTCTCCTGCACGACGTCCTCGGCCCAGCGCCGATCGCCGCCCGTCAGCCGGATGGCGAAGGCCATCAGGGGGGCGCCGTATTCGCGGTAGAGGGCTCGGACCATGGCTTCGTCCGTTACGCGGTGATTCACAAGGGGGCGGACTCCTTGCGCTGCGGCTATCACGAAATATCGCGCTAGGTACGCTGGTATTGAGAATTATTACTCTAGCCACAGGCAGGCCCCAGGGCAGGTAGTTTGCCCCATCCGCCACCCAGCCAGATATAACTGATAAATCGCGTTAACAACCTCGAACCAGCTGTTTCGATCATGGCGTGGCGATCCACGGCCCCGCGACCTGTGGTCCTTCCGGCACGGAGACCCCCGAAGCCGGGGCTGCTGCAGGGATGCCGCCCAGGGCCCGCGGCGACCCCGGCACAAGCCAATCCGCCCTTGGCGGCCCGTTCCGTGAAAGCCCGTCCGGAATGCCCATCCGCATTCGCCGGCTGAGCCGGGATGATGCGGCTCCGTACCGATGCGACCCGGTGACGGGGCCGAGCCAGTCACGACTATGTGCCACGTCAGGTGGCCGGCAGCGTTGGGCGGCGGCCGGTGGAACGAATACTCCTGGACCCGGCCCGCGCCGGGCACCTAAGCTCTGAGCCGACAACGACCGATGTGAGACTTCTGCTCGGTGACGGAGCCCGGCGTGGGGCGCGCGTCCCCACTCCGCGCCGGCACTGGACGGTTCCAGGCGATGACCACGGGTCGGCACATCCGGACGCCGACGACCCCGGGTGGTCCGCCCCGCCGGGCGGCGAAAGGGACGCGCCGTGCTTCCGGCGACCTACCGCACCCTGCTGCGCACTCCTGGTGCCACAGCCTTCTTCTCCTCCGCCACCGCCGGACGCGTCGGCATGGCGATGACCAGCCTCGGCCTCGTCTGGCTCGTACACGGCCGCACCGGCTCCTACGCCGTCGCCGGCCTGGTGACCGGCGCCTTCGCCGTCGCCGAGGCGCTGGCCGGGCCGCAGCTCGGCCGGCTGATCGACCGTTTCGGGCAGACCCGGGTGCTGCCACCCGTACTGCTCGCCCACGCCGTCGCGGTCGCCGCGCTGCTGGCCCTGGTCGCGGGCGGCAGCCCGGTGTGGCTGATGACGGCGACCGGAGCGGTGGCCGGCGCGACGATTCCGCAGCTCGGCGCGCTGTCCGCGGCCCGCTGGTCGGCCTTGCTACGCGGCGGCCGGACGACCGAACTGCCCGCCGCCTTCGCGCTGGAGTCGCTCGCCAACGGGCTGGCGTATCTGGCCGGTCCAGTCGTGATCAGCGCGGTCGGGGCAAGCGGGCATCCGGCGATCGGCTCAGCGCTCGCGGCCGTACTGGTGGTGGCGGGCGGGCTGGCGTTCGCCGTGCAGCGGCGCACCGCGCCTTCGGCGGCGTCCGAGGCCCGTGATCGCCGTCTGGCGAACCGGTCGTTGCTGCGGCCGGGATTCGCCGTACTCGTCGGGATCAACCTAGCCATCGGCGTGTTCTTCGGCGCGATGCAGGTCTCGGTGACGGCCTTGGCGGTCGAGCACGGAGCCCCTGCCGCCGCCGCTCCGCTCTATGCGGCGTCGAGCTGCGGCGGCCTGCTGACCGGCTGGCTGTACGGGTTGCGCCGCCGGCGCGCCGCACCGCGAGCGCAACTGGCACTGGCAACGTCCGCGCTGGCGGGTGCCTGCCTGCCGCTCCTCATGGCTGATTCGTTGCCGGGTGCAGGAGTGGCGATCGCGCTGACCGGCACGATGATCTCGCCGATCCTGGTGGTCGCGACCGTGCTCACGGAGTCGGCCGTGCACCGGCACGCCCTCACCCAGGCGTTCACCTGGCTGAACTCGGCGAGCGCGGCGGGCTCGGCCGCCGCCGCGGCGGCCTCCGGACGCGCGGTGGACGCGGTCGGGGCACACGGGGGCTTCGCGATCGCCTCGGCGGCCACGGCCACGATGATGGTGCTGGGTCTGGCAGGATGGCGCGCGCTGCGCGTACGGGGGGAACCCGTGGTGGGCGACCGCGGTGGGCGGCCACGCCGGGAGCGGCAGCCGGAGGCAGGTGGCGCCACCGAGCCGTGAGGGTGGCGCGGTGCGCAGCAGGTAGGCCTGGCGATTCCTCGCACCGCGCGGGCCTACGACCGTCCGGAACGCCCGTCCGCCATCGACGGGCTCCTCCGTGCCTCGGACCCGGACCAGCGCTCGGCCTCCAGCAGCAGTTCGCGTACCGTGGCGCGGCGGTCCTCCCACGGGTCGCCGAGCAGGGCGCGTACCACGTCGATCGCCGCCGGGCGGGACAGCGCGTTCGGGCGGCGGCACTCGTCGATCACCGCCCGCAGTTCGGGCACCGGCCCCAGATAGGGACGCTCGCCGTCACGGACCGGCCGCCCGGTCGCGGCGAAGACGATCACGTCGGCCCAGTCCCTGACGTCGGCGGAGGGGAACTCGCTGCTGCGCGGCCCCGGCGCGAAGAACGCCCGCCCCTCCGGCCCGATCATGACGTTGCCCGGGTTGAGCCGCAGCCCTGCGATGCCGCCCATGTGCAGCCTCGCCATGGTGGCCGCGGTGCCCAGCGCGAGCAGGTGCAGCGCCTCTTCCCTGAACGGCCCTGCCGCCCTGACGACGGCGACGAGCGGTTCGCCCTCCCCCAGGTAATCGCGCGGCAACAGGGCCAGTCCGTCGCTCCAACCCAGAAAGTCCATCGTCGTCCTCCTGGCAGCCGGGCAGTCGGGCACGCCGGCGTCGCGTTCCGGACGCCGGCGAGCGCCGTTTCGTCAGGTGGTACGCCGGACGCACCGTGCGGGTTCAACCGGATCACGCGGGCGGACGGATCCGTTATGGCGCCCTGTCAGGCGGGTGGGCAGTGGTGGACACCCGAGCGTCCTCGCCGCTGTGCGGGGCGGCCGTGCCACGTCATGCCACGGTGTCCAGCTCGCGGAAGGCGGCACGGTAGGTGGTGGGCGAGGTTCCCAGGGCGGCGTGGAAGTGCTTGCGGAGATTGGCGGCCGTACCGAGCCCTGCCTGCTCGGCCACCTGGTCCACGGGCAGGTCCGACTCCTCCAGGAGCTCCCTGGCGCGTTCGACGCGCTGCTGGGTGAGCCAGTTCATCGGGGTGGTGCCGACCTCGTCACGGAAGCGCCGGGTGAAGTTGCGCACGCTCATGGCCTCCTGGGCCGCCATCTGAGCCAGGGTGACGGGCTCTCCCAGCCGCCGCAGGGCCCAGGCGCGCGCGACCGCGGTGGAGGGCGACGACGGCTCCGGCACGGGGTGGCGGATGTACTGTGACTGCCCGCCCTCCCGGTGCGGTGGCACGACGGTGCGGCGGGCGACGTCGTTGGCGACGGCCATGCCGAAGTCGCGGCGGATCATGTGCAGGCACAGATCGATTCCCGCGGCGCATCCCGCCGACGTCAGGACGTCGCCGCCATCGGAGTACAGCACGTTCGCGTCCAGCTCGACCTGCGGGAACAGCCGGGCGAACCGGTCGGCGTAGCGCCAGTGCGTCGTGGCGGCCCTCCCGTCGAGCAGACCGGCGGAGGCCAGGACGAAGGCGCCCGTGCAGATCGAGGCCACGCGGGTGCCGGGCCGGATGCGGGCGAACGCGCCGGCGAGCGGCGCGGAAAGCGCGGGCTCCCGCTGCTCGTAGTCCTCGTAGGAGGAAATCACGATCACGGTGTCGGCCTCCGCCAGCGCCTCGGGGCCGTGCTCGACGTTGACGGTGAAGTCCCCGTCCGTACGGACCCTGCCGGCCCGCAGGGCGCAGGTGACGACCTCGTAGAGCGGCTCCCCGTCCGCCGACGCCCCCGCACGGGCCTGCCCGAACACCTGGTGGACGATGCCCAGCTCGATCGGCAGGGTCATCTGGCGGGCGAGTACGGCGACGCGATGGCGTGCGGGGTGGGAGAAGACGGCTCCGGAGCGCATGGCCATATTGTTGCGCATCACGGCTATCCAGCCACTCGCCGGGTGTTCACCGGGCCGACACGCTGGATGAATGGTTCAGCACGCACAGACCTCCTTGGCCGCGCCGGCCGGATCGCGCCGGGGTCCGCACCGCGCGTGGGTCGTCGCCGCCGTCGCGGGCGCGGCCATCGTGGCGGCCGGCGCCTTCACGACCGTCCCCGGTCTCCTGATCTCTCCCCTGCACCAGGAGTACGCCTGGGACCGCGGCCAGATCGCGCTGGCCTCCTCCGTCAACATGATCTTCTTCGGCTTCACCGCGCCCTTCGCGGCGGCGCTGATGGAGCGCGCCGGGATCCGCCGAGTGACGGCGGGCGCCATGCTGCTCATCGCCGCCGGAGCCCTGCTCACCACCGTGATGGCCGCGCCGTGGCAACTGGTTACGTACTGGGGCGTCCTGATCGGCCTCGGCAGCGGCTGCCTGACCATGACCTTCGCCGCCATCGTCACCGGCCGCTGGTTCGTGCGGCGTCGCGGGCTGGTCACCGGCGCTCTGAGCGCGTCCAGCCATCTGGGGCAGATGCTCTTCCTGCCGCTGCTCGCCTGGTCGGTCGACCGGTTCGACTGGCGGCCCCCGGTCGTGACACTGGCCCTCGTCGCCCTGGCCGTGTCGGCTCTGGTGGCCCTGTTCCTGCGCGACCACCCGGCCGACATCGGCGCGCCGCCGTACGGGGGCGAGCACTTCGTCGCCAGGCCCGCTCCCGCCCGGGGCGCCGCGCGCCGCACCGTGACGGTGCTCCTCGCCGCCGCCCGCACCGGAACCTTCTGGCTGCTGGCCGGCATGTTCATCATCTGCGGCGCCACCACCAACGGCATCATGTGGAGCAACTGGGTGCCCGTGGCCCACGACCACGGCATGCACGCGACCGCCGCCGCATCGATGTTGTCCCTGATCGGCGTCTTCTCCGCGCTGGGCGCCGCCGTCTCCGGCTGGCTGACCGACCGCTTCGACCCCCGCCACCTGCTGGCCTGCTATTTCACGGTCCGCGCGCTCACCCTGGCGGCCCTGCCGATGGTGCTCTCATCCACGGTCCAGCCCTCCTTGATCGTCTTCGTGGTCGTCTACGGCCTCGTCGACGTCGCGACCGTCCCGCCGGTCATCGCGCTCGCGCAGCGCCACTACTCCGGCGACGGCCCCATCGTCTTCGGCTGGGCCAGTTCCGCTCACCAGCTGGGCGCGGGCGTCTCGGCCTTCCTCGGTGCCACCGCCCGCGACCTGCTCGGCACGTACGACGTCGTCTGGGCCGTGTTGAGCGCGGCCTGCCTCGTCGCGGCCCTGGCCGCGCCGGCCGTACGGGCGAGGAGATCCGACCGGGCCTGACCTTGACGCGGCGGCGGCGAGGACGTCCCGTCCGGGCGCGGGGCCCGTACCGCAGGTCGCCCGGCCCGGCCGCCTGCTCCGGTCGTTCGCGATAAAGTCCTTATATGAGGACTTCGCATCGTGAACGCCGAGGAGGGGATCGTGGGTAAGACGGGACGCCGCCCCGGGACCTCGACCACCCGGCAGGAGATCGTGGCCGCCGCCGCCGGCTCGTTCAGCTCCAACGGCTACGACGGCACGAGCCTACGGCAGGTCGCCGCGGACGCCGGCGTCGACCCCGCACTCGTACGCAGGTTCTTCGGCAACAAGGACCAACTGTTCAGCGCGGTCGTCGCGGAGGTGTTCCAGCCGGACCGCACGGTCGTCACGCTGCTGGACGGCCCGCGCTCCAGCCTGGGGCGCCGGCTGCTCCGCTACGTCTTCGACCTGCTCGGCGACGTCGACTCCCCCGGCCCGCTGCTCGGCGTCATCCGCTCGGCCGCCACCAACGAACACGCCGCTTCCCAGGTCAGGGAATTCCTGGCCGCCGACCTGCTCGTCAAGCTCGTCCGGGCCCTGGGCATGGACCACCCCGACCTGCGCGCGACGCTCACGGCCAGCCAGCTCGTCGGGCTGGCGATCGCCCGCTACGCCGTACGGGCCGAGGCGCTGGTCATGGCCGATCCCGACGAGCTCGCCGATTGGATCGCGCCGACGTTGCAGCGTTATCTCACCGGGCGGGCGCCCAAGCGCTCGACCTGACGAGAACGCGGGACCACGCGTCCAGCAGGACGAACCGAGGCAGCAGGCCGATCCGGCTCCTACCCCTGGGAGCAACGGCGGCCGGCCAAGATCTCCTCCAGCGCCTCGAAAGCCGCGGCGGCCCTGGTGATCCCCGTCTCCCCGGTGAACCGCACCACATCGCGGAGGTCCTCGGCACCGGCGATCTCCAAGGCCAGCTCGACCTGCCGGCGGAACGGCCGCGCTCGCCGAGCTGGACCGTTTCGCGCCCGGCCTCCGTCTCGACGAGCGAGCTGAAGTGCCCGGCCTCCTGGTCGGCACGCCCGAGGAGATCGCCGACAAGCTCAGGGAGAACCACGAGCGCCTCGGATTCACCTACATCACCGTGATGGAAGAGGGCATCGACGAGATGGGCAAGGTCATCGAGCGACTGAGGTGACACCGCCGGCCGGCAGGTGCCGTCCGTGGCGGCGCCGGCGCGCGCCCGGGATGCGGCCGGTTGGCCAGGGAAACGTCCGGCACGCGAGGAGGCCACGCGGCACGCCCTCAACGGCTGGAGGCCCGGAGTTGACCTTGACGCGGCGTCAACGTTTCTCATGGAGGCGTCCAGCCGATGAGAGGAGCACGATGGTCAGAGCCGCGCTGCGCGTCCTGGGATTCGAGTTGAAAGGCCTGGCCTCCGTCGGGCTGTGGATCGTGCGCCGGCGTCACGGCCTGCCGCCCGGGGCGAGCGCCGTCACGTACGCCAAGGAGCAGACGTTCATGCTGGCGCTGATGCTGTTCGCGATGGCGATCGAGACGGTCGTGGTGGACCTGCTGCTGGTCGCCGTCGGCGTGCCCGGATGGTTGCGGTACGCGGTGCTGGTCGCCGACCTCTACGGGCTGCTGTTCGGGGTGATGCTGGCCGCGGCCTGCGCCACCCGGCCGCACGTCATCACCGACGACGAGCTGCGCATCAGGTACGGCGCCTACTTCGACGCGCGGGTCCCCCTCGACCGGATCGTCTCGGTACGGACCGGCCGCAACCTGAACGAGGACCGCATGGTCTCCGTCGCCGACGGGCGGCTCGGCGTGGCCGTCGCCTCGCAGACCAACCTGACAGTCGAGCTGGCCGGACCGGTCACCGTCGTCCGCCCGCTCGGGCGGCGCGCCGAGGTCACCTCGATCCGGTTCTTCGCCGACGACCCGGAGGCGGTGCTGGCGGCGCTGCGTCCGCGGCTCACCGTGCCGTCATGAGCCTCCGCCCCCTTGTACGGGAGCCGTGCGGCGCGGGATCGAGCGCAGGTCGAAGGCGAACCGGGCGGCGGAGTCGGCGATGGCGTCGGAGTTCACGTCGAGCGCGGTGCGGTTGACGTTGCCGATCGTGTCGCACGCCTGGTGGTAGCAGGCGTCGTACGCGGTGCCCGCCGTGCCGCCGAACAGCCTCGCCTCCGCGGCCGTCTTGACGCCTTCCGCGCCGGTGAAGATGCCGCCCGCCGGGATGCCGACCGCGATGAACGGGCCGTAGTCGGAGCGGCCGTCGAAGTCGGTGCCGACGGTGGGCAGGTCGCGGGAGCCGTAGAAGGTCTCGAACTGCTCCTCGATCCGGGCCGATCCGGGCGGGCCCGCCGAGGCGCCCGTGTCGTCGGAGTTGTCGCCGTCGTAGAGCTTGTAGGCGAAGTTGGGCGAGGCGACCATGTCGAAGTTGAGGTAGAGGCGGATGCGGTCGCGTTCCGTCTGCGGCAGCGACGCGACGTACTGGTCGGAGCCGAGCAGGCCGAGCTCCTCCGCGGCCCAGAAGCTGAAGCGCACCCGGTTCTCGACCGGGAAGCGGGCCATCTCCTCGGCCACCTCCAGGATGGCGGCGCTGCCGGAGCCGTTGTCGTTGATGCCGGGGCCGGCGGGCACGCTGTCGAGGTGGGCTCCGAGCATGACGACGTTGCGCGGGTCGCCGGTGCGGGATTCGGCGATCACGTTGTGGTCGGTGCCGAGCGCGACGGTGGCGTCGACGGTGAGCCGGACGGTGGCGTCCTCCGTGCCGGCCAGCCGCTCGCCGACCGCGAAGTCCGCGTACACCATGGGGATGCCGGCCCGCCATTCGCCGATGTCGAGCTGCTCGGCCTCCGTACGTCCTTCCTGGCCTTCGTTGAACACGATGATCGCGGCCGCCCCCGCCGCGCCGGCGTTGCGCACCTTCTGGGAGAAGGCGCAGGTGCCGCGCTGGACGAGCGCGATCCGGCCGGCCACGAACCCGTCGAAGTCGGAGGCCTCGCACCCGCTGGTGGACGACGGCGTGGCGGCCGGGGGCAGCGTCAGGTCCACGCCCTGGACCTGCGCGGTCACGTCGCCGGCCGGGGAGGGCTCGAAGGCGAAGAAGTCCTGCTTGGGGACGTACGCCCGCCGCCTCGGCGCGGTCTCGGTGAGGGCGGGCGGGCTGTTCTCGGTCCAGCTCTCGACGAATTCGACGGCATCGAGCGTGACCTTGTAGCCGGCTCTGCGCAGTCTGTCGGTCACGTAGTCGCGGGAGGCGTCGTACCCGGTCGTGCCCGCGGCGCGGTTGCCGCCGTTCGCGGTGGCGATCGCCTGGAAGGCGCGGAGATGCTCTTCGACGTTCGCGCCTTTGACCTTCTTGACCAGCAGGTCGGCGTACGCGTCGGCGGGCCCGGCGGCGTGGGCCGGTGCCGCCGCGGTCAGGGGCAGGGCAAGTGCGGTGATCAGTGCGATGACGATTCTGCGCATGGGCGATTCCCCTGTCGTGGATGGGAATGCGACATTCCCCCGAGCCGCGATCGGAACGTAAATCCCCAGCTAAAGGGCAGGGAAGGCCTTCTCCCGCGACAAAATCAGGACATGTTCGAGTAACGCGTTCACTCGCCGCGACGGGCGCGGGCCCGGCGTTTGCCCTCGTGCATGGCCTGGACGCGGGCGACCGGGATGGTGTGCCCCTCCTCGACCAGGTCGGCGGGCAGCCGCTGCGGCTCCGGCATGAGCTCGGCCCACGGGTCGGCGCCCTTGAGCCGCTCGGCCACCGTGTGCACGGTGAAGTCGGCGGGCGCCACGCGGTCGAGCTCGTCCCATGCCACCGGGAAGGAGACGGGCACGCCGGGACGGATGCGCGGGCTGTAGGCGGCGGCGACCGTCGCGCCGCCCGCGCGGGTGGAGTCGAGGAAGACCTTGCCCTCGCGGTCCTCCCGGATGAACGCCGTGGTGGCCAGCGCCGGATCCAGCCGCTCGGCGCGGGCGGCCAGCGCCCGGGTGGCCGCCGCGAGGTCGTCCACCGCCGTGCCCTCGGCCACGGGCACGAACACGTGCACGCCCTTCGCCCCGCTCGTCTTCACCGCCCCTGACAGCCCGGCGTCGCTCAGTGCCTGGCGGACGAGGAGCGCGCCGCGTACGGCCAGCGAGAAGGAGTCGTCGTGCTCGGGCGGGTCGAGGTCGAGGATCAGGTGCGTGGGCCGGTCGCCGACGAACAGCGCCGGGTGATATTCCACGGCCCGCTGGTTGGCGAACCACAGGAGCGTCCTCCTGTCGTCGCAGAGCGCGTACGTCACCTGCCTGCGGGACGCCTCGGCCCAGAAGGTGACGGACCTGACCCAGTCGGGGGCGTATTTCGGCAGGTTCTTCTGCATGAACGGCTGCTGCCCGGGGCGGACGCGCATCACGGAGAGCGCCCGGTCGCGCAGGACGGGGATGATGCGGTCGGCGACGGCGTCGAGGTAGTCGACCAGGTCGCGTTTGGTGGCGCCGGCGCCGTCGAACAGCGGCTGGTCCAGGTTGGTCAGGGCGACCCCGTCACGGGTCTCATCGGCGGCCACCCGCCCTACGATGCCACAGACGCCCTCAAGACCGACATGCCCGACCCGCCAGTGGGAGTGAAGCCCTGACCATGACCCGTTACCTGTATCTCACCCGCCACGGCGACGCCACGCCCGACGGCGAGCTGACGGACGCCGGCCGCCGCCAGGCCGCGCTGCTCGGCGGGCGGCTCGGCGACGTCCCGCTCGCCGCCGTGCACCACGGCCCGCTCCCCCGGGCGGCCGAGACCGCCCGCCTCGCCGGCGAGCGGCTCCCCGGCGTACCGCTGCGCGAGTCGCGGGCCGCCGGCGACTACCTCCCGTACGTCCCGGTCAGGGAGGAACTGCCGGCCGAGCACGCCGACCGCCTCCTGGGGTTCGTCGGCCAGTTCCCCGAGGACGAACGCCGCCACGGCCCGGCGCTCGCCCGCGAGGCGATGGAGCTGTTCACGGGACCGGCCGCGCAGACCCGGCACGAGCTGGTGGTCACGCACAACTTCCTGATCGGCTGGCTCGTACGCGCCGCCATGGACGCCCCGGACTGGCGCTGGCTGGGGGTCAACCACTGCAACGCCGCCCTGACCGCCATCCGTTACGCGCCCGGCCGCCCGTCGTCCGTGTTGTTCTTCAACGACATGGCCCACCTGCCGGCGGAGCTCAGGTGGACCGGCTTCCCACCCGAGCTCCGCCTGTGATCACCGTCCGAGGTGGTCGCCCAGCAGCTTGAAGAACACGTCGCCGCGGACGATCTCGAAGGGGTCGTCGAGCAGCGTGCCGAGCTCGGCGATGTCGCTCGGCGCCCAGTTCCAGGCGTTGACGGCGCCGGCGATGAACAGCGGCTTGCTCCCGTCCCACCCCTCGATGTGCTTCACCAGCGTGTCGCGGTATTCCTGGGCCCTGCCCTGCGGCATGAAGTTGCCGATCACCGGCAGGCCCGCGGGGTTGATCTGCAGGTCGCCGGTCTCCCACGACTGGATGATGCCGCGCAGCCCGGTGTTCTCCTTGTACGACCGCACGATGCGCTCGTCGAAGGCCACCCAGCCGTCGCCCTCCTCGTTGCGGTGGTTGTAGGCGTAGACGAGGTCCATGCCGGTCCTGCGCAGGAACCGTCCTGTCAGCTTCGTGTACGCGTCCAGCGCCTCCTCCGGCCACGACCCTGGGTAGGTGTAGCCGGCGCCCGACGGCCCGGCGATGAGCAGGTCGTTGGGCGTGGCCGTGCGCTGGTAGTAGGCGAGGATCGCGGGGCCGATCTCGGCAAGCAGAGGGCTGACGGTCCAGTTCGTGGGCACTTCGCCGCGTTTGTCGTCGTCCCAGATCTGCCGCATCCTGCGCTGGCAGTACTGGACGTTGTCGCCTTCGCCGACGGTGAGCGTGACGTAGACGCGGTTGCGCAGGGTGGCCCGCGGCCTCGGCGGCACCCGGTCGGAGACCTTGGCCCGCACGCCGGCGTGGACGGTGGCGTTCATGTAGTAGTCGGCGGGGATGACCTCGACGGCGTGCTGCGACGCCCGGTCGACGCCGCCCCACTCGCCCGCCACGTCGTTGGAGAACCACCCGGCGTACGGCGTGGTCGGCTCGACCTTGCCGAGGATCTCGTCGAGCAGCTCGCCGGTCTGGCCGCTGGGCGGCAGCCAGAAGACCATGGCGCGCATGGCGACCGTGTAGTCGCGGAAATAGGGGAAGGGCTCGACCCTGGTCGGCGCGGTGGTGGTGGCGGTCACCAGGAACTGGTTCCACAGGTCCACGTCGACCGTGAGCTGCTGGGTGCCTTCTGGCGCGGTGAAGCGGTAGACGAAATAGCCGCCGCCGTCGGAGAAGCGGTTGGACTTGTCGCCGATCGAGGAGTTGAGGCCGTCGAAGAGGTACGGCGTCTCGGCGTCCGTACCGGGGGTGAAGGAGGCGATCTCCTTGCCGTCGGCCTTTACCGTGACCGCGCCGACCGAGGCGCCCCAGCCGTCGTCGCCGAACGAGTCCTGGAAGCGCAGGTAGACGCCGTCCTCGCCGGACAGTTCCTGGCTTAAGTCGAAGGTGCGCACCTCGCGGTTGGAGGTGTCGCGGATGCGCTCGGTCTCGCGGGCGACCTCGCGCCACCGGACGTTGTCCACGCTCACGGTCCTGGTCGGCGGCAGGCCGCTGAGCAGGGCGTGGGTGCAGCGGGGGAAGAGGTTGTCGAGCTGCCAGCGGTACGTGCCCAGGATGTCGTCCGGGTCGAACTTCCCGCGCAGGTCGGTGATGGTCCTGAAGCCGTGCTCGGCGGCCTGCTCGGCCGTGGCGGCCACGGCGCCCTCCAGGCCGGCGAGGGTGGTGGCGACGTTCACCGAGTCGGGGACGTCGGGGTCGTGCAGGATGGCGCCGCGGGCCTCGCGGCGGTAGCGGGCGATCAGGTCGAGAGCGTTGTCGTGGCGGGTGACGCGGGCGCCCGTGCTGTCCAGCCAGGGGACGTCGAAGTTCTCCTTGTTGTAGTTGAAGTACAGGCGCGGGTCGCGGCGATTGACCACTCCTTGGAGGGTGGTCAGGAGCAGTTGGTCATTCCCGTGGAGGGCGCTCACGTCGGCGTGGTCGAGCCGGGTGGGGCGACCGAAGTTGGGGAGG
>NZ_SMKO01000118.1 GCF_004348685.1 Nonomuraea deserti | reverse complement strand
GGGCGGGGCGGGCGGTTCCAGGACCGTCCGGTCGTTGAGGCGTTCGCGCTCCTTGGTCAGGCCGGCCCGCTCGGCGACCAGCCGGTCCCGCAGCCCCGTCAGGTGCTGCTCCCGGGCGGCGTAGCGGACGGCCGCGGCCGTGCGGGCGGCGCCGACCAGCTCGTCCGCCTGCTCGAACCGGTCGGCCAGGTCGGCCGCCTCGCCGGGGTCGAGCTGGAGCTGGGTGCAGCCGCCGGCCCACTCGGCCAGGGCCGTGGCCAGGTCGCGGGCCCGCTCGTCGCGCAGGCGCTCGGCCTCGTCGTGGGCGGCCCTGGCGGCGGCGAGGTCGTCCCTGGCACCGTCGCGGTCCCGCTCGGCGGTGGCGCGGCGGTTGATCGCCTCGTGGTGTTCCGCGGCCCCCGCCCTGACCTCCCTGATCTGGGCGGCCCTGCTGGACACGGCGGCGCGCAGCAGCTCCCGCGCCCTGCGCACGTCCTCCTCACCGTCCGGCCCGCCCGGCGGAGCACCGGCCGCCTCGCCGTCAGGCCCGTCCATGAGCTCCGCGCGGGCGTCGTGGGCGGCGGCGCGTGCGCTCTCCTCGTGGACGCCGAGCAGGCCGGCGCGTTCGGCCGCCCTGCGGGCCTCGCCCCTGGCGCGGTCGGCCAGCGCGGCGGCCGTGCGGGCGCCGTCCTGGGCCAGGGCGGCCAGCTCCTCCTTGGCGGAGGAGGCGCGGGCCGCCGCACCGGCCTGGTCACGCAGCCGGGCCGCCGCCTCGTGCGCGGCCTGCGCCTCCGTACGCAGCCGGTGCAGCTCGCCACCGGCCTGGTAGGCCTCGCTCTCCTTGAGCCCCTCGATCTGGGCGGCCAGCGCCAGCTCCTGCGACTCCTCCTCCGCCAGCCGCACGGTCGCGGCGTCCAGCTCGCCCTCGGCGTCCTTGAGCGCCTCCCGCTTGGTCCGGACCTCGGCGGCCAGCGAGTCCAGCGTGTGGCCGGCGGACGTCACGGCCGCGGCGGCGGCCCGCAGGACGCGCTGGGCGTACCCGCGTTGCCGGGCGGCCAGCCGGTCGGCCTCCGCCACGTCGCGGTCGAGCAGGCGCAGCTCCTCGCGCTGCCGGTCGAGCCGCTCGAAGCCCTCCGCGATCTCGTGGATCTCGCCCTCGCCGAGCGGCGGCAGCGCGCTGGACAGCAGCTCCGACAGCAGCCCGGGGTCGAGGCGTTCGGACAGCTTGGGGGTGCGGAGCTGGCGCAGCGCGGTGAGCAGCGAGTCGTAGCGCTGCTCGTTGAGCCCTCGGTAGAGGGTCCGGCGCACGACGGTGCGGTAGGCGTCGGCGGACTCGTGCACCGTGCCCGACGTGCCGAGCTCCTCGGCGAGCTGGGCCTTGGTCAGCGGCTGGCCGCTCTCGCCGCTGAGCCGGATGCCGTCGGGGGTGTCGACGCGGGACTCGGTCGTGAAGTAGGCGGCGGTGACGTTCTTGGTGTGGACGGTGGCCTGGAGCCGGGCGCCGCAGGTGAACCAGCGGCCGCCGGAGTGCCGGAACTCGATCCACACGTAGCCGACCCGGGTGGCGCCGGCTGTGCCGTCGCCCATGAGGTTCCAGTGCATGGTGCGTTCGGTGCCGCCGAACGTCGACAGCCTGCTCGGCTTGAGGCTGGCGTCGAGCAGGTACGGCAGCAGCAGCTCCAGGACCTTGGACTTGCCGCTGCCGTTGGGCCCCCGCAGCAGCAGCCGGCCCCGGTGGAACTCGAACACCTCGTCGTAGTAGCGCCACACGTTCAGGATGCCCGCGCGTACGGGAACCCAGCGGTCCTCCACGACCTGCGCGGTGCGCGCGGGCGTGAGCTCGGTGACTGTCATGCATCCTCCTGGACGGCCGTGCCGCGATCGACCCGGTAGCGGGCCGCGGCGGGCAGGGCGGCGACCCGGTCACCCGTGCGGCGGGCCAGCCCGAACATCGTGAGCACCTCCAGCGCGTCGGCGGCCAGCCGCGCCCCGCCGCCGTCGGACTGGTACGCCTTCGCCCACTGCGGGAAGCGGCGCAGCAGCCCGCCCGCCTCGGCGTGGAGCCGCCGGGCGGTGATGGGCCCGGCCGAGACGAGCAGGTCGAGCAGCAGCAGGGCGGCCACCTTGGCGTGGCTGCCGTCGTCGGGGAACCGGGTGTCGGTGGCGGTGCCGTCGGGGTCGATGAGCAGGAACCCCTCGGCGCGCTCTTCGAGCACGAAGCCCGCCTCCTCGGCGGCGCGGCGCAGGATCCGGCGGCCGGTGAGCGAGGCGGCGTAGCCGGACTCGTCGGGGGTCAGGTCGGCGCGGTAGACGACGGGCTCGTCGAGCAACCGGCGGATGAGCGAGTGGCGGGCCCTGAGGTTGCGCTGGGTCTCGGTCGGCTCGTCGGCGCCGTAGCGGGACTCGGCGCTGAGCGCCGCGGTGAGCTCGGCGAGCGTGCCGGCGCCCGCCTCGTCCGCGGCGCGGGCGGCGATCCTCGACGGCGGCACTGGCGCGGCGAGCAACCTGATCACGCGGGTGGTGTCGACCCGGTAGAGCACCTTGGCGTCCTCGTCGTCCAGGTAGGAGTCGGTCGCGCCGTCCATGACGGTGATCGCGCCATGGTGTTCGAGCAGCTTGAGCGCGTCGACGAGGGCGGCCCGCTCGGCCGCCTTGACCGGGTCGAACACGGGCACGTCCGCCTCGACGGCGGCCGCCTGCACGACCCGCTGGGCGAGCATGCCGATCGTGGTGACCGGCGAGGTGAGCAGCTCGGCGGCGCACAGGCAGAACAGGGTGTAGCGGCGGCGGTCGAAGGGCGCCCTGGTGGCGCGGCGGCGACGGGCGGGCCGGGTGGCGCTCGGCTCGGTCCTGACCTTGACCAGGCGGGCGTAGCCCTGGCGCGGCTCCACGACCAGCCGCCAGCCGCAGAAGTAGTCGAACCACTGGATGAGCGGCTGGCGGCGTTTTCTGATCAGGTCGAAGGCGGCGGGGTCGCTCTGCCGGGACACGAGCGGCCGGCCGAGCAGGGTCCTGATCGCCCGCGCGATCTCCTCCTTCTCGGCCCTGACGAGCTGGTTGGCGAGGCTGCTCATGCGCCCGCCCGGTGCTCGGCGGCGGCGGGCGCGCCGGCGAGGGCGTCGCCGAGCGCGCGTACGTCGATGAGGTAGTCGGGACCGCGGAACCACCCTTCGGAGGTGCGCAGCACCGCGACGGCTCCGTCGCCGGGCGCCCTGAGCACGATCTCGACGCGCCCGTCGGAGGTGACGGCACGCCGGCGGCCGGTCGCGTCGGGGTGTTCGGCGAGGGCCCGGCCGAGCAGGTCGAGCAGCCGCCCGAAGGCCTCGTGGTCGAGCTCCCCCAGCTGCGACAGCCGCATCGCCCCCGTGGTGGCCAGCGCCGCCCATGCGGCCTCGATCTCGGCGCGCTCCTTCTCGGCCCGCGACCGGCGCCCGGCCCGCAGCCCGGTCACGTCGCGGACCCTGCCCGTACGGCCCATCCGCTCGGTGCGCCCGCGCGAGCGCAGCAGCGCCGAGACCTCCACGGGCTCGGCCTCCGACCAGGGGACCCCGGAGGGGATCAGCTCGGCGTCGGGGTGCCCGAGGTGCGCGTGCCGGGCGGAGCCGAGCCCGAACGCCGCGTCCCACAGCCGGTGCGCGTCGTGCTCGGCGGGCGCGGTGGCGAACCAGCGGGCCAGCGTACGGAAGTCGGCGGCGGCGCTGGAGGAGCGGCGGCGGGAGTCGGTGATCCGGTCGAGCACCTGCAACAGCGCCACGATCGCCCGCCTGGCCACGTCGTGCAGCTGCCGTACCCGCGGCACGGCACGCTCGCCGGCCCAGGGGTCGGCGCCGGTGCCGTCGTGGTGGGCGAACCACGACCGCAGCCCCTCCCATCTGGCCGCCCGCGCCGCCAGCCACGGGGTGGCGTGGTCGGCTCCGGGCGTCCTCGGCAGGTCGGCGCCGTCGAGCGCCCGCGCGTGCAGCACGCCGACGCCGTGCTCCTCGACCGCTCCCAGGGCGGCGGCGATGGCCTCACCGCGCTCCTCCAGGCTGGTCGCGAACTCCTGCAGATAGGCCACCATGGCGGACTTGACCTCGTGGAACGTGGCGAGATCGGTGCCTTCGAGGCGCAGCAGCCGCTGCAGCTCGCCGTTGAACTGCCTGGTGTTGACGCCCAGCCCGTCGAGATGCCCCTCCAGCTCCTGCAGGCCGGTGAAGATGCGCCGGTTGCGCCCCGGATCGGGGTCGCGCAGCAGGACCTCCAGCTCCCCCAGCCGCTCGGCGATGGCGTCGAGCACCGCGGTCTGCAACGCGCCCGCCGAGGCCAGCATCGCCATCGCGTGCCGCACCCCGGCGAGCGCCGCCTCCCCGCGCCTGGTCAGCGAATAGTGCAGGTTCTTGCGCTCGTACTCCTCGGCGGTGGCGAAGCCGCCGGCGTGGTTGAAGATCACGTCGAGCAGACCCCAGCCGGCCAGCTGCTTGAGCGTGCCGGACAGGTCGTGGTCGGCGACCGGGGCGTACCATCCGACCGATCGCAGCCGCTCGTGGACCTCTTCCGACGTCAGCGCCGTCTCGAGCCGCTCGCCGGCCTCGCCGAAGGCGCAGAGGACGGCGGTGTGCAGGTCGGCCCGCTCGGTGGTGGTGAACCGGAACATCTCCGGCGGCACCCGTGGCAACTCCGCCATCGCCCCGCTCCCCTCCCCGCGACACACCCGCACGACTCGCGCCGACAGCAAAGGTAGCGGCAGGACCCGGCGGACCGGCGGCTGTTTGCCCGCACATCACACGGGTACGGCGGGAGCATTGACCGGGGGGTTGTGATGGCGGAGTTCGAGGCGACGCGCGGCATGCCGGCCGACAGCATGATCGTGTACGGCGTCGCGTCCGACGTGGAGATCATGGACAGGTGGCTGCCGCGGGGCCTGACGGTGACCGGCAGCGGGCCCGGCACCGTCGAGGCGGGCGGCGACCTGGTGCCCGGCGCGGGCCCGCACGAAGGGCTGTTCCGGGCCTCGGACGAGCAGCTGCGCGTGGAGTGGGGCGGGCGCGACCATCCCGGCTACTCCGGCTGGCTGCAGGTCTCCGACGCGGCGAGCGGCACGAGCGAGGTGACCGTGCACATCTCGCTGCTCGACGAGCCCGGCTCGGGGGCCCACGCCGACGAGGTGCGCGAGCTGCTCGACCGGTCGCTCGGCCAGCTGGCCGACGAGGTGCGCCGGCGCGTCGACGACGCCGGCTGAGCGCGCGCCACGGCGCTGACGGCTCCGTCCCACCCCCGGGTGTGGGTGTGGTGAGGTTCGGGTCAACCCCGGCCGTGCCTGCGCGGCGGCAGGAGCACGGCAGGAGAGGTTGGGCGGACGTAACCGGAATTTCCGCCCGAGGAGCCCATGGAGCTGCTGCTGATCCTCCACGCGGTGGCGGCGGTCTGTGCTCCCTGGCTGGCCGCCCGCATGGGACGCGCCTCCTTCGCCGTGCTGGCCGTGCCGCCGGCCGCCGCCTTCGTCCACACGCTCTGGGTGGCGGTGCGGGGGCTGCCCATGCGGGAGGCCACCGCGTGGGCGCCGGTGATGCAGATGGAGCTGGACTTCCGCGCCGACCCGCTGGCCGTGGTGATGATGGCCCTGGTGACGGGCATCGGCGTGCTGGTGCTCGGCTACAGCGCCGCGTACCTGCCGGCGGGCGACGAAGGGCTCGGCCGCTACGGCGGCGTGATGGTGGCCTTCGCCGGCTCGATGCTGGGGCTGGTGACGGCCGACAACCTGCTCCTGCTGTACGTGTTCTGGGAGCTGACCACCGTCTTCTCGTACCTGCTGATCGGCTACGACCCGGAGAGCCGGGTGAGCAGGCAGGCGGCGATGAAGGCGCTGGCGATCACCACGTCCGGCGGGCTGTGCATGCTGGCGGGGTTCGTGCTGACCGGGCAGGCGGCGGGCACGTACCGGGTGTCGGCGATCGCGGCCGATCCCCCGGCGGTCGCACCGGTAGCGCTGGTGCTGGTGCTGACGGGCGCGCTGGCCAAGTCCGCGATCTTCCCGTTCAGCACGTGGCTGCCCGCCGCGATGGCCGCGCCCACGCCCGTGTCGGCCTACCTGCACGCGGCGGCCATGGTGAAGGCGGGCGTGTACCTGGTGGCCCGGCTCGGCCCGGCGTTCGGCGACGTCGCGCTGTGGCGGGCGGTGGCCGTGCCGCTCGGGCTGGTCACGATGGTGCTCGGTGGCTGGCGGGCGCTGCGCGAGACGGATCTCAAGCGGCTGCTCGCCTACGGCACGGTCAGCCAGCTCGGCTTCCTCGTGGCGCTCTTCGGCGCGGGAACACGGGCGACCGCGCTGGCCGGTGCCGCCATGCTGGTGGCGCACGCGCTGTTCAAGGCGACCCTGTTCCTCGTGGTGGGCATCGTCGACCACGCGGCGGGCAGCCGCGAGACGGGCGAGCTCAGCGGGGTGGGCCGGGCGATGCCCTGGGTGTGCGCGGCGGCGGTGCTCGCGGGGGCGTCGATGGCGGGTCTGCCGCCGCTGGTGGGGTTCGCCGCCAAGGAGGCGGCGCTGGAGTCGCTGCTGGACGCGCCGTTCGCGCTGGCGGGCGTGGTGGCCGGGTCGGCGCTGACGGCGGCGTACACGCTGCGCTTCCTGTGGGGGGCGTTCGCCGCCAAGCCGGGGGTGGCGGCGCGGCCGGTGCGCCGCGTGCCCGCGGCCATGTTCGTGCCCACCGCGCTGCTGTCGGCGCTGGGGCTGGCACTGGCGCCGGCGGCCTCCTGGTACGCGGGCACGATGTCGGCCTACACGGGGGCCTTCCGCGATCCCGGCCACGAGACCCACCTCGTGGTGTGGAGCGGGTTCGGCCTGCCGCTGCTGCTGTCGGCCGCGGCGCTGGCGGCCGGCGTGCTGCTGTTCGCGGCCAGGGAGCCGGTGGCCAGGGCGGGGGCGGTGCTGCCCGTGCCGGACTCCAGCCAGGTCTTCTGGATCATCGTGCGCGGGCTCGACCGCTTCGCCGTCCAGCTGACCGGCCTCGTGCAGCGCGGCTCGGTGCCCGACTACCTGATGCTCACCATGCTGGCCACGGTCGGCGTCGGCGTGTTCTCCGTCGCCTACGGAGGCGCGCCGCGGCTGGACGTGCCGGTCGTCGCCTGGCAGCGGCCGGAGCAGCCCGTCATCACCGTGCTGGTCGCGGCGGCGGCCGTGCTGGCGTTGTTCGCCCGCGCCTCCATCTTCCTGGCCGTCGTCGTCGGCATGCTGGGGTACGGGACCGCGCTGCTGTTCCTCGTGCACGGCTCGCCCGACCTGGCGCTCACCCAGTTCCTGGCCGAGACGCTGCTCCTGGTGGTCTTCGCCCTGGTGCTGCGGCGGCTGCCGATCGACCCCGGCAGGGGGCGGCTGCCGTTCCCGGTCAGGATCGGGCTCGGGCTGGCCGTGGGGGTGGTGCTCACGGGCGCGGGCATGCTGGCGGGCAGCGCGCGCGACGTCGTGCCGGTCGGCGCGCACATGGCGACGGCGGCGCGGGAGGCGGGCGCGCGCAACATCGTCACCGCGCTGATCGTCGACATCCGCGCCTGGGACACCCTGGGCGAGAGCACGGTGCTCATCGTGCTGACCCTGGGCCTGACGAGCCTGGTGTTCCTGCGGCGCAGGTCGTACCGGATCGAGCCGAAGGAGGCGGAACACCCGTCGGCGGAGCCGCACTGGCTGGCCTCCACGCTTCCGCGGGGGCAGCGGGTGCTGGCGTTCGACGTAGTGGCCAGGCTGACGTTCCACACGGTGCTGCTGCTCTCGGTGTTCCTGCTGTTCGTCGGGCACAGCGGGGTCGGCGGCGGGTTCGCCGGCGGCATCGTGGCCGGGCTGGCGATCGCCGTGCGCTACCTGGCCGGCGGGCGGAACGAGCTGGGCGTGGCGCTGCCGGTGCACGCGGGCGTGCTGATGGGCGTCGGGCTGACGCTGTCGGCGGGTACGGCGCTGATCGGGCTGCTGTTCGGCTCGGCGGCGCTGGACATGCTGGCCACGGACGTGAGCGTGCCGCTCGCCGGGCACGTGCATCTGTCCACGGGGGTGCTGTTCGACCTCGGCGTGTACCTCTCGGTGATCGGCATGGTGCAGGACGTGCTGCGCGGCCTGGGCGCCGAGCTGGACCGGCAGATCGACGCCGGGGAGGGCTCGTGACCGTCTCCCTGGTGCCGTTCCTGGCCTGCTTCTTGATGATCACGACGGGCGTGACGCTGCTGCTGGAGCGGAGCCTGGTACGCGCGCTCGCCGGCGTCATCGTCCTCGGCAACGGCGTGAACCTGCTGATCGTCACGGCGGGGAGCAGCGCCGGCGGCCCGCCCATTTTGGGGGTCACGCCGCCCGCCAGGATGGCCGATCCGCTGCCGCAGGCGATGGTGCTCACCGCCATCGTGATCACCATGGGCATGACGGCGTTCCTGCTGGCCATGGTGCACCGGACGTGGCAGCTGACCGGGTCCGACGAGGTGCAGGACGACACCGAGGACCGGCGCGTGCGGCTGCGCTCGCGGCGCGGCGAGCTGGGCGACGCGGTGCGCCGCAGGGTGGACGACTACCGCCGGCTGCTCGTGCGGCAGCGGGCCGAACTGGCGAACCTGCAGGCCGAGCAGGCCGAGCGGGAGCGGCTGCAGGAAGCCGACCTGGAGCAGCGCCTGGCCCGGGTGTACGACGAGCTCGAGGAGTGGATGCGCCAGGGCCGGGAGCAGGGACTGTCGGAGGAGGAGCTGCACCGGCGCTTCGAGGAGGTCGGGCTGCGGGAGGAGGCGCGGGCGGGCGACAACCTCGCGCGCATCGAGGAATTGCGCGACGAGCACGCGCGGCGGCGGGCGGCCCAGGCGGCCGAGGAGAAGGAACTGCGCAGGAAGCTGCGGGTGCGGCAGCGGGAGGCGCGCAGGCAGGTGCGGGCGGCCATCAGGGAGGAGCGCGAGCGCCAGGCCCTCGCGCAGGACCCCGGCCTGGAGGGGGACGACTGATGGACCGCCACTCCGACGCGGAAAGGGGCTGAGCGTGGAGCCGTCCCTACCCGTGGAAAGCCTCATCTGCGTGCCGGTGCTGCTGCCGCTGCTGGCCGCCGGGGTGAAGCTGGCCATCGGCGGGCGGCTGCGACGGCTGCAGTCGGTCATCAGCCTCGTCACCCTCGGCCTGTCGCTCGCCGTGTCCGTGGTGCTGCTGGTGGCGGCAGAGTCGCGCGGCCCGCTGGTCACCTACCTGGGCGGGTGGCCGTCGCCGATCGGCATCTGCCTGGTCGCCGACCGACTCTCGACGCTGGTGCTGGTGGTCTCGTCGGCGGTGACGTTCTGCGTGATGGCGTACTCGGTCGCCAACGCCTACGACGAGCAGGAGCACGACGCTCCCATGGCGATCTTCCATCCGGCCTTCCTGGTGATGGTGGCCGGGGTGGCGGACGCGTTCCTGTCCGGCGACCTGTTCAACCTGTTCGTGGCGTTCGAGCTGCTGCTGAGTGGTTCGTACGTGCTGCTGACGTTCGGCGGCACCGAGGCCAGGATCCGGGCCGGCGCGACGTACACGCTGATGGCCCTGGCCTCGTCCATGTTGTTCCTGGTGGCGCTGGCCGTCACCTACGGGGCGACGGGGACGCTGGCGCTGGCGCAGCTCGCCGAGCGCTTCCCCCAGCTGCCCGAGCAGGTGAAACTGCTGGTGGAGCTGACGCTGCTGCTGGCGTTCGCGATCAAGGCGGCGATCTTCCCCATGTCGGCGTGGCTGCCCGACTCCTACCCGACCGCGCCTACCCCGGCCACGGCCGTGTTCGCCGGTCTGCTCACCAAGGTCGGTGTCTACTCGATCATCAGGCTGGAGGCGCTGCTGTTCCCCGGCGGCCCGGTGTCGACGCTGCTGATGTGGCTGGCGCTGGCCACCATGCTGGTGGGCGTGCTGGGCGCGGTCGCGCAGACCGACCTCAAGCGCATGCTCTCGTTCACGCTGGTCAGCCACATCGGCTACATGGTGTTCGGGGTGGGGTTGTCCACCCGGGCCGGGCTGACCGGCGCGATCTTCTACGTGGTGCACCACATCACCGTGCAGACGAGCCTGTTCCTGGTGACGGGGATGGTCGAGCGGCGCTTCGGCACGACGTCGGTGACCAGGCTCGGCGGCCTGATGAGGGCCACGCCGCTGATCGCGGTGCTGTTCTTCGTGCCCGCCATGAACCTGTCGGGCATCCCGCCCATGTCGGGGTTCCTGGGCAAGCTGCTGCTGGTGCAGGCGGGGCTCGCGGCGGGCGGCTGGCCGGCGGGCACGCTGGTGGCCGCGGGCCTGGTCACGAGCCTGCTCACGCTGTACGCCGTCGCCAAGGCCTGGAGCAGGGCGTTCTGGAGTGCCCCGCGCGTCGTGCAGGCGGGCACGGTGGTGGAGAGCGAGGAGGACACCGGCGAGGACCCGACGGTGACCACGACGTCGCTGCCCGCGGCCCTGACCGTGTCGGTGACGGCGCTGGTGGCGCTCGGCCTGTCGTTCACGGTGCTCGCCGGTCCGCTGTCGGCGCTGGCCGAGCGGGCGGCGGGCGAGCTGATGGCGCGCGAGCCGTACATCACGGCGGTCCTGGGGAGGGAACGGTGAACCTGAACGTGCTGGCGCCGCGGGTGTTCGGCAGGCGGGTGCCGCTGCCGCTGGTCGCCTGGCTGACGCTGGTGTGGACGGCGTTGTGGGGGGACGTCAGCGCCGGCAACCTGCTGGGCGGGCTGGCCGCCGGGGTCGTGGTGACGTGGCTGCTGCCGCTGCCCGCCGTGGACCCCGGCATCAGGGTCAACCCGGTCGGCCTGGTGCGGTTCCTGCTCTGGTTCGCCTCGGAGACGGTGGTCTCGACCCTGCGGGTGGTGTTCTGGGTGGTCCACCCGGGCCCGCCGCCGACGCAGCTCGTACGCGTGCGGCTGCGCACGTCGTCGGAGTCCATGGTCGTCCTGACCATGGTCGCGATCACCTCCGTGCCCGGCAGCCTGGTGGCGGAGCTCTACCCGGAGGAACACGAGCTGGCGGTGCACGTGCTGGGGCTCCCTGGCGAGGTCACCGAGGCCGTGCGGGCGGACATAACGGCGCTGGAGAGGCGCATCGTGGAGGCCTTCGGAACCCGGGCCGACAGGGAGGAACTGCGATGACGGCGGTGTACATGGTGGCGATCGGCCTGCTCAGCTGCGGGGCGGCCGCCACGCTCTTCAGGCTGGGGCGCGGGCCCTCGATGCTCGACCGGGCCGTTGCCCTGGACGTGCTGACGGCCATGGCGATGTGCGGCACGGGGGCGTTCGCGGTGGTCATGGACGACTACTCGGACCTGCCGATCCTGCTGGTGCTGTCGCTGCTGGGGTTCGTCGGCTCGGTGTCGCTGGCCCGCTTCTTCTCGGGGAGTTCGCGATGAGCGCGCTCGACGTGGCGGCGGCGGCCTGCCTGCTGCTGGGGTCGGTGCTGGCGCTGGCGGCCGGCGTCGGCCTCGTACGGTTCCGCACCACGCTGGATCGTATGCACGCCGGCACGAAACCGCAGGTGCTGGGCGTGCTGCTGGTGCTGCTCGCCATGTGGCTGCACCGGCCCACATGGGCGACCGCGGGCCCGCTGCTGCTGGCCGGTTTCTCCCAGGTGATCACCGTGTCGGTCGCGGCGTACATGGTGGCCAGGGCGTCCTATGCCCGGGGGTCGTCGGCGCCGCCCGACGACGGCTCGGCGCCGTCCGACGACTGATCCGACCTGGTCAGCGCCGGCTGGCCGAACCAGGTCCACAGCGCCAGCAGGGCCAGCACGCCCGCGGTGACCCCGGCCAGAGCGGCGTCGAACAGGTGGTCGATCACGAACATCGTGGCCGTCGTCATCGACACGGCCAGGGCGAGCGCGCCGGCCAGGCCGTACCGGTTCGAGCGGCGTACCAGCGTCTCCTTGCGCCCCTGCCGGAACAGCACGCGGTGCTGCGCGGTCGGCGCGATGTACCAGATGGACGCGAGTGCGGCGCTGACCAGTGCCGCGTAGTACAGCCACTGGTCGGCCCTGTCGATCCGGGTGAACCCGGGCGAGAACGGCACCGTCAGCAGGAACGCGAACAACACCTGCACCCCGGTCACCGCCACGCGGGCTCCCTGAAGGAGCTCGACGAAGTTCCGATCCGCCCGCTCCCCGTGCGACTCCTGCTTCACCGCACCCTCCCGCCCGTGACCTGCGGCCCCTCTCCTTCCTCCGGCGCGGCGGCTAAAACCTTGACAGAATCTTGACCGGAGTGAGAGGCAGGTCGCGCACGCGATGGCCGGTCGCGTGGTGCACGGCGTTGCCGATGGCCGCGGCAGTGCCGACGATGCCGATCTCGCCGATGCCCTTGCTGCCCATCGGGTTGAGCTCGCCGTCCTGCTCGTCCAGCCAGACCGCCTCGACGTGCGGCACGTCGGCGCAGGCGGGCACGTGATACTGCGCCAGGTCCCGGCGCAGGAACCCGCCGAACTCCTCGTCGGTGAGCGTCTCCTCCATCAGCGCCATCCCCAGGCCCATCGTCATCCCGCCGATGAACTGCGACCTGGCCAGCTGGGGGTCCACGATGCGCCCGGCGGCGAAGACGCCGAGCAGGCGCGGCACGCGGACCTCGCCGGTCACCGAGCTGACCCGGACCTCGGCGAACTGCGCGCCGAAGGCGTGCCTGGCCAGCCGCGCGTCGTTCCCGACCTCGTCGGTGGTGTCGGCGCGGCCCTCCTTGCCGTCGCCGCGCTTGAGCTCCTCGCAGGCCCGTACGACGGCCGACCCCCACGAGGCGGTGCCCATGGAGCCGCCGGCGACGGGCGCCTCCGGCAGGTCGCTGTCGCCCAGCTCGACGTGCACCTGATCGGGAGGGACGCCGAGCGCGTCCGCGGCGATCCTGACGAGCGCGGTACGGGCGCCGGTGCCGATGTCGGCGGCGGCCACCTGGACGACGTAGTCTCCGTCGCGCACGAAGGCGAAGGCGCGGGCGGGGCGGCGCCTGGCCGGGTAGGTGGACGCGGCCACGCCGGTGCCGACCAGCCACTCCCCCTCGCGCCTGACGCCCGGCTCCGGGTCGCGGTGCCGCCAGCCGAAGCGGCGGGCGCCCTCGCGCAGGCACATGACGAGGTTGCGGGAGCTGAACGGCAGCCCGCCCTCCGGCTCGGCGTCGGCGTCGTTGACGACACGCAGCTCGACGGGGTCCATGCCGAGGGCGCAGGCCAGTTCGTCCATGGCGGACTCGAGCGCGTACATGCCGGGGCACTCCCCCGGCGCGCGCATCCACGACGGGGTGGCCACGTCCAGCCGGACCAGCCGGTGCGCGGTGCGCAGCGCGGGCGTGGCGTACATGACGCGGGCCGGGGTCGCGGTCTGCTCGGCGAACTCCACCAGCGTCGAGCTCTGCTCGTACGCCACGTGCTCCACCGCCGTGAGCCGGCCGCCGGCGTCCGCGCCGAGCCGCAGCCGCTGGATCGTCGGCGTGCGGTAGCCGGTGACGTCGAACATCTGCTGCCGGGTCAGCGCGATCTTGACCGGGCGGCCCGCGGCCCTGGCCGCCAGGGCGGCGAGCACGGCGTGCGGCCTGGTGGAGCCCTTCGCCCCGAAGCCCCCGCCGACGTGCCTGGACACCACCCGCACGTCCTCCCTCGGCAGGCCGAATGTCTGCGCGATGGTGTCGCGGTCGGGGGACGCGCCCTGCGTGCTGTCGTAGACCAGCAGCCTGCCCTCGGGGTCCCACACGGCCACCGCGGCGTGCGGCTCCATCGGGTTGTTGTGCAGGACCGGGGTCGAGTAGGTCACGTCGACGCTCGCGGCGGCGCCGGCGAGGCCCGCCTCGACGTCGCCCTTCACGGTGTCGGACGGGTAGTCGGGATTGACGACGTCCGGCCGGTAGAAGCCGGGATGATCGGAGCGCAGGGCGACGTCGTGGTCGTCCGGGTCGTACTCGACGCGCACGGCCGCGGCGGCGGCGCGGGCGTTCTCGTAGGTGCCGGCGACGACGGCGGCGACGATCTGGCCGCGGTAGGCGACGTCGCGGCTCTGGAAGAGCGCCAGCTCGGCATCGGCGTCCTCGGCCAGCCGGGGCGGGTCCTCGCAGGACAGCACGGCCAGCACGCCGGGCATCTCGCGGGCCTCGGCGTCGTGGACGCGGACGATGCGGCCCTTGGCGACCAGCGACTGCACGGGGTAGGCGTACGCGACTGCCTCGACCGGGTATTCGGCCGCGTACGTGGCCAGCCCGGTGACCTTGACGCGGCCCTCGACGCGGTTCACGGTGCCAGCTCCTCGAGGGTCGCGACGATCAGATTCCTGGCCAGCGGCAGCTTGTAGGCGTTGCGCGGCAGCGGGCGGGCCTGGTCGAGCTCGGCCTCCGCGGCCTCCAGGAACGCCGCGCCGGTTGCGGGCCCGCCGATCAGCAGCCGCTCGGCCCGCTCGGCCCGCCACGGGACGTGGGCCACGCTGCCGAGCGCGATGCGGCAGCCGCTCACGACGCCGTCGGAGCCGACGTCGAGCGACGCGGCGATGGACACGAGCGCGAACGCGAACGACGCCCGCTCCCGCACCTTCCGGTACGTGGACGCCCCCGGCGGTGGCGCGGGCAGCTCCACGGCGGTGATCAGGTCGCCGGGCTCCAGCACCGTGTCACGTTCCGGCTCGTCGCCCGGCAGCCGGTGCAGCCCGGGCATCGGGATGATCCGGTCGCCCCCCGGGCCGGTGACGTGCACCTCGGCGTCCAGCGCGGCCAGCGCGACCGCCATGTCCGACGGATGGGTGGCCACGCAGGCGTCGGAGGCGCCGAGCACGGCCAGGTTGCCGTGGTCGCCCTCGATGGCGGGGCAGCCGGAGCCCGGCCGGCGCTTGTTGCACGGCCGGCTCACGTCCTGGAAGTAGGCGCAGCGGGTGCGTTGCAGCAGGTTGCCGGCCACGGTCGCCATGTTGCGCACCTGTCCGGACGCCCCGTCCAGCACCGCCCGCGCGAGCATCGCGTAGCGGGTGCGGACCAGCGGGTCGGCGGCGAGATCGGTGTTGCGCACGGCCGCTCCCACGCGGAGCCGGTCGCCGACCGGCTCGATCACGTCGAGAGGCAGCCGGCTGACGTCCACCAGCAGGTCGGGCTCGGCCACGCCCAGCCGCATGAGGTCGACCAGGTTGGTGCCGCCGCCCAGGTACATGGTGCCGGGCCGGAACCGGCGCACGGCGTCGGACGGGCTGCCGGCGCGGGCGTACTCGAAGCGCTTCACGGAGCGGCCTCGGCGATCGCCTTGACGATGTTGACGTAGGCGCCGCACCTGCACAGGTTGCCGCTCATCCGTTCCCTGATCTCCTCGGGCGTCAGCTCGGGATCGAGCGCGAGATCGTCGGTGACGGCGCTCGGCCCCGGCTCGCCCAGCATGGCCACGGCCGAGCAGAGCTGCCCCGGCGTGCAGTAGCCGCACTGGAACGCGTCGTGCTCGATGAAGGCGGCCTGCAGCGGATGCAGGTCGTCCCCCTTGGCCAGTCCTTCGACGGTGGTGACCTCGGAACCGTCGACCGCGACCGCCAGCGCGAGGCACGCGTTGGCCCGCCGCCCGTCGATGAGGACCGTGCACGCGCCGCACTGCCCGTGGTCACAGCCCTTCTTGGCGCCGATCAGCCCCAGCCGCTCGCGCAGCAGATCGAGCAGCGACATCCGCGGGTCGACGTCGACCGCGTGCGGTGTGCCGTTCACCTTCAGGGTGATGTCCATGGCGCACGACTACCCGACGCCCTCACCCAGCAATCCTGAGGACGCCAAATCCAGACGGAGCCTTGATTTGCCCAGTTTTGCGGGAACGCTGCCGGGTAGCGCGGCGGTCATGGGGCGCGCCATGGACGAACAGACGACGGACTCCGCGGCGATCCTGACCGTGAACGCCGGCTCGTCGAGCCTGCGACTCGATCTCGTCCAGGGCGGCAGCGTGATCGACAGCGCGCACGCCGAGCGCGCCGTCGACCCGGGCGCCGCGTGGGAGGAGCTGTCGGCGTTCCTCGGCGGCCACTTCGACCGCGACATCCGGGCCGTGGCGCACCGGCTGGTGCACGGTGGCGACCTCGTCCGCGCCCCGGCTGTCGCCGACGACGAGACGGTCGCCGCGTTGCGCGGCGTCATGAGCCTGGCTCCGCTGCACCTGCCGCCCGCGCTGGCCCTGCTGGACGCGGCCCGCGAGCAGTTGCCCGCCGTGCCGCACGTGCTCTGCCCCGACACCGCCTTCCACGCCGGCCTGCCCGACGCGGCGGCGGTCTACCCGCTGCCGTCCGAATGGCGCACGCGGCACGGCCTGCGCCGGTACGGCTTCCACGGCCTGTCGTACGCCTGGGCCGCCGACCGGGTGGCCGACCTGCTCGGCCGGCCGCTCGCGGAGCTGGACCTGGTGCTGGCGCACCTGGGCGGTGGCTGCTCGGTGTGCGCGGTGTCGGGCGGGCGCAGCCTCGACACCTCGATGGGGTTCACGCCGCTCGACGGGCTGCCCATGAGCAAGCGCTCGGGCAGCGTGGACCCGGGGATGCTGGTGTGGCTGCTGTCGGAGGGCCACCTGTCGGTGGCGGAGCTCGGCGAAGGGCTGGAACGGCGGTCGGGGCTGCTCGGCCTGTCCGACGGCCTGTCCGGTGACACGCGGGACCTCGTCGCGGCCGAGCGTGACGGCAACGACGCCGCCGCGCTGGCGCTGCGCGTGTTCGGCCACCGGGTGAGCAGGGAGATCGCCGCCGCGGCCACCTCGCTCCGGCGGATCGACGCGCTCGTGTTCACCGGGGAGATCGGCTGGGACCAGCCCGAAGTGCGCGAAGCCGTCTGCGGCCGCCTCGGCCTGCTCGGCGTGCTGCCTCCCGTACGCGGAAACCGCCACGACGACGGGCCGGTCAGCGCGCCCGGCACCGCCGTACCCGTCCTGGTGGTCCAGGTACGCGAGGAGCTGCAGCTCGCCCGCGAGTGCCTGGACGTCCTCGCGGACGCGGACCCGTGACGGAGCGAGCGAGACCCGCCGCCCGCGCCGCCGCCCACCGAACCCGGCCTCGGCGGCCGGCAGGCGTCACCGCCGCTGACCGAACCCGGCTACGGCGGCCGGCAGGCGCTCACCGCTGCTGACCGAGCCCGGCTTCCCGCTGGCGCCGCAGGACCGAGCCTCGGCCCGCCGGCCCACCGCGTGAGCGAGGCCGGAGTCGTGCTGATGGGCGAGGTGACGGTGGAGTCCCGCCGCTGACCGCGGCGCTCGGCGGAACGCCTTTTGGACGATTGTCGGTGGCGGGTGATTGGATCCCTGCTGTGGAGGCGTCGGTCGAGCAGCTCGTCTACGTCCGCGAGGACGCATACACCGTGGCGCGCATGAGCGCCGACGGCGTGCCCGACTTCGTGGCCACCGGGCGGGCGCTGGGCGGGGTGCAGCCGGGCGAGACGCTGCGGTTGTTCGGCGACTGGAGCAGGCACCCACGCCACGGCAGGCGGTTCGCGGTGACCGGGTGCGAGCGGGTGACGCCCTCGTCGGTCCGCGCCATCCGCATCTACCTCGGATCGGGGCTGATCAGGGGGATCGGGCCGCGGCTGGCGTACGCGATCGTCGACCACTTCGGCGAGGCCACGCTCAAGGTGATCGACGCCGAGCCGGAGCGGCTCACCGAGGTGGTCAACATCGGGCCGCAGCGGCAGGGGCAGATCGTCCAGGCGTGGCAGGAGCAGAAGGCGATCGCCGCGCTCATGGTGACGTTGCAGGGGCTGGGGGTCAGCCCGCTGCTGGCCGCGAAGATCTACCAGGTGTTCGGGCCCGATGCCGACGAGGTCCTCGCCACCGACCCCTACCGCCTCATCGGGCGGGTCAGGGGCATCGCCTTCCGCGTCGCCGACATGATCGCTCTGCAGTCGGGGGTGCCCGAGCGCAGCCCGCAGCGGGTCAAGGCGGCCCTGCTCGACCGGATCGAGGCGGCGGGCAGCCGCGACGGCCACTGTTTCGTGCCCGTCGCCGCTCTGGTCAGAGAGACGGCGGAGCTGATCGAGCAGGATGAGGAGCTGGTGCGGCCGATGGTCGACGCGCTCGTGGGCGAGCGCCGGCTGGTCGTGGAGGCCGCCCCTGACCGGCCGGGGCAGGCGGTCGCCTACGCCAAGCACGTCCACGCCCGCGAGGTGGCGCTGACCGAGCAGCTCACCCGGCTGGCACGGGCCCGCTCCACGCTGCCGTTGCGCGCCTTCCGGGAGGACCCCGAGCTCCACGACGACCAGCGCGCCGCCGTCAACATGGCGCTGACCAGCACGCTCTCCCTGCTCACCGGCGGCCCGGGGTGCGGCAAGAGCCACACGGTGAAGGCCATCGCGACCACCGTCAGGGCCGCGGGCGGCACGGTGACGCTCACCGCGCCCACGGGCAAGGCGGCCAAGCGGTTGTCCGAGCTCACCGGGCTGCCGGCGATGACCGTGCACCGGATGCTCGCCCAGCAGCCCGATCCCGACCCCGAGACGCTGTTCGACGAGCGGCCGACGCAGGCCGACCTCATCGTGGTCGACGAGGCGTCCATGCTCGACCTGCACCTGGCGACCCGGCTGGCCGCGGCCGTGCCGTCCGGCAGCCACCTGCTGCTGATCGGCGACAGCGACCAGCTCCCGAGCATCGGTCCCGGCGACGTGCTGGCCGACCTGTTGCGCGTGACGGAGATCCCGCGGGTCCAGCTCACCCACGTCTTCCGGCAGGCGGGCGGCAGCGGCATCATCGACGCCGCCCACCGCATCCGCGCCGGCCGGTCGCCGGCGGTGGGGGGCGGGTTCTGGTTCGAGGAGCTCGACGATCCCGAGCAGGTCGCCCGGCGGGTCGCTCACCTGGCGATGGTGGCGATCCCGCGCAAGCAGCAGGTCGAGCCCGACCAGGTCCAGGTGCTGTGCCCGATGCGCAGGGGCGAGACGGGCGCCACCGCGCTCGGGCGGCTGATCCAGGACCAGCTCAACCCCGCCGCCGACGGCAAGGCCGAGCACTGGTCGGGGGCGACGGTGTTCCGGGTGGGCGACCGGGTCATGCCGATCCGCAACAACTACGACAAAGGGGTCTTCAACGGCGAGACCGCGACCGTCACCGCGGTGATCCCGGAGGAGCGGATGATCGAGATCCGCACCGACGACGGCGAGAGCGTGCGCTACGCGTTCGACGAGCTCGACGACCTGACCCATGCCTACGCGATCAGCGTGCACCGCTCGCAGGGCAGCGAATACCCGTTCGTGGTCGCGCCGATCGTGGCCGAGGCCGGAGGCGTCATGTTGCGGCGCAAGCTGCTCTACACGCTGGTCACCAGAGCCAAGGCGTGGGTCGTGCTGGTGGGCCAGCGCGAGGCGCTGGAGCTCGCGGTGCACCGGGTGGGCAGGCGCAGGAACACCGGCCTGGCCCGCCGCCTGGCCGTCGGCCTCGACAGCCGACGTCCTCCCCTTTCGGCGCCGGGCACGGCGGAAACCGGTTGACGGGGGCGGGAACATGGGGAGCGATGGACGAGCGTCGCCTGACACGGATCTCGAAATACCTGGCCCGGCACCTGCGGCACGACCCGCAGCGCATCGGGCTGACCCTCGACGCCCAGGGGTGGACGCCGGTCGACGGGCTGCTGCGGGCCGCCGCCGAGCACGGGTTCCCGTTCACGGAGGCGGAGTTGGGTCAGGTCGTCGCGTCCAACGACAAGCGGCGCTACACGATCCTGGCCGGCCGCATCCGGGCCAATCAGGGGCACTCGGTGCCGGTCGACCTCGATCTGCCCGCCGTCGCGCCGCCCGAGGTGCTCTATCACGGCACCGTGGGGCGGTTCGTAGCGGCGATCAAGAAGGAAGGGCTGCGGCCGATGAACCGGCACCACGTGCACCTGTCGCCCGATCGGGAGACGGCCACGCGGGTGGGCGGCCGCCGGGGCGTTCCCGTGGTGCTCGTGGTGGCGGCCGGGGCGATGCACGGCGACGGGCACGTGTTCATGCGCAGCGCCAACGGGGTATGGCTGGCCGACCACGTGCCGCCCGCCTACCTCCGTTTCCCGTCCGGAGCATGACCGGCCGCAGACTGGCTGAGGCAGCCCCGGCCCGGGCCGGGGCTGCCGTCGCGGGCCGGCCGGTGGCCCCAGAAGAAGAGGAACTCGAGTGGCCGGCCGGCGCGTTCCGCGGCGATCGCCTCGTCGAAGGTCACCGGCAGGGGAGCTTGGTCCGGCATGGCCGCAACGTCAGGAGACCCGGCTCTCGCCGGCCCGCCTGAGGCGGTCGGAGACCTCCCGCAGCACCGGCAGCAGCTCCGGCGGCTCCATGACCTCGAAGTCGAAGCCCTTCACCGCGACGTGCACGGCGAGCTCGTCCAGCGAGTCGGAGCCGGCGAGGAAGAGGCAGGTGTGCTCGTCCACCGGCTCCAGCCGTCCCGCGCCGGGCGAGGTGCGGGGCGCGACACACTCCAGGGGTGCGTGGAAGAGGATGCGGGCCTGGTAGCGGTAGGGCGCCGAGGTGATGGAGCGCGACACGTACGCCGCCACGTCCTCCTGCGGCAGCGGCCGGGGCGTGAAGCGGGCGCCCGGCGGCCCAGGCGGCGCCTCGATGCGGTCCACCCGGAACGTGCGCCAGTCCCCTCTGCCCAGGTCCCAGGCCAGCAGGTACCAGCGGCGCGGCGTGTGCACCAGCCGGTGCGGCTCCACCTCGCGCGCCGTTGCGCCGTCGCCCTTGCGGTAGCGCAGCCGCAGCCGCCGGTGGTCGCGGCAGGCCGCCGCCAGGGTGGCCAGGAGCTCGGCGTCCACCTCCGGCCTGGCGGCTCCGGCCAGCGGCACCGTGCTCTCCTGGAACGCGCTGACCCGGTGCCGCAACCGCGACGGCAGCACCTGACGGAGCTTCGTCAGGGCACGCAGCGCGCCCTCCTCGATGCCGGCGACGCTGCCGGTCGCGGCGGTGCGCAGGCTGATGGCCACGGCCACCGCCTCGTCGTCGTCGAGCAGCAGTGGCGGCAGCGCGGCGCCGACGCCGAGCCGGTAACCGCCGGTCACGCCGGGGGTGGCGTCCACCGGGTAGCCCAGCTCGCGCAGCCGGTCGATGTCGCGCCGCACGGTGCGCAGGCCGACCTGCAGACGCCGGGCCAGCTCGGCGCCGGTCCAGTCGGTACGCGCCTGCAGGAGGGAGAGCAGGCGGAGCAGCCGGGCCGAAGTCTCCAACATGGATGCCATTGTGCGCGTTATCGGTGCCGGTATCTGACACCGATTCCTCCTACCGTCGGGACATGACCAACAGCGACAGCACCCCCGAGATTCGGCCGTATCGCATCGAGATCCCGCAGGCAGACCTCGACGACCTGCGGGACCGGCTCCTGCGCACCCGCTGGGCCCCCGACCTTCCCTGCGCCGGCTGGGAGCGCGGCGTTCCTGCGAGCTACCTGCGGGAGCTGGCCGCCTACTGGGCCGGAGGCTTCGACTGGCGGGCCCAGGAGGCGACGCTGAACGCGTACCCCCAATTCGTCACCGCGATCGATGGGACGAACGTGCACTTCCTGCACGTGCGCTCCGCCGAGGCGGACGCCACCCCGCTCATGCTGATCCACGGCTGGCCCGGCTCGGTCGTCGAGTTCCTCGACCTCATCGGCCCCCTCACCGACCCGGTGGCGCATGGCGGCGACCCGGCCGGCGCCTTCCACCTGGTGATCCCGTCGTTGCCCGGCTATGGCTTCTCCGGCCCGCTGCCGGACACCGGCTGGACGGACGGTCGCACCGCCGCCGCGCTGGTCGAGCTGATGGCCAGGCTGGGCTACGACAGGTACGGCGTCCAGGGCGGCGACGTCGGCGCCTTCATCGCGCCGCTGATGGGCCGTGCCGCGGCGGGCAACGTCATCGGCGTGCACGTCAACGCGCTGCTCACGTTCCCGTCGGGGGATGCCGCCGTCATGGGCACGCTGACCGAGGCCGAGCGCGGGCGGCTGGCCGGGATGAAGCAGTGGCAGGACGACCTGGGCGCGTACATGAAGCTGCAGGGCACCCGCCCGCAGACCATCGCGGCGTCGCTGCACGACTCCCCCGCGGGCCAGCTCGCCTGGATCGTGGAGAAGTTCAAGGACTGGACGGACCCGGCCGCCAAGCTGCCGGAGGACGCCGTCGACCGCGACCGCATCCTCACCGACGTCAGCATCTACTGGCTCACCGCCACGGCGGGCTCCGCCGCGCACACGTACTACGAGCGGTTAAACGACGTCAGCGCGTGGGCCCCGCGCGAGCCCGGCACCGTGCCGACGGCGGTGGCGGTGTTCCCGACGGACTTCTCGGTGCGGCCGCTGGCCGAGCAGGCGCACAACGTGGTGCGGTGGTCGGAGTTCGGCCACGGCGGCCATTTCGCCGCGTTGGAGACGCCGGACGTGCTGGTCGCCGAGCTGAGGGAGTTCTTCCGTTCCCTCAGCTGACCTGCGTCCGGGTAAAGAACGGGTACGCCGGGGCTACCCGCGCGGGCGCCGGGTAGCCGGAGCGCATGGGGAAGAAGAAGGAACCGGCCGAGGGTGACGAGGTCACCTGGCGCAGCCACGGCTCCACCGCCAAGGGCAAGGTGGAGAAGAAGCTCACCAAGAGGCAGAAGGAGGCCGGCCGCACGGTCGCGGCCTCTCCCGAGGAGCCCCAGTACGTGGTGCGCAGCGAGAAGAGCGGCAAGAAGGCCGTGCACAAGCCGTCGGCGCTGCGCAAGGAAGGCTCGTGAGCGAGGACCGCAGGGAGGTCGCGGCCGAGTTCGGCAAGTCCGTGAACATGACCGCCGGCGAGCTCGAACGCTGGCTGGCCACCGACGAGTCCCGGGCGGTCGGGCAGAAGGACGGCGGCGGCGAGTCGGTCGGCCACGAGTCCGGCAGGAAGATCGTCGACCTCCTCCGGAAGAAGAAGGGCGACTGGACGGACGACGACTACGACCACATGAACAAGGTCGTCGGCTACGTCCACCGCCATCTCGCGCAGCGGCCTTCCGGCGACGTCACGGCGTCCAGGTGGCGCTACTCGCTGATGAACTGGGGCCATGATCCACTCAAGTGACGCGAGGCCCGTTCACGCACAGCCGGCTCCGGTGCGCCGGCGCCCTGGAAGGCTGTTACCGTAGTGCGCTGTGAGCAGGGAAGTCTCTCGGCTCCGACTGCCTGCTGAGGGTTCCCTAGGGGCGTTCACCATGCGTGACATGCGGGGCGGCGATCGATGATGAGCGCGACACCGCCGTTTCCAGCCAGATTCCGGCATCCCGCCCAGCTCGTGGTCGCCGCGTTCGGCCTGGCCGTAGCCGTCGGCACCGCCCTGCTCTCGCTGCCGATCGCCACCACCGAGGGCGAGGCCGCGGACACCGTGGTCGCGCTGTTCACCGCCGCCTCGGCCGTCTGCGTCACCGGGCTGGCCGTCGTCGACACCGAGTCGCACTGGTCGACGTTCGGCGAAGTGGTGATCGCCGGGCTGTCCCAGGCGGGCGGCCTGGGGATCATGACGCTGGCCACCCTGTTCACCCTGCTCGTCTCGGGCCGGCTGGGGCTGCGGGCGCGAATCGCCGCCCAGGCGGAGACCAAGACGCTGAGCATGAGCGACGTGCGCAAGCTGGTGCGCAAGGTCTTCCTCTTCAGCCTGGCCTGCGAGGCCGTCGCCGCCGTCCTGCTCGCCGGCCGCTTCGCCATCGGCTACGGCGAGTCCTTAGGCCGCTCCGCCTACCTGGGCGCCTTCCACGCGATCTCGGCCTTCAACAGCTCCGGGTTCGTACTCTGGCCGGACAACTTCATCCGGTTCGTCGCCGACCCGTGGATCTGCCTGACCATCGCGATCGCGGCCATCGTCGGCGGGCTGGGCTTCCCCGTGGTGTTCGAGCTGGCCCGGGCATGGCGGTATCCGAGCAGATGGACGGTGCTGACCAGGATCACCGTCGCGGTGACCGTGACGTTACTGGTGTTCGGCACGCTCGTCTTCCTGGTCACCGAATGGCGCAACCCCCGGACGTTCGGCCCGCTCGACGACGGCGGCAAGCTGCTGGCCGCCTTCTTCACGTCGGTGATGCCGCGCTCGGCCGGGTTCAACGTCGTGGACATCGGGCAGATGTATCCGTCGAGCTGGCTGGCCACCGACCTGCTGATGTTCATCGGCGGCGGCAGCGCCGGCACCGCGGGCGGCATCAAGGTGACCACGATCGGGATGCTCGCCTTCATCGTCTGGGCCGAGCTTCGCGGGGAGAGCAAGGTGAACATCGGTCACCGGCGGCTTCCCGACACCACGCAGCGCCAGGTGGTCACGATCACGGTGATGGGCGTCGCGCTCGTGACCGTGTCGACGTACGCGCTGCTCGCGCTCACCCCCCACAGGCTGGACCAGGTGCTGTTCGAGGTGATCTCGGCGTTCGGCACGGCGGGCCTGTCCACCGGCATCACCCCGGCCGTCGGCACGGCCGGGCACCTGCTGCTGACGGTACTGATGTTCATCGGCCGGATCGGCCCTCTCACCCTGGGCTCCGCCCTGGCACTCAACAGGCGCGCCCGCCACTACGAGCTACCCGAGGAGCGAGTCATCGTTGGCTGAGTACAAGGGCGACCCCGTCGTCGTCATCGGGTTGGGGCGATTCGGCACGTCCCTGGCGCTGGAGCTCACCCGGCGCGGCACCGAGGTGCTGGCCATCGACAGCCGGCCCAAGATCACACAGAGCCTGGCCGGGCGGATCACCCAGATCGCGACCGCCGACGCCACCGACATCGAAGCGCTGCGCCAGCTCGGGGTGTCCGATTTCTACCAGGCGGTGGTGGCCGTGGGCAGCGACATCGAGGCCAGCATCCTGACTACGTCGCTGCTGGTCGAACTGGAGATCAACGACATCTGGGCCAAGGCCATCAGCACCCAGCACGGCCGCATCCTCAGCCGCATCGGCGCCCACCACGTCGTCTTCCCCGAGCACGACATGGGCGAGCGGGTCGCCCACCTGGTCAGCGGCCGGATGCTCGACTACATGCAGGTGGACGACGACTTCGCGCTGGCCAAGACCACTCCGCCCAAGGAATATGTCGGCATCCCGCTCGGCCAGTCCAATCTGCGCCGCAAATACGGGGTCACCATCGTGGCCGTCAAGCCCTCCGGCGAGGAGTTCACCTACGCCACCGCCGAGACGGAGCTGTCGTACGGCGACGTGGTCCTCGTCTCGGGCCGGACCGAACAGGTCGAACGCTTCGCGGAGCTGCCATGAGGGCCAGGCTCGTGCAACCGGACACATCGCGAAGCCGCATGAGAGCCAGGCTCGTGCAACCGGACACATCGCGAAGCCGCATGAGAGCCAGGCTCGTGCAACCGGACACATCGCGAAGCCGCCATGAGGGCTAGGCTCGTGCAGCGGAGGTCATGATGCGTGCACGCGATCTCACGGTCGAGTTCCCCACCGTCACCATGGACACCCCGGCGCTGGAGGCGGCCAGGCTGCTGGCCGAACGCGACCTGCCTGGGCTCATCCTGGTCGACGACGCCGGGCTGCCGGTCTGCATCCTGCCCGGCACGCAGGTGCTGCGCCTGGCGGTGCCCGCCTACTGCCAGGACGACCCGGCGCTGGCCCGGGTGGTCGACGAGGCCCACGCCGACCTGTTCCTGCGGCAGCTCGGGGGGCGCACCGTCCGCGAGTGCCTGCCCGAGCAGCCGCGCGAGCTGCCGGTGGCCGACATGACGGCGACCGTGCTGGAGCTGGCGGCGCTGATGGCGCGTACGCGCAGCCCTCTGGTGGCCGTCGTGGACGACGGACGGCTGGCCGGCGCGGTCACCCTGCAGTCCCTTCTCGACCGCGCCCTCGAACTGTGACCCGCGCCCTCCGGGTGCCGTGGGCGGGCCGTTACACGGTCGCAACCTCGGCCACGGCATCCTAGGTTCAGTGGAACTCCGTGACGCGGACCGTCTCCTCGCCGCCGCACACGCGCTGCTGGGCGAGCACGCCGTCGTGCACCGGCAGGCCGCCGCCGCCCTCGACAAGGTGCGCCTCGACGCGGCCAGGGCACAGCTGGAGTCGGTCCCGGTCTCCCGCCTGAAAGACGTCACCGACGGCCGGCTGCGCGTCGCCACCCTGGAGAAGGCCGGATACACCACCGTGCGTCAGGTGCTGGACGCCTCGGCGTACCAGCTGCAGTTACTTCCGGGCATCGGCGCGCGGACGGCGGGCCACATCCACGCGGCCGCCCGGCAGATCGAGCGGGCGGCGGCCGACGCCGCGAGCGTCCGCATCGACGTCGAGCACCACGACCAGCCGGTGACCGACCTCGTGATCGCCCTGCACCGCCTGGTGCGGGTCGGCCCCGACCTGCCCCGGGCCGTCGCGGTCGCCCGCGACCTGGACGGGCGGCTGGGACCGCTGCTGGCCGCGGCCCGGCCGGCGCGCAGCCGCCTGCGGATGTGGCTCACGCTGCCCAAGCGGCGGCAGCGGGCGCGCGACGCGCTGGCCGAGATCTCCGGGCTGCTCGACGCCTCAGCGGAGACGCCGTTGCTGCTCGCCCAGGTCACCACCGATCTGCTGCGCCCGCCCGCGTCCGAGCTGGAGGCGTGGGCGGACTTCGAGTCCCGCTCCCCCGAATACTTCGGCCTGCTGACCGACCTCGCCGAGGAGCCCCTGCCCACGGGCGAGACATCGCTGCCCGGCGACCTGGCGGCCAAGGTCGGCGGGCAGCCGCTCGACGACGCCTACCGCCGGGTGTCGCTCCGCGGCTACCAGGCGTTCGGCGCCCGCTTCGCCCTCGCCCAGGAACGGGTGATCATCGGCGACGAGATGGGCCTGGGCAAGTCGATCGAGGCCATCGCCGTGATGGCGCACCTCAGGGCGCGAGGCGCGACACATTTCCTGGTGACGTGCCCCACGAGCGTGTTGATCAACTGGGTACGGGAGATCGAGTCGCGCAGCACCCTGCGCGCCCACCCGCTGCACGGGCCCGACCGGCTCGCCGCCCAGCAGGAGTGGCAGCGGCAGGGCGGCGTCGCCGTGGCCACCCTCGACAGCCTCCACCGGCTCGACACGGAGGCCGTACCCGGCCTGCTCGTCGTGGACGAGGCCCACTACGTGAAGAACCCGCAGGCCAAGCGGTCCCGGACGGTCGCCGCGTGGTGCCGGCGCGTCGACCGGGTGCTCTTCCTGACCGGCACCCCGATGGAGAACCGCGTGGAGGAGTTCCGCGTGCTGGTCTCCTACCTGCGGCCCGAGCTGGCCGCCGGCCTGCGCAACAGCGACATGGTGGCGGGCGCGCAGGCGTTCAGGAAGGCGGTAGCGCCCGTCTACCTGCGGCGCAACCAGCAGGACGTGCTGGCCGAGCTGCCCGACCGGGTCGTTGCGGACGAGTGGGTGGAGTTCAGCGGCGCCGACTTCGCGGCCTACCGGCAGGCCGTGTCCGACGGCAACTTCATGGCCATGCGCCGCGCCGCCTACGCCGAGCCCCCCACCTCGGCCAAGCTGAAGCGCCTGCTCGAACTCGTCGAGGACGCCGAGGCCAACGGGCTCAAGGTGATCGTGTTCTCCTACTTCCGGGCGGTGCTCGCCTGCGTGCGGGCGGAGCTGAACGGCCGCGCGCACGGGCCGCTGTCGGGCGACGTCGGCGCCGCGCGCCGGCAGCAGGTGGTCGACGAGTTCTCCGCGGCCAAGGGGCACGCCGTGCTGCTCAGCCAGGTGCAGGCGGGCGGGGTGGGGCTCAACCTGCAGGCGGCCTCCGTCGTGATCCTGTGCGAGCCCCAGGTCAAGCCGAGCATGGAGACCCAGGCGATCGGCCGCTCCCACCGGATGGGGCAGGTGCGCAAGGTGCAGGTGCACCGGCTGCTCACGGTCGACTCGGTCGACCAGCGCATGCTGGACATCCTGCACCGCAAGTCGCGGCTCTTCGACGCCTACGCCCGGCGCAGCGACCTGGCCGAGTCGGCGGCCGACGCGGTGGACATCTCGGAGCAGGCGCTGGCCCGGCAGGTGGTCGAGGAGGAGCAGCGCCGCCTGCTCGACCACGGCGACGAACCCTGACGAGCTCGCGCCCGCCCCTCCACGACCGGCACCCCGGCCTCGCCGATCGACGCGACCCGGACGTGAGCCCGCCGCTCAGCGGCCGAACCACGCCAACGCGACCCGGACGTGAGCCCGCCGCTCAGCGGCCGAACCACGCCAACGCGACCCGGACGTGAGCCCGCCGCTCAGCGGCTGAGCCGTGCCTTCGCGACCGGTACCAGCACCTGGCCGGTGACGAACTCGCTCCACAACCCGAAGGTCAGCACCGACCCGGGCTTGGCCGTGGTCTCCACGAAGCCGACGGTGCGGCCGTGGTCCTCGCGGGTGGCGCCGAACGACAACCGGAACCTGGTGGTGCCGGCGCGGTCCTGGGGCGGGGTGTCGTTCGGCGGCAGGATCTCGTCCAGCGCCCACCGGTAGTCCTTCCGGTACGGGCGCGACACGCGTTCCAGGGTCTGCTCCAGCACCACGCCGGTGGAGGGCAGCACGACCAGCACGCCGGGCGAGCGGCCGATCCGGGTGTTAAAGGCGAGCACCTCGCGCGGCTCCCCGGTGGCGTACTCGGCCAGCCCGGTGCCCACCTGGGAGCCGTCCGGGCAGGCGGACGCGCCCTTCTCCTCGATCAGGGCGCGCTCGCAGGTGGGGAAGGCGTCCGGGTTGAAGCGCACCGACCGGTCGAACAGGAACACGAACCGCCTGGCGCCCGCGGGCACCTGCCCGGTCTCGGCACGGCTGCGCCGGTCCCAGGCGAGCGTCACGCCGCGGCCTGGACCGGCGGTCGCCGTCACCGACAGGGAGTCGAGGTTGCGGGTGCCCTCGACGTCCGCCTCGTGGGGTCGCTGCGGCCCGCCGGGCGCGGGGTCGGCAGGGGCGGCGGACGCGGGCGCGCCGAGCGCGGGTAAGGACACGAGCGCGGTCAGAGCAGCCAGCGCGATCTTCGCTTTCATGAGTCCTCCAAAGGGGGTCGATCAACGTCGCGGTGGTCACTCAACCAGCGGGCACCGAAAGATCAGGTAAAGCGGGTGGTGAGACTTCCAGCATTTTCGAAGCGTCGGGGGGTGTTGCTAGCGTGCTCGGCCAGTAGTGACGAGGTGACGGGAAGACCAGATGGCGCAGTGGCCGGGAGGACCCCAGGATCGATTTCGGCACGCAGGGCCGCCACCGCACCGCGGCGGCCCGCCCGTGGGGCCGCACGGTGGCCCGCCCGTGAGGCCGCCGTACGGCGGCAACCCGCCGGGGCGCGTGGGTCCACCGCACCGCGGCGGCCCGCCGGGGCCCATGCCGCCGCCGTACCATGGCGGCCCGCCCGGGCC
>NZ_SMKO01000117.1 GCF_004348685.1 Nonomuraea deserti | reverse complement strand
GCAAGGGCGTCACCCCATTGACCTGACCACCCATCAGGACCACCCCGGCCATCAGTATGGATTTCTGATGGCCACCAGTTGAGAGAACCCAAGTCCACCTACCTGGGGATCTTCATGGCCGTTGACACAGCAGTGGGAGCGATTCACCTTATACATCGAAACCACCGACGACTTCAGCCTGTGTGGCGTTGTTGGGCCCAGAGGAAATAGCTGGGTTGAGCATGCCCCCGGCGGGAGCACTCCGGCACCGAGGTGATCGCCACACGGCCCTGGACGCTGAGGGCTGATCGTCTCGCACACCGTCGACTCAGGCAAGCCCAGCAGACCGGCTCCGCCGGGGCGATCGCTGTCTTGTGCGGCCTCGCCGCGATCGGGCTGGTGCTGGTGGCCGGACTCGTCGATCTCGGCCCGCGGTGGGGTTGCCGGAGACCGTCGCGGCTTCGGCTTCTACGCGTGTCCTCACCAGTACGTGCGCGGTGCCGCTCTCAACACGCTCGCCGACCGCTGGGGAGAGGATCCCGCGGTGCGGGAGCTCGTCGTGGGTCGTCCACCGAGGACCCCGCCGAGCACGTGCGCCTTCGCGCCGTGGAATTGCTCGCCGTCATCTGGCGAAGGACTTCGCGGTGCGGGGGCTGATCCGCGATCGCGCCACAGAGGAGCCCAGCAAGATGGTACGCCTGCGGGCTCTGGAAACGCCCGGGCACAGGCTTGCCAGGACGACTCCGAGGAATATCGGGAAGTGCTCATGGATACCCTGACGAGTTCGCCCATTCCCCGGGTGCGCGCGACGGCTGCCGGATTTCTGGCCGCTTTCTGGTCAAACAGTGCCCGCACGCTCGCGGCATTGCGAGAGCGGGAAGTGACAGATCCGGATCAGCACGCGCCTGACGACGCTTCTGGCCCTGCCCATGGCCTTTCGCCGAGGTGCCGCGGTGAGTGGCGTCCGTACGACGGGTCAGGTGATCACGAGCATCCTGCGGCGATCGGGCCGGGGTGTCATGGGAGGGTCCAGGTGACCGTGCGTTTCAGGCCGCCGTGGGTGTCGTAGGATCTGGCCCAGCCGAGGGTTTCGAAGCGGCCGTTGTCCTGGTTGATCCACTTGTCCTCGCGGTTGAAGTTGTAGCGGTCGTACGCGTGGACGGTGATGTCCATGGTGGCCTGGTTGCCGTCGACCCGGACGTCCGCGCTGCCCCAGATGGAATGGCGGCCCAGCGCGAACTCCCAGTTCTTGGTCTCCGTCTCCTTGATCTGCGTCGGTTCGCCGGTCATCTGGAAGTTCTGCCGTCCGCTCTCCCGGTAGAGGCGCTCGGCGTTCTCCTGCGCGCGGCGGATCTCCGCGTCCACGGCGTCGCGGATCAGCTTGTCGTCGCGGTACGCCTTGTCGTAGTCGATGTGATAGTCGTCACCGGACCCGTCCATATAGTGCTTGAAGGTGTCGGCCGCCTCGTCGAACCCCGGCGCCGCTTCCTCGGCGAGTTGCAGCGCCCGCCACTTCTGCCAGGCCACGTGGTCGCCGATCGAGGGTTTGGCATCCGGGTCGTACGGCCAGGGGTCGTCGAAGGGGATGCCCGGGTCGCGGGGCGGACCGAGGTCGTACTTGCCGTCGCGCGGCCCCTTCTCGGGGGAGTTCAGCGGCGGCCGCGGGCGGCTCTCCGGCAGGCCTTCCATCAGCCAGGCCGCGCCCGCGGACGAGGCGGCCATCCCCTTGACCGCGGCCGCGCGGCGCAGCAGCGAGCCCTTCGGGCGGGCCGGGAACGACGGCGGCTTGGCGTGCAGAATCCGGCGCAGGCGGGTCTCCACGGCACGGATCAGCTTGTGCCCGAAGTACCGCTGCAGCCTGCCGCGCAGTGTCGCCACGGCTTTCTTGGCGAACGTCCTCAGCATCATGACGGAGCCCCGGGCCTTCAACGCGGCGAGCCCGCCGGAGACGACGGCCATGGACGCCGCCCAGACCAGGGCGAGCAGCACATAAACCGACAGGAGTTTGAGGACGATCTTGATGAGTTCGACGATCTGGGCGAACAGGTCGCAGCCGTCCGCCAGGGCGTGCATGGAGGTGGCGAGGCTCTGCAGGTGGCCGGATTGTGCGTCGTCGGCGTGGTATTCGGCCCAGTGGCCGGTCAGGGCATCGATGTGGTCGCCGGAGTTGTGCTGCGCCGCGTGGTCGACGGCGCCGTGCGCCGTCGGGATGGTCTGGTTCGTGAGGGTGGTGGCGCAAGCCCGGAACGCCGCCCCGCAGGCGCGGATGTGGTCCTCGTCCTCCGACGGCCATTCCACGTCGAGGAGGGCGAACGAGGACTGCAGGTTGGGAGGAAGGGTCAGTGCCATGCGAAGGTGGGAGCGGTCAGGGACGAGAGATCGACGTGAAACACCTCTGTCACGTGGTGTTCCCTTCATCCCGTCCGATACTGGTGAACGCCACTGTACTTCGGCGGGTGCACCATCCGCCTCGACGCGTGCCGCCGGCTCGCCGCGGCCGGTCCCGCGACGTACTGTCTGGTCATGCCTCGACCGAAGGTGGTCCTCTTCGATGCGATGGGTGTCCTGTACCGGTACGGCAACGTCCAAGGCCGTGTCCTGATCCCCTACCTGCGCGACCATGGATGCAGTCGAACCGAGCAGGAGATCCGTGCCGCCTACCGTTCGGCCACGCTGGGGGGCATGACGACGGACCGGTTCTGGTCGGTCGCCGGGCTGTCGCGGGAAGGGCGTGACGCGGACTACTGCACACGGCACCAGCTCAACGAAGGCGTTGCGGAGGCTCTCGCGGAGCTGGGGGGCGATGGCCTGGAACTCGCCTGCCTGAGCAATGACACGGCGGTCTGGTCGGAGCTCGTACGTCGGCGTTTCGGCCTGGAGGGCCCCGTCCGGCGGTGGTTCGTCAGCTCCGACCTGCGGGCCCGCAAACCCGACGGAGCCGCCTACACGGCGGTGATCGAGGCGCTGGGCGTCGCCCCTGATCAGGTGGTGTTCGTCGATGACCGGCCGGTCAACCTCGTTCCGGCTCGTACGCTGGGGATGTGCACGATTGTTTTCCTGAGCGACGACACCGATGCCAACCCCGGCCCCTCGGATGAGCTGCGGCAGCAGAGCATCGTCCGGACCATGCCGGAGCTGGTGGCCGCCATTCGCGATCTCGCGTAGGAGCCAGGCGGGCTCAGGCGGCGCCGCGGGCTCAGCCGGCTTGACCTCGCCGACCTGGCGGAGGTCGGCGCGCGGCACCTGTCGTACGTGGAGACGGGACGCGCGCGGCCGAGCCGGTCGATGGTGCCGCACCTGTCGCAGGCCCTGGACATCCCGTTGCGCGAGCGCAACACCCTGCTGCCGGCCCCCGGCTACGCGCCTGTCGGAGCCGGCGATCGAGCTGTTCTGTCCCCTCGACGAGTTCACGGCCGAGGCGCTCCGCCTGCTCGCCGAGCCCGCGTAGGGCCCGGCTACCGGTTGACCAGGCCGCGCACCTCCGCCAGCCGGTCCACCTCGGCCCGCCAGTCGTCGCCGGCGACGCCGACGATCGCGTGCCGCGCCCCGGCCTCCCGGTAGGCGGCCAGCCTCTCGGCGGCCTCTTCCGGGCGGCCGGAAAGCGGGATGTCGATGACCTCCCCGATCGGGCGGTCGTAGGCGGTGCTGATGCTTGACGCGATCTCCTCGCGGGACGGCCCGCCGCTCAAGACGCCGGTGGCGCCGATGGCGATCACCGGGGCCGGCCTGCCGTGCTCCGCGGCCAGGTCGGCGAGGAGCTTGGCGCCCTCGGCGACCTGGTCGGGGGAGATCAGGGAGGGGAACCAGCCGTCACCCAGGCGGGCGGCCCGCCGGATCGCCACCCCCGACGCGTTGCCGACCCAGATCGGCGGCGTCGCCGCGGGCGGCGCCAGCTCGACGGGCGGGTTGCCGGGCTCGTCGGGGAGCTCGGTCTTCTCGCCGGACAGCAGGCGGGGGAGGAGCTTCAACGCGGTGTCGGTACGGGGACCGCGCTCGGCGTACGGGACCCCGGCAGCGGCCCACTGGCCGGGCCCGCCGCCCGAACCGACCCCCAGCACCAGGCGGTCGCCGGAGACGTGCTGGAGGGTCGCGATCTGCTTGGCGGCCCAGGCGAGGGGACGGATGGCGGGAATGAGGACGCTGGTGCCGATCCGGACGCGGCTGGTGACCGCGGCGGCGGTGGCCAGGGCGATCGGGGCGTCCAGGGTCGGCCCGCCGATGGCGAGGTGGTCGCCGTGCCACACGCCGTCCAGGCCGGCGGCCTCGGCGTGCCGGGCCGCCTCCCGCAGGTCGATGCCGTCCCGCCGCTGCACCGCCACGCTGGGCAGGATGACGCCGATCTCGAAGATGTCCATGGCCCAAGCGTGCAACCTGAAGCCAGGTTGAGGTCAACCGGGCGCCGCGTTCGCGCGGGCGCTGTGGCGGAGAAAGCCGCTTGCCTGGAGGACGAACAGCAGGGCCGAGTTGGCGATCAGCGCCCACCACAGCCCGGCCAGCCCCCACGTGGCGGCCACCAGCACGGCGGCCACCGTGAGCATCCCGTATCCGGCGGCCACGGATCCCAGGCTCCACGACGACCGTTTGAGTCCCGCCAGGCCGAACGCCACGACGGCCTGCGTGCCGTCCACCGCCGCCATGACGACGACGAGCCAGGCCAGCCCCAGCACGGTGGTCCTGACGCCGTCGTCCGAGGTGAACAACGTGACGAGCGGATCGCGGAAGGCGAGCAGGAGACTTCCGCCCGCGGCCACCCCGGCGACCGCCAGCGCGAGCGCCGCCCTCGTGACGCTTCTGACCTCGCGCACCCCGTGGGCGCGGGCGACCTCGGGAACGGATGCCTGCGCCACGGACAGGGACATGAACATCAGCGGGCCCATGATCGCGTAGAGGACGGCGTGCGCGGCGGCCTCCCGCGTGCCCGTACGGACCGCCGCGTACGTGACGACCCCTAGCACCGCGAACTTGATCAGCAGCGTCCCCGACAGGGGAATGCCCACCCGCGCCAGCTTCATGATCTCCGCGGGCCGCGGCCGTCCACGTCCCACGCCCCCGCCCAGCAGGCGGCGCAGGCGCAGGTTGGACACCGCGAGAGCGGTCGCGCCCGCGGCGATCATCGAGCAGCCCAACCCCGGCAGGCCGATCCGGGGGACGAGGGTGACGACCAGCACGATCGACACGGCGGCGCCGGCGAGGCTCGCCCAGATCACCTGGCGGCTGTGGCCGAGCGCGATCAGGGCCGCGTTGGCGCCGCCCCCCAGGCCGTACAGCAGAACGTACACGACCAGCAGGTAGGGAAGGATCCCGAGCTCCGCCAGCACCTCCGGCGGCGCGCCGCCGAGTGAGGCGACGAGCGGGACGCAGGCCACCGCTGCGGCGGCGAGCGCCCCGACGACGAGAGCCAGCCATCGTGCGTCCCGCAGGACGGGGATCGCGCCGGGCGGGTGCTCGCGATGGGGAGCGATGAACGGCGCCATGCCGCGCAGCGCACCGGTGATCGCGGTGAAGGCCGGGTTGAGCACGGCGGCCATGACCGCGTACGCGGCGAGCGCGGCGGTCGCCCGGCGCCCGAGCACGGCCGTGCCGACCAGTCCCGCGACCTGGTTGACGATCATGGAGAGGAAGAGCGGGACCGCCGCCGCGGCGATGGCCCGATGCTGGAGGCGAGGCATGAAATGCACAATCCCGGGACGCACAACGGCCCGGGACTCACCATTATCTTATCAGCTCGGTGATCAGAACGTAGCGCTCGTCCTCGATCGCGCGGCCCCACAGGGCGGGGTCGGTGAGCCGCTCGTGGTGGGAGACGCGGGCGCCCACGGCCTGCGGCGCATCGGTCAGCTCCAGGGCTGTGACACCGCCGGGCCAGCGCGGCGGCGGGGCGCCAGGCGGGTCACCGGCGTCTGCCACCGGCAACGGCACGGCGAAGCCCGCTGAGGTCGGCTTTCGCCTCGCCGGCGCGACCACGCGGCCCGGACCTGGGGGTCGCGCAGCCCGTGGTCGGGCTCGTCGTCGAAGGCGTCGGCCGTCGCGTCCCAGTAGGAGGAGATGGGGGCGAGGTCTGGTGTCGGCATGGAGGCAAGGCTTGCGGGCGGCACCGACAAATCCGGTGCCCGGTCAAGGGGAGTGGCCGGGCGCCTTGGCGGCGGCAAGATGATCGTGCAGTTCGGCGTGGCGGAACTGGTAGAAGGGGCCCACGGTCCGCAGGACGCCCAGGTGGTGCAGCTCGTGCAGGAAGCGCATCAAGCGGAACGGCAGCCGGCCCGATGGCCCGAGGTGCATCAGGGCGACGGTGGACATCAGCCACATGTGCTGGCGTTTGTTCACCATGCCGAACGCGACGCCGAAGACGACGCCCATCCCCGCGTGCGCGAGCGGGGACGTGGGAGGCGGCACGAGGGACGCCTCGTTCATGAAGTCGACGGCGAAGCCGACGATCGCTCCCAGGAGCAGGGCGTTCATCACGTGCACGCCCACGAGGCTCCGGTTGACCCGCCAGGTGGACTGCGGGGTGACGGCGGCGGTGAACGGCGGGAGCCGGTTCTCGTCCGGCCGGGCGGGCGTCTTGTCCTGCTGCCGCATCATCCGCACGCTCACCCAGCCGAGGCCGAGCGCCGAGAACAGGCTGGCCAGGCCCAGCTTCCAGCCATGCGCCACCAGGGCGTAGACCACGAACGGCAGGCCGAGGCCGGCCGGCATGATGATGGCCATCCTTCCCACGTCGGACAGCAGGCCGCGGGTGAAGTCCCGCAGCCGTTGCCGCACGCGCAGCGGTGCGAAGTCAGGGGTTCGGGCGGCCTGCGTCGCGGACAGGCCGTAGCAGAGGCCGAAGGCGGCGCCGAAGGCCGGCCCATAGGTCAGCGTGGCGGTCAGCGCGGCGGGGAGCGCGAACGCCAGCCCGCTCAGAGCGCCGATCCAGGTACGGGCGAGCGCGCGCTGTGTCCGGGAGGCGGGCAGCGCCTGGTCGGTCAGCCGCCACCAGGCTAGGTCAGGACCGTCGGCTTCGTCCTGCAGGCGGGCCAGCCGCCGCGTCCATTCGGTGATCCTGGCCGGGTCCCAGGTCGTGGGTCTGATCCCGGCGCGCGCGGTCAGCAGCGCGTCGAGGAGGTTGTCGAGCAAATGGGCGCGCAGGGCGGCCACGTCGTCGGCGTATTCGGTGACCAGCGGTGCCGGGTCGGCGTCCGGCCGGTCGATGAAGACGGCCCGGACCATCCACAGGCCCAGGGCGGTTGAGGTGACCTCGGCCAGAGCCGGCGCGGTGCCCTCCTTCAGTGCGCGCAGGACCGTGGTCCACGCCGGGGACGCGGAGAGCGCGGGCAGATGGGCGCTCAGGTAGTCCGCCGCGATGTCGCGACCCAGCTTCTTGGGCGCGATGACGGCGGCCGCCTTGAGCGGGCGCCGCGCTGCGGTGACCGCGTCGCCGTACTCGGTGGTGCGCGACGTGATGATCAGCTGATCGCGTTCCATGAGCGTGCCGGACAGTTTCGCGATCATCTTGGCGCGGGCGGGCTCGGGCAGTTCGTCGAGCCCGTCGAGCACGGCCAGGATCGCGCCACGGGCCGCCAGGACGTCGGCGCCGTCCTGCTTGTTGCCCGGTGTGCGCAGGGCGGCGTAGTCGGTGCGCACGCGCTCGGCCACCCAGTCCTGGAACCGGGGGTGGACCTCGGTGTCCCAGTCGGCGACGGGCAGGAGCACCGGGACCGGCTCGTCGTCGGTACGCGTGCGAATGAGTTCCAGCATCAACTGGATGGCCAGGGTGGTCTTGCCCGTGCCCCGGCCCCCGGTGATGACCAGGCGGCGTCGGCGCAGCGAGCGGAAGGCGACGGCGAACGCCTCGATGTCGTCCGAACGGCCCGCAACCGCCGGCTCACGGTCGGTGATCAGGTGCGGATGATCCATGAGCTTGGCACGGCGGGTCATGTGCCAGGAGACCGGAATGGGCGGATCGCTCAGCGAACGCGTCACCACCTCGTCGCTCCACCGCTCTTTGACGAGGTCGGCGAGGACCCGCATCGTGTCGGTGACGTTCCCGGGGGAGGGGGCGAGCACGCGCCCGAACCGTTCGACGACCAGCGCGGCCGACACCGCCGCCACGATGGTGCAGGCGATCCAAGGGCCGCTCCACACGCCGTCGTTGAGCACCTGGTTGGCGGCCACCGACACCACGACCGGCAAGAGCACCGATGACAGCCATAACAGCCGGGTCCGCAGATTCCACCCGCCCACCATGGAGGCCATCGTAGTGATCGTGGCCCGCGGTCGGTGAGCTTCCATCGTGAAACCTCCCACCGCGTTCTAAGGCCTGCTGCGGATCAGTGCTCCGCATGGCCGAACGTAGGCGGCGACGGGTTGAGGATCTGTTGAGGATGCGTAAGGACAGGCCACAGAGCTATTGATCAGCCGGTAAATAAGACATTAGCGTTCGTCGCAACATTGATCTCCCATACTGGTAAAAGAGGCAGTCATGTCCGTGACCGCTAACCTCCGGAGAGCCCTGGCGGTGGCGCTGGCCGTCGTCCTCGGGACGACCATGGCGTCGTCCCAGGCGGGCGCCGGCGCGGTGGCCGAGCCCCGGCAACCGAACATCATCTTCTTCCTGGTCGACGACATGTCAGCCGACCTGCTCCCCTACATGGACACCGTGAGCGGCCTGGCCAGGAACGGCACGACGTTCACCGACTACTACGTGTCCAACTCGCTCTGCTGCCCCTCGCGGGCCTCCATGTTCACCGGCCAGTTCCCGCACAACACCGGCGTGGAGACGAACAAGGGCTCCGACGGCGGCGGTTACCAGGCGTTCGAGAAGCACGAGAGCCGCACGTACGCCGTCGCGCTCGACCAGGCCGGCTACCGGACCGGCTACCTGGGCAAGTACATCAACGAGTATCCGGTGGGCGCCGGCTACAAGGTGCCGGCCGGCTGGGACGAGTGGCACGTCGCGGGTGGCGGCGGCTACAACGAGTTCAGGTACGAGCTCACCCGCTACATCAAGGAGGAGACGGCGGACGACAAGCCGCTCGACCCCTCCGGCGGCAGATATCTGGTGGACGTGCTCGGGCAGCGGGCGGCGCGGTTCATCGAGCGTTCCCGCGAGCACGCGCCGGGCGAGCCGTTCTTCCTCCAGGTCTCGCCGTTCTCGCCGCACTCCAGGGTCGGCGTCAAGCCGGGCGAGAAGGAGCCGCGCTTCCCGCCGGCGCGTCGTGACCGGCCGAAGACCCAGTGGCCGGCCGGGGAGTTCCCGAACGGCGACTGCGGCGGCACCGACTGCGACTCCATCGACGTGTTCACGCTGCCCGCCTTCAACGAGGACACCGCCGACAAGCCGTCCTGGGTGCGGCGCGACAAGCTCGCGCCGAAGCTCGTCAAGGAACTGCGCAAGGACTTCCGCAACCGGATCCGCATGGTGCAGTCGGTCGACGACATGGTGGAGCGCGTCCTGTCCACGCTGACGGACGAGGAGAAGCGCACCACGTACGTCGTCTTCACCAGCGACAACGGCTTCCACCTCGGCCAGCACCGCCTGGTGCGCGGCAAGTCCACCGCCTACGACCACGACGTACGGGTGCCGCTGCTGGTCAGGCGGCCGGCGGCGGGGCGGCACGGCGACCTCGTGACCGGCGCGGTGGCCCAGAACGTCGACCTGTTCGCGACCTTCCTCGACCTGGCGGGGGCCGATCCGGCGGTGCGCGACAGCCGCGACGGCCGCAGCCTGCTGCCCCTCATCCAGGGCCGCAAGGTCAAGGACTGGCGTGACGCGGCGCTGATCGAGCACGTCAAGCCGGACCCGAAGGCGCCGGGCGCGCCGGATCCCGACGCCGACAGCCTCAAGGCGGGCAACTCCCAGCCGCCCACGTACGCCGCCGTGCGCACCGCGGGCGACCTGTACGTCGAGTACGAGGGCGAGCCGAAGCCCGAGTACTACGACACGGTCGCCGACCCCGACCAGGAGACCAACGACCCGGACAACGCGAGGACCGCGGATCTCGGCAAGGCCCTCGACGCCCTGCGGACCTGCGGCGGGCCCGGCGTGAAAGACTGCTGGACGGCCGCCCACCTCAAATGACGGCCGCCCACCTCAAATGACGGCCGCCCACCTCAAATGACGGCCGCCCACCTCAAATGAGATGAGTTCCGCCGGCTCCGGAGGTCTCTACAGGCATGCGAAAAGTCATCTACTGCATGATGGTGTCGCTCGACGGCTACGTGGAGGCTCCCGGCGGCGACATCGGCTGGACCGCCCCCGACGACGAGGTGCACGCGTTCTGCAACGACATGGCGCGCGGCATGGGGGGAGCCCTCTACGGCAGGCGCCTGTACGAGAACATGTCCGCCTACTGGCCCACGGCCGACCAGCAACCGGACGCCCCGCCGATCGTCGCCGACTTCGCGCGGGTCTGGCGGGCCATGCCGAAATACGTCTTCTCCAGGACGCTCACCGAGGTGGGCTGGAACAGCACGCTCATGACGGGCGATCTCGAGGCGGAGGTCACGAGGCTGAAGCGGCAGGACGGCGGCGACCTGGAGGTGGGCGGGGCGACGCTGGCGCACAGCCTGGTGCGGCTCGGCCTGGTCGACGAGTTCCAGCTGCTCATGCACCCGGTCGTGCTGGGCCAGGGCAAGCGGTTCTTCCCGGAACTCGCCGCCTCGGTCAGAACCCGCCTGGTCGAGAGCAGGGCGTTCGACTCCGGCGTCGTCTACCTCCGCCACCAGGTGGTGTGACCCTTGCGCGCCGGCCCTCAATCCTTTAGGAAGGTTTCCTAAAGGATTGGAGCGGCCGGTGAGGCAGGTCTTGGCGGCGCTGATTCTCCTGCTGGCGGTCGGCTGCGGGCAGGAGACCCCGGACGTCCCGGTCAACGCCGCGGACGTGATGTTCGTGCAGATGATGGTGCCGCACCACCGGCAGGGCATCGAGATCGCCGAGGTGGGCACCTCCCGGGCCACCACGCCCCAGCTCAGAACGCTGACCGAGGCCATCGGGAGCACGCAGCAGGACGAGGTCGAGATGATGTTGCGCTGGTTGCACTCCTGGGACCAGCCGCTCACCGCCGCCGCGGGCGCGCACGACCACCACGGCGGCATGCCGGAGACCGACGTCAAGCAGATCCAGGCGCTCAGGCGGTCGGCTGACTTCGAGCGCGACCTGCTCGACCTGCTCATCGAGCACCAGGGCGACGCCGTGCGGATGGCGGCCACGGAAGTGGCGGACGGGGCCGACCCGGCCGTCCAGAAGTGGGCGGGCCAGGTGCGGGTCTCGCGTACGGCGCAGATCGCCATGATGCGGGACCTGCTCGACGGGTGACGGCCGCACCCTTTCACGCGAAATTCGCTCACCGCGTAGACGCCGATGGGAATAAGTGATTAGATCACTTGATATGTCCGAGGTAACGCGGCCCACGCTTTCCGACGCTCTCACCGAGCGCATGCTGGAGCTCATCCGCAAGGGCGGGCACCGGCCAGGCGACAGGCTGCCCTCGACCAGGGAGCTCTCCCAGCGCTTCGCCGTCACCACCCCGACGTTGCGCGAGGCGCTGCGCAGGCTCGAGGCCACCGGCGCCATCGAGCTGCGGCACGGGTCCGGCATCTACGTCGGCGCCGCCATCGAGCGGCTGGTCCTGCCCAACCCCAACATGCGCGAGGTGCACGCGGCCCAGCTCGTCGAGCTGCTCGGGGCGCGGATCGTCATCGAGCCGCCGCTGGCCGCGATGGCCGCGCAGAACGCGGAGGGCGAGGAGCTCGCCGTGCTCAAGGGGGTGCTCGACAGGGCGTGCCGGCACCTGCGCGGCGACGACGCCGAGCTGCACGAGGCGAACATGTCCTTCCACCGGGCGACCGCGCGGATGGCGGGCAACAGCGTGCTCCACGAGGTCGTCGATTCGCTGCTCCTCGTCCACGGGCCGGAGCAGCGGGAGATCCTGCAGATCTTCGACGACCGGCGCCGTGACTACGAAGAGCACCTGGCGATCCTGGAGGCCATCGAGGCGCGCGACGCGGCTCAGGCCGAGGAGCGCATGCGGGCCCATCTGGTCGAGGTCAGGACGGTCATAGAGCACAGGTTGCACCCCCCGGGTTGAACCCCCCGGTTGAACCCCCGATGGAAACAAGGAGGCCGGCCATGTTCCGGTCACGTGTGGTCACGCTCGGCGTGGCGGCGCTCGTCCTGACCGCCTGCGGTGGCAACGGCGCCGACGCGCCGCGGGAGAAGAAGACCGAGCTGACGCTGTACAACGACAAGGGCGCGTGGACGAAGTACTTCGACGAGATGAGTGCTCTGTCCAAGCAGAGCGTCGGCCTGAGCATCAAGCCGACGGGATACACCGACTCGGCCCAATATCAGGCGTTCATCAAGGCGTCGTTCCGCACCGACGTCAAGCCTGACCTGTTCACCTGGCAGACCGGGGGAATGCTGGAGCAGATCGTCAAGCAGAAGCAGGTGGCCGACACCTCGGCCATCTGGCAGGAGGCGATCAAGAACGGCGACCTGTCGAAAGACCTCATGCCCTACTACACGATCGGCGGCAAGCAGTACTGCGTGCCGATGAACGTCGCCTACTGGGGCATGTTCTACAACAAGAAGATCTTCGCCAAGCACGGCCTGAAGCCCCCGGAGACGTGGGACGACCTGATCGAGGTCGCCGACACGCTGAAGCAGAACGGCGTGAAGGCCTTCTACCACACCAGCGTGCTGTTCTCCTTCGTCTGGTTCGAGCAGCTCCTGGCCGGCACCGACCCCGACCTGTACGACCGCCTGTCCACCGGCAAGGCGAAGTACACCGACCCGGGCGTGGTGCAGGTGATGGAGAAGTGGAAGCAGCTGATCGACGCCGGATATTTCATCAACCCGGGTGACAAGACCGACCCCGGCGACGTGCTGAAGAACGGCAAGGCCGCGATGGTGTCGTCCGGCAGCTGGTTCAACACCAGCATGACCCAGCGCAACCTGAAGGCCGGCGAGGACTACGACTTCTTCGTCATCCCCAACGTCAACCCCGCGCTGCCCAAGACGTCGATGATCTTCGAGAGCGGGCCGCTGTGCTCGCTGACCGAGGCCGCCGACCCCGACGCCAGCACGAAATACCTCAAGTGGTGGACCACCGCCGAGGCCCAGAAGAAGTGGGCGACCAGCCGGGGTGACGTGAGCGCCAACCCGAAGGTGGAGATCGACGACAAGGCGCTCGGCGCCGTCACCAAGGACGCGGGCAACGGGAAATACCGCCTGGTCAACCGCTACTTCGAGGCCACGCCGCCGCCCGTGCTGACGGCCGCGCTCGACGGGTTCAGCAAGTTCGTCACCGAGCCGGGCTCGTACAAGGAGGTCCTGGAGACCATCCAGCAGGCCGCCGACGAGTACTGGAGCACGCATCAGTGAGCGAGGGAGCGCCGTCGGCTGGAGGAGGAGCGCCGGGAGCGCAGAGACCAGAGCGACGGGGGAAGGCGGCGGCATCCAGGCGACCGAGCCCGCCTCACGGAGTGAGGCCATGAACACGCGCGCTCCCCTGCTCGGCCGATTCAAGCACGGTTACGTCGCCCCGGCCGCCCTCCTGGTGGCGGGGCTGCTCTACGCGCCGTTCGTGTGGACGGCCTACCTCAGCCTGACCCGCTACGACGGGCTGGAGCCGCCCGCGTGGGTCGGCCTGCGCAACTTCACCAAGCTGTTCGCCGACCCGGCACTGCTCACCTCGACCCGCAACACGCTGATCTGGGTGGCCGGCACCATGGTGCTGCCGGTCGGGCTCGGGTTGCTGGTGGCGGTGCTGTCGTACGACCTCAAGCGCGGCGCGTGGTACCGCCTGCCGTTCATGTTGCCGTACGCGCTGAGCGGCGCGGGCCTGGCCATGGTGTGGAGCCCGATCCTGTCGCACGGCGGCATCGCCAACCTGATGCTCGGCGTGGACACCGCGTTCCTGCAGGACGCGCCCGCCAACACGGTCGCCATGCTGCTGGTCTGGACGTGGCAGCAGCTCGGCGTCAACACGCTGCTGTTCGTGGTGGGCCTGCAGTCGATCCCGAAGGAGCCCATCGAGGCCGCGCGGCTGGACGGGGCCTCGGGGTGGCGGCTGTTCCGGCACGTCATCTGGCCGCTGATGAGGCCGCTGACGGCCGTCGTGGTGGGGCTCGCGCTGGTGGCCGGGCTCAAGACGTTCGACATCGTGTGGGTGCTGACGCAGGGCGGGCCCGGCCGCAACTCCGAGACGCTGGCGGTGACGATGTACAAGGAGACGTTCGTGGCCAGCGACTACGGCTACGGGTCGGCGGTCGCGGTGATGCTGACCGTGGTCACGGGGCTGGCGTCGTACCTCTATCTCAAGAGGCAGGTGACCGCGACATGATCAGGCGTGCCGTGCTCGTCGTGCTCGGGCTGGTCTGGCTCGGTCCGACGTACCTGCTGCTGGTCAACGCCGCGCGCCCGGCCGGCTCGTACGATCCGGGCAGCGCGTGGGTGCCGTCCGGCGACTTCGCGCTGTTCGAGAACTTCGGGCGGGCGCTCGACAGCGCCGACCTGACCCAGAGCCTGGCCAGCACCGCGCTCTACAGCGTCGTCTCGCCGCTGCTCGGCGTGCTCGTGGGCGCGCTGGCCGGCTACACGATCGTGGTGCTGCGGCTGAGGTACGGGTTCTGGTGGTTCCTGCTGATCTTCGGCGGCACCATCTTCCCCTCGCAGATGTTGCTCGTGCCGCTCTTCGTCGGCTACAGCGACGCCGGCCTGTACGACTCCAGGCTCGGCATGATCCTCATCTACACGGCGATCAACGTGCCGCTGGCCGCGTTCGTGCTGCGCAACTTCTACTCCGGCGTGGCCTTCTCGATCTTCGAGGCCGCGCGGATGGACGGCGCCTCCACGTGGCGCGTCTTCTGGCGCATCTACCTGCCGATCTCGGCCAGCGCGCTGACCGCCGTGTTCATCCTCGAGTTCACCTTCATCTGGAACGACCTCATCTTCGGCCTGACGCTGACGCAGACCGAGGAGGTGCGGCCCGTGATGACCGCCATCGCCGGGCTCATGACCGACGTGTACGCCGGAACCCCGGTGCCCGTCGGCCTGGCGGCGGGCCTCGTGGTCTCGCTGCCGACGGTCGTGCTGTTCCTCGCCACCCAGCGCCTCTTCGCCAGAGGCCTGTCTCTAGGGAGTGTTTGATGACGAGCCGGTTGCTCCAGCGGAGCCTGGGCAGTCCCGACTATGACGGGATCAGGCAGGCGCTGCGCGACGACACCTCGACACCGGTGATCAGCGTGCGCGGGCTGGAGGTGCGGGTCTCGGTGTTGCCGCTGTTCACCCACGACGGCCGCCAGGCGGTCAGGGTGTCCAGCACCCAGCCGCTCAAGCACACGCTGGTGGACGTGGACAGCGCCGCGGGCAGCGACGTGACGCTGCTGGTGCCGGAGGTGGACGCGCCGCGCGAGCTGACGCTGGAGTGCCGCGACGACGCGGGGCTGGTCGGCTCGGCCCAGATCACGGTGACGCCGCAGCGCAAGTGGAGCGTGTTCGTCGTGCACCACTCACACCTGGACATCGGCTACACCGACCCGCAGGGCACGGTGCTCCGCCACCACCTCGACTACCTGGACGCGGCCCTGCGGCTGGCCGAGGAGACCGCGTCCTGGCCGGACGACGCCAAGTTCCGGTGGAGCGTCGAGTCGTCGATGCCGGCGCTGAAGTGGCTCGACGCGCGGCCGCCCGAGATGGTGGAGTCGTTCGCCGCGCGGGCCCGCGAGGGCGTCATCGAGGTGACCGCGCTGCCGTTCCAGCTGCACACCGAGGCGTGCTCGACCGAGGAGCTGCACCGGCAGCTCCGCTTCACCTCCCAGCTCAAGGACAGGTACGGCTTCGCCACCACGTCCGCGATGCACACCGACGTGCCCGGCGCGGTCGTCGGCCTGGTCGACGCGCTCAGCGCGCACGGCGTGCGCTACCTGGCGGCGGCCCACAACTGGGCCGGCCGGTCGGTGCCCTACCTGCACGGCGGCGACAAGCTGACCAGGCCGTTCCGGTGGCGGGCGCCGAGCGGCAACGAGGTCATCGTGTGGTTCACCGACACGCCGCACGGCATGGCGTACATGGAGGGCAACACGGTCGGGCTGACCGACTCGTACGAGCTGGCCGACGACCTGCTGCCGCGCTACCTGTCGGCGCTGGCCACGCGGGGCTACCCGTACGGTCCCGGCACGTTCGGCTGGCAGGGGCCCGACGCGCCCAAGGAGCCGTACGAGCTGGACGTGCTGCACCTGCGGGTGCAGGGCGCGCACGCCGACAACGCGGGCCCGTCGATCGTGCCGGCGTCGATCGCCCGCAGGTGGAACGAGAAGTGGGCCTACCCGCGCCTGCGCTCGGCCGCCAACAAGGACTTCTTCGAGCACGTCGAGGAGCGCTACCTCGACCGGCTCTCCGTGCACGAGGGCGACTGGACCGACTGGTGGGCCGACGGGCTCGGCTCGGGCGCGCGCCCGCTCGGTTACGTGCGCAGGGCCCAGTCGGCGCTGCGGGTCGCCGAGACGCTGCACACGCTGGCCGGCGAGGACGCCACCGAGCAGATCGACGCGGCCTACGACAAGGTCGCCCTGTTCAACGAGCACACCTGGGGCGCGGCCAACCCGTGGGAGGACGCCGAGGAGGCCGGCGACTCGGGCGGCCTGCAGTGGACGCGCAAGTCGTCGGGCGCCTACCAGGCCCAGGACGACGCGTCCGACCTGCTGCACGCCGCGACCCGCAGGTTCGCCGCCGCTCTGACGGGGGCCGGTGACGAGCGGCCAGCGGGCGGCGCGCTGGCCGCGTTCGCCGTCTTCAATCCCGGTACGCGGGGGCGCACCGACGTTGTGCGCGCGTTCCTGCCCAGGGACGTGGTGGGCGTGGACGTGCCGATCGCGCTGGTGGACGCGCGGACCGGGCAGACGCTCCCGCACCACGAGGAGCTGGTCGACCCGGTGGACTGGCCGACCCGGCCGATCGGGCGGCACGTGCACGCGGTCGTCCAGGACGTCCCGGGGTACGGCTACGCCCGCCTCGACGTCGTGGCCGGCGAGACCCAGGCGCCCGAGCCGGTCGAGCTGGGCCTGGACGGGGTGATCGAGAACGAGTTCTACCGTGTGGCGTACGACGTGCGCGAGGGCTACGTCAGCTCGATCTTCGACAAGCGGGCGGGCCGCGAGCTGGTCAACGGCGAGGCCGCGGCCGGCTTCGGCCAGTACGTCTACGACCAGTACGCCACGGCCCCGCATTTCAACCACATGTCTGGACACGTGGGGTCGCATGACCGCACCCTCCTCGGCGACCGCGCCATCGGCAGGAACGCCGTCATCACCGAGGTCCAGCGCACCGCCGTGGGCGAGAAGCTCGTCGTGGAGCTGCAGGCCAAGGGCGTCGACTGGCTGCGCACCACGATCGAGCTGCACAACGGCGTGCCCAGGGTCGACCTGACCTACCAGCTCGCCAAGCAGGGCACCCCCTCCAAGGAAGCGGTCTTCCTGGCCTTCCCGTTCGCCGCGGGCCAGGCCACGGCCTGGGAGCTGACCGGCGGCGTCGGCGGCCCCGACGTGCCGCGGGTGCCCGGCTCGGCCGAGTACATGCTGCCGATCAGGCACTGGATCGCGTTCGAGGACCCCGAGCTGACCATCGCCTGGGCCACGCTGGAAGCGCCGCTGGTGCAGCTCGGCACCATCCACATGCCGTACGCGCCGTTCCCGCCGACCCTCGACCAGGAGGACGGCACGGTCTACTCGTGGGCGCTCAACAACATCTGGGACACGAACTTCCCAGCCCAGCAGCAGGGCGAGACCACGTTCCGTTACGCGGTGACGAGCGAGGCCGTCGCGGACTCGGCGACGGGTCAGACCGGTGTCGGGGGCAGGCGGCTCGGCGCGGCGGCGGCTGCGGGGCTGACCGAGCCGTTCGTCGGCGCGCTGATCGACGACGGCCCCGCCGCCACCGAGACGTACGTCTCCGTCGACCATCCCGACGTGCTGGTCACGTCGCTCGGGCGGTCGGGTGACGAGCGCGTGGTGCGGCTCCAGTCGCTGGCCGCCGAGCCGGTCGAGGCGACGGTCACGCTGCCGGGCCTGCGCTCGGCCCGCGGGGCGGGCGTCGCGGAGGAGCCGGTGGACGAGTCGGTCAAGGTACGGCTGCCCGCCTGCGGGGTGGCCGTCGTCTGGGGGACGTGCGCGTGAAGATCGTTGACATCAGGGCCACGACGGTCGCGGTCCCGCTCGAAGCGCCGCTGCGGCACAGCAACGGCGCGCACTGGGGGCGGTTCGTCCGCACGATCGTCGAGGTGGAGGCCGACAACGGGCTGATCGGCCTGGGGGAGATGGGCGGCGGCGGCGAGAGCGCGGAGTCGGCGTTCCGCGCGCTCATGCCGTACCTGAAAGATCATGATCCCTTCCAGCTGGAGGCGCTGCGCTTCAAGATCGCCAACCCGACGGCCTCGCTCTACAACAACAGGACCCAGCTGCTGGCCGCCATCGAGTTCGCCTGCGTCGACCTCATCGGGCAGCACCTGGGTGTGCCCGCCAGCGACCTGCTGGGCGGGCGCGTCCGCGACGCCGTCCCGTTCGCCTCCTACCTGTTCTTCAGGTACGCGGCCGCGGGCCACGCCGAGATCCGCACACCCGACCAGCTCGTCGCGCACACCGCGGAGCTCAAGGCGGCGCACGGGTTCACCGTGCACAAGCTCAAGGGCGGCGTGTTCCCGCCGGACTACGAGCTGGAGTGCTACCGGGCGCTGGGCGAGGCGTTCCCCGGCGACCGGCTCAGGTACGACCCGAACGCCGTGCTGTCGGTGGCGGAGGGCCTGCGCTTCGGCCGGGCCATCGAAGGGCTGAACAACGACTACCTGGAGGACCCGGTCTGGGGGCTCGAAGGGCTCAGGGCCGTGCGCGAGCAGGTCAGGGTGCCGCTGGCGACCAACACGGTCGTGGTCAACTTCGAGCAGCTCGCCTCCAACGTGCTGCGCAGGGCCGCCGACGTGGTGCTGCTCGACACGACCTTCTGGGGCGGCATCCGGCCGTGCGTCAAGGCGGCAGGGGTGTGCGAGACGTTCCAGATCGGGGTGGCCGTGCACTCGTCGGGCGAGCTCGGCATCCAGCTCGCGACCATGCTGCACCTCGGCGCGGTGCTGCCGAACCTCACCTACTCCGCCGACGCGCACTACCACCAGCTGCGCGACGACGTGATCGAGGGCGGCAAGATGGCGTACTCGGAGGGCGCCATCGCCGTGCCGGACGGTCCGGGGCTGGGCGTGCGGCTCGACAGGGAACGGGTGGCGCGATACGCCGAGCTCTACCGCGAGATGGGCGGCTACCCGTACGACCGCGACCCCGGCCGGCCCGGCTGGTACGCGACCGTGCCCAACGCGCGCTTCGCCGACCCCACCGTGTCGTCCGTGGACGTAGCACCATAATGGTGCGGTATGTCTGAACCCTCGCGGCCCGCTCCGCCCGCCGACAACCTGGTCACCACGTCCCACGCCCTGCCGTCAGGGGAGAGGTACACCGCCGCCGCCGGCACGATGGTGCTGCGCGAGGAGGTCTTCACCGACGGCACCTTCGACGGCCTGCGCCCCAAGGCGGAGATGTTCGTCACCGCGTACACGCTGGACGGCGCCGACCCGCTGAGCCGGCCGGTGACGTTCGCCTTCAACGGCGGTCCCGGCTCGTCGAGCGTGTGGCTGCACCTGGGCGTGCTCGGGCCGCGCCGGGTCGTCATGGGGGACGCGGGCGCGCTCCTGCCTCCCCCGTACGGCCTGGCCGACAACGAGGAGAGCCTGCTGGCGGTGAGCGACCTGGTCTTCATCGACCCGGTCTCCACCGGCTACTCGCGGGCGGCCGAGGGGGAGAAGGCGGAGCCGTACCACGGCTTCACCGGCGACCTGGAGTCCGTCGGCGAGCTCATCAGGCTGTGGACCACCAGGAACGCGCGGTGGATGTCGCCGAAGTTCCTGGCGGGCGAGTCGTACGGCACGGTCAGGGCGGCCGGGCTGGCCGAGCACCTGCAGTCGCGTTACGGCATGTACTTCAACGGCGTGATGCTGATCTCCTCGGTGCTCGACTTCATCACCGGCGAGTTCAACGAGGGCAACGACCTGGCCCACGCCCTCTACCTGCCGACCTACGCGGCCATCGCCCACTACCACGGGCTGCACGGCGACCGGCCGCTGGCCGACGTGCTGCGCGAGGCCGAGGAGTTCGCCGAGCGCGACTACCCGTGGGCGCTGGCCCGCGGCAGCCGGCTCACCGCCGATGAGCGCGCGTCCGCCGTGGCCAGGATCGCCGCGCTGACGGGCCTCAGCGAGGACTACGTCGACCGCGTGAACCTGCGGATCGAGCACATCCGGTTCTTCACCGAGCTGCTGCGCCCGCGCCGCCAGGTCGTCGGCCGCCTCGACGGGCGCTTCACCGGCTGGGACCCCGACGCGGGGCGCGAGCACTTCTTCGCCGACCCCAGCTCCAACGCGATCATGGGGCCGTTCAGCGCCGCGCTCAACCACTACCTGCGCACGGAGCTCGGCTACGCCAGCGACCTGCCGTACGAGGTGCTCACCTCGCGGGTCTACCCGTGGTCGTACAAGGAGTTCGAGGGCGCGCACGTCACCGTCACCGACAAGCTCGCCGCCGCCATGCGCGCCAACCCGCACCTGCGCGTGCACGTGGCCTGCGGCTACCACGACGGGGCGACTCCGTACTACGCCGCCGAGCACGCCCTCGCCCACCTGCCGGTGCCCGCGGAGCTGGCCGCCAACGTCGAGTTCAGGTACTACGAGGCCGGCCACATGATGTACGTCCACGAGCCCAGCAGGGTGCGCCAGTCAGCCGACCTCGCCGCTTTTGTGCTGGGCCAGCAGGTTTGACGCCCGTTTCAGCCGCTGTTTGAGGTTGGCGCGGAGCGCGGCGAACCGCCCGGGATTGTCGGCGATCACGTCCTGTTGCAGTTCGGCGTCGGCTCCGTACCAGGCCAGCACGAGGCCCGACGACCACTTGCACCGGGTGTCGGCGGTCGCCGTCTGCTTCTCCTCCTCGGTGATCTCCGGTTCGTCCAGGTTCCAGCGGCTGTCGGCGATGGCCGCCTCCGGCGACGGGTAGGAGTGGCCGTTCTGGCTCATGCACGACTGCCAGCGCCTGACCGCCTCCTTCACCGTGGGGTCCTTGGCCGCCTGCTCCAGCGTGAGCGAGTCCTGCAACGACAACCACGGCCAGTCCGCCTTGCGCGCGCCCTTGTCCAGGGCCTGCGTGGCGCGGTCCAGGCAGCCGCGGTCGGCGGCGGTGCCGTACAGGCGGTGGCGGACCGGCTTGGGCAGCTTGGCGGCCCACGCGCCGGTCGTGTCGGGAGAGGGCGGCCTGGCCAGGTGGTAGCCGTACTGTTTGGCCGCCTCGATGTCCGTGACACCGTAGCGGCGGGAGTTGCCGGGATCCACCGCGGCGATCGCGTCGGCGTCCTCGGCGGGTGGGGTGACGGTGCTGCCCCGCTCGCGCATGCACTGGACGACGAGATGGTTGTGGGCATTGCCCAGAACGGCCCGCTGCTTGGGAGTGGTCTTGTAGGCGTCGAACGGCAGCACCAGCTGCGTCATCGCGCTGGTGTCCTGGTCGGGCGCCGCGGGCGCGGGCTCGTCGGCGGCACAGGCCGCGGCTGACGCCACCAGCAGCAGCGTGCTCGCGAGGAGCCCGCGGCGACCGGTTTCCGGCGGCCAAGCCCGGAAACCGGCACTCCCGTCATTTCTCAGCGGCACCAGATGTCGATCGCGCTGGTGCGGTTGTTGCCGATGGCGTTGTTCGACAGGTAGCCGTCGTTCGAGTTGTGGGTGAACGTGCTGTGTGCGCCGGTGTAGCCGGGGTGCTGCCAGAGGGTGGCGCTGCAACCGACCCGGTTCCTGACCGAGCTGGTCTCGTTGTCCATGCTGTGCCAGGTGTTGCTGAAGTCCCAGTTCAGCCAGTTGTTGTCGGCCAGGTTGGAGTCGTCCTTGACGAAGTCACGCCAGTGGTCGATCTGGCCGCGGTTGTAGTCGAAGCCCGCGTACAGGCAGACACGACCGCCGTAGCAGGTCGAGCGGGGGCTCGCCACCGCGGTGGCCGCGGGGGCGACCACGGTGAACATCGCGGCCGCGGCGACGATGCCGGCGGCCTTCCTGGATAGCCTCACAGGTCTCTCCTCGATCGGTGAGTCGTTTTCGACCTCGGTAACTTAGCGTGCCGAATCGAACACGAGTCGTTGTGACTCGCCGATCCCGAAAGGGCTGCGCGCCCGTGCAAGGGCGCGTGCCCTGGCCCGCCGACCCACTCGTATCAGTCCTGTGACTTGGGCTTTCGTCGCGTTGGCGGAACTGTTGCCGGCTCTGGTGCGCCGGTGGAGGAACCCGTGGTCTCCGCTCGACCTACTCCGGGAGCGCCGCCGGGTTCTGGGCGAGCAGCCCGCCGTCCACGCGGTGCTCGGCTCCGGTGATGAACGACGCGCGCGGGCCCGCCAGGAACGCCACCATCTCGGCCACCTCCTCGGGCCTGGCCACGCGGCCCAGCGGGTGGGAGCGGCCCCACTGCGCCACCTGCTCCTCCTGCGACAGTTCGCCGCGCCACAGGTCGGCCGCCCAGCGCAGCATCGGCGTGTCCACCGAGCCGGGGCAGACCACGTTCACCCTGATCCCGTCGGCCGCGTGGTCGAGCGCCATGGCCCTGGTCAGGCCGTTCAGCGCGGCCTTGCTCGCGGTGTAGGCGGCCACCTGGGCCTGCGAGGAGAACGCCTGGACCGACGACATGATCACGATCGAGCCGCCGCCGCGGGCCCGCAGCCTCGGCACCGCGGCCTTGCACGCGAGATAGACGCCCTTGAGGTTGATGTCGAGCACCTCGTCCCAGACCTCTTCAGGGGTGTCCTCGACCGTGCCGTAGCGCTGCACGCCCGCGCACGTCACCACGATGTCGAGCCCGCCGAACCTGGCCACGGTCAGGTCCACGAGGTCGCGCATGGCGCCGGCGCTGCGGACGTCGGCGATCCTGCCGACGACGTGCTCGGTGTCGAGCTCGGCGCTTCTGTCGGCGCCGCAGAAGACCACGGACGCCCCGCCGTCGGCCAGCCGGTCGACCACCGCCCGGCCGATGCCCATCGACCCGCCCGTGACCAGCGCAACTTTCCCGCCGAATTCGCTCATGCCAGCACCTCCGCGCGCAACCGCAGTTCTTTCGTCTCGTGGGGGTTCAGGGTGAGGGCCGTGCCGTTGGCCACGGCCGCGGCCAGGCCGTCGGTGGGCATGCTGGAGAAGGGTTCGAGGCCGACCGTGTAGACCCGTCCCCACCAGGGGTAGCCGGTGGACGCGCCGAGCTCGTGCCACATCCACAGGTACGGCAGGAGCGTCGCATCCCACTCCACCCGCATACCGATGTCCCCAGAAATCTCGTACCATCCCTCGTCGAAGCCGGTCAGATACACGATGTCGCTCGGCGCGCCCCGCTCCGGCACCACGCTCAGGTCCGTCTCGCCGCCCCCGTCCGCCGGCACGACCGGCCACTGCCAGGGCCCGCCCGCCCGGACCCGCCGCCCGCCGGGGCCGATCGCGCTCTCGTGCGGGATCACGGTGACGCCCTCGGGGAGCCTGATCCTGGCGCCCGGCCGCAGGAACGGCAGGCCGTACACGATGTGCTGGCCCCACATGGCGTGCAGCGGGAGGCCCGACTCGTTGGTGGCCCGCCCCTCGATCTCCAGCGCCACCGTGCCCGATCGCAGCCGGAAGACCTTCTCCACCGCGTACGGCAGCCGCCGCGTACGCACGCGCAGCCGCACCGCGACCTCCTCCTCGGAGTCGGCCACGACCTCGCACTCCCACGGCAACCCCGAGACCTCGCCGTGCTGGGCCAGCCGCGCGCCCCGGTACTCGCTCGGCGCGCCGCCGCTGGGGAAGACCTCCTGCCAGCCGCCCTCGTAGTGGTCGACGAACTGGGCGACGTCGTCGGCCGCTCCTTGGAGGTGGTCGCGCGGGCTGCGCAGGCCCTGCGGGGAGAGCCAGACGAAGTCGGTGTCGGTGGGCTTGTGCAGGAACTCCACCACGTCGCCGCCCTTGTCCGGCACGACGGTCACGCGCAGCCGTTCGTTCTCCAGCACGACCGCCCGCAGCCCGTCGATCGTGACGTGCCGCAGGCGGGCCGCCCAGTTACGCCTCACTCGAACGTCACATCCAGGAATCGGGGCCGGTAGATCGACACGTCACGGTAGTGGTCGGTGTTCACGAAGCTGTTGACGTTGTACGAGATCACGAGCCCGTCGCCGTCCACCTCGGGATGCGCGTGGGCGTTGTAGGTGAAGATGTCGCCGCCGGTCTCGGGGGTCGTGTAGACGTGCTGCTTGCCGGTGAAGGGGCCGGCTGGGGAGCAGGAGGAGTAGGCGACGATGTTCGGGCTGAGCGCCTCGGTGGTGTCATGAGTGATCAGGACATATCCGGATCCGACCTTGCTGACGCTGTACTCGTTCGCCACCCCGCTCATCACCCGCGCCGAGTCGGCCTCGTCGGGCGACCAGGTGCCGTCGGCCTTGAGATATTCCCAGCGGCCCAGCAGGCTCTGCCCCTTGACCCTGGCGACGTGCATGTATTTCGGCGACCCGAGGTCCTCGACGCCGTAGACGTAGGTGTATCCGCCGTCCTTCATGGTCGCCGAGGCCCACGAGACGCCGTGCCCCGAGGGCAGGTCGTGCACGCTGATCGGCTCGTCGAGCCGACCAGGGGCGAACCTGGCCACCACGTTGCGGTGCCAGCGCCAGTCCCACGTGCCGTCGCCGAACCGCTCGTACTCCTGGTAGGTGACCTCCACGACGCCGCCGGCCAGCGTCGCGTCGCCGGCCCAGAACCAGTGGTCCTCGTCGCGCGGCGGCATCACGGCGGTCGGCTTCTCGGCGGTGCCGTCGTGGATCGTGGACAGCCTGCCGTCGCGCTCGACGGCGAACGTGTTGTTCAGGAAGACGGTCGTGCCGCCCTCCTCGACCACGGGCGGTCGCGAGCCGTCGGGGTTGACCTGGCCGAGGAAGGTGTCGGAGAAGATCCACAGTTCCTTGCCGCCGGGCAGTCTGAGCGAATAGGTGCCGTCGGCGCCCGTCCAGTCGTCCAGGCGGTCGTTGTCGTTGCCGTAGTTGGTGAACAGCGTGGTCAGGCGGGCGTTCGTGGCGGCTCCCGCGACGGTCGGGGCGCACTCGGAGGCGGCGGTGGCCTGCTGCTCCTGCGGTGCGGCCGAGGGCACCGGTTTGGGAGGCGCGGCCCAGACCGGCTGCGGCACGGCCGTCAGGCCGGCCAACGCGATGGCGAGGGGGGCGAGGGCAGAGCGGAATCGCGTCATCACTGGTCCTAGGGGAGGAGGCTCCCTACAGTTCTAGTCATTAGATCACTTGCTGTCCAGAGTCCTCGGGCATTCGCCGGAACCCGGAACCCCCGACATCGCGCGGGGCATCATCGCCAGGAGGGAGCCCGGCTGAGCGGCCGGAAAACGTGGTGCTCCGTCACGAACGGGCCCGATAGCCTGCGCGCATGGGCCACGTCGAAGTAGGACACCTGACATACGTGCTGCCCGACGGGCGGCCCCTGCTCAACGACGTGTCCTTCCGGATCGGCGAAGGCGTGAAGGCGGCGCTGGTCGGGCCCAACGGCGCCGGCAAGACCACGCTCATGCGGCTGATCGCCGGCGACCTCCAGCCGGTCGAGGGCACCGTGGCCGGCTCGGGCGGGCTGGGCGTGATGCGCCAGTTCATCGGCAGCGTGCGCGACGGCAGCGACGTGCGCGCCCTGCTGCTGGGCGTCGCGCCGCCCGCCGTGCGGCAGGCGGCCGAGCGGCTCGACGAGGCCGAGCTGGCGATGATGGAGCGCGACGACGAGAAGACGCAGATGCGTTACGCGCAGGCCATCGGCGACTACACCGACGCCGGCGGCTACGACATCGAGGTGCTCTGGGACACCTGTACGGTGGCCGCGCTCGGCGTGCCGTACGAACGGGTGAAATATCGCGACGTGGCCACCCTGTCGGGCGGCGAGCAGAAGCGGCTGGTCCTGGAGGCGCTGCTGCGCGGCCCCGACCAGACCCTGCTGCTCGACGAGCCCGACAACTACCTCGACGTGCCCGGCAAGGAATGGCTGGAGCAACAGCTCAGGGAGACGCCGAAGACGGTGCTGCTGGTCAGCCACGACCGCCAGCTGCTGGCCAACGCGGCCGACCGGATCGTCACCGTCGAGTCGGGCGGCATCTGGATCCACGGCGGCGGGTTCGCCACCTACTCCGAGGCGCGCAAGGCCCGCAACGAGCGGCTCGACGAGCTGCGCAGGCGCTGGGACGAAGAGCACGCCAAGCTCAGAGCCCTGGTCAACATGTTGAAGAACAAAGCGCGCTACAACGACGGCATGGCCCCCGCCTACCACGCCGCCCAGACGCGGCTGCGCAAGTTCGAGGAGGCGGGGCCGCCGGAGGTGGCGCCCGGCGAGCAGAACATCAAGATGCGCCTGCGGGGCGGCCGCACGGGCAAGCGCGCGGTCATCTGCGAAGGGCTGGAGCTCAGCGGGCTGATGCGCCCGTTCGACCTGGAGGTCTGGTACGGCGAGCGCGTCGCGGTGCTCGGCTCCAACGGCTCGGGCAAGTCCCACTTCCTGCGCCTGCTGGCGGGCGAGCAGGTCCGCCACGAGGGCGTGGCCAGGCTGGGCGCCCGCGTCGTGCCTGGCCACTTCGCCCAGACGCACGCCCGGCCCGAGCTGCTCGGCCGCACCCCTGTCGACATCGTCATGACCGAGCACGCCAGGCTGAAGAACGAAGCCATGAAGACGCTCGCCCGCTACGAGCTGGCGGGCAGGGTCGCGGAGCAGCGCTTCGAATCGCTGTCGGGCGGGCAGCAGGCGCGCCTGCAGATCCTGCTGCTGGAGTTGTCGGGGGCCACGCTGCTGCTGCTGGACGAGCCGACCGACAACCTCGACCTGGCCAGCGCCGAGGCGCTGCAGGCGGGGCTGGAGGCGTTCGACGGCACGGTGCTGGCGGTGACCCACGACCGCTGGTTCGCCACAGACTTCGACCGCTTCCTGGTCTTCGGCTCCGACGGCACGGTCTACGAGTCGCCCGAGCCGGTCTGGGACGAGTCCAGGGTCGTGCGTCCGCGTTAAAGACTTGGTACGGCAGGCGCGTGTCCTCTGCCATCCGTGCCCATGCACGGGTTATCACGGCAAAGTGATCCCGCGTAGCCGAACCGTCAGCCTCCTCGCACTCGGGGCGATCTGCCTCACCGGGTGCGCGAGCGAGGAACAACCCGTACAAGAGCTCAAGCCGCTCGCTCTCAAGGAGCAGGTCTCCAATATCGTCAAATCCGCCGACGGATACGCCGTCAACTGGGCCGGCGTGCTCAGCAACACCAATCCGTGGCATTTCGGCGAGCACGTGGTGGCCACGATCGTCGGGCACGACACGAAGGGCACCGAGGTGGTCAGGATGGACCAGCCGCTCGACGCCGTGCCGCCGGGCGGGTCGCTGGCCTTCACCGGCCAGGCCACCGCCACCAAGAGGCCGGCCAAGGTGACGATCCAGTACCGTCCCGCCCAGTGGCGGCTGGCGGCGCGCATCCCGTCGGCGTTCCGGGAGTTTCCCATCACCCGGACTCAGACATTGCGCCAGAAAGACGGCTCATACCTTATTACTGGATATGTGGATAATCCCTATCGAACGGCGGCGAGCAGCCTCGTCGTCAACGCGCTGCTGCGCGACAAAACAGGCAAACTTCTGGCCGGCGGCAGCACGTTCGTGGACGACGTGAAAGCGGGCCGCCCGCCGCGCTTCATCCTCACGGTGTCGGGGGTGCCCGCGCGCGCCAAGGTGGCCAAGACCGAGATCACGGCGCGGACCTGGGGATCGACCGGCCGCCCTTACGAGGATCTGGCGCTCGGCGGCGCCCTGCCGGTGCACACGGTCAAGCCGACGACCGAGCCGTTCGCGGTGGACCGGAGCACCGAGATCGTCTCCAAGTACAAGCAATGATTTAGGTAGATAATTCTGGTCATAAGGGCCGCAAAAGGGTGCAGGGGGCCTTCGCGATTATTCATCAGGAACCCGAACGTGCGGCCCGACAAGCCATGCCAACGGCGCGGAAATGGTGGAACTACTAGTTACCGATCCATTACCTTCGGTCACATGGATGACCGCGTTCTGGTCGAAGCCCTTCGCGCCCGCGACACCGACGCCGTGGCCGCTCTCTACGACGCCCACGCGGAGAGCATTTACCGCTACTGCTGGTCCCTCCTCATGAGTGGTGACAGCGCGCAGGTGGCGCTCCGCGACACGCTGATCGCGGCCGAGGCGCACGCGGACGCGCTGGCCGACCCGGAGAGGCTGCGCACCTGGCTGTACGCGCTGGCCCGCGCCGAGTGCCTGCGCCGCAGGGCCTGCGCCCCGCCCGGCCCCGCGCAGGCGCTGGCCGAGGCGCCGCCGCTGGACGACCCGGCCGACGCCGACCTGCGGGTCATGGCGTGGAACGCGGTCCACGGCCTGCCCGTGGCCGACCGCGAGGCGCTGGAGCTGGCCTACCGGCACGAGCTGCCCGCTGCCGAGCTCGCCCAGGTCCTCGCGCTCCCGCCGCGCCAGGTGGAGCAGATCATGGAGGAGGCCCGCGAACGCCTGGGCGGCGCGCTCGCGGCCGAGATCCTGGCCAGGAAGGGCCCGTACGACTGCCCGGCGCGCGCCCGCATCCTCGCCGGCTTCTCCGGCGAGCTGACCCAGGAGATGCGCGAGCACCTGGTCAGGCACCTGTCGCGCTGCGAGACCTGCGCGCCCCACCGCGCCCGCGAGGTGTCGGCCACCAAGGTCTACGCGCTGCTGCCGGCCGTGGCGCTGCCGGAGGCGCTGCGGGTCAGGGTGCTGAGCTGCTTCGGCGACCCGGAGCTGCTGCCCTACCGGCGCTACGTCGCCAGGCGGACGAGCGGCCTGGGAGCCGCCGGGTTTCCCGTTTCCCCGGACAAGGGCGCTGGAAGGTGGCCTCAGGCGCTGGCAGGCGCGCTGGCGGCGGTCGCGGCCGTGGTGGCGATAGCCGTGATCTTCCAGCAGATCGGCAGGGACAACGGCGGCCTGTCGGGCGTCGCGACGGCGGCCTTCCCCCCGACGGGCGAGCCGCCCGGCATCAGGCTGCCCTGGCAGGGCGAGCCGAAGAACCTCCCGGTGACCGTGCTGCCCATCGTCGACGCCACGACCATGCGCCCGCTCGGCGTCACGGAGTCGCCCGTGTTTCCGCCGCCCCTGGTCATCCCCTCTCCCGCGCCCCTGATGCCCTCGCCGACCGGCGGCCCGCCGCCGTCGCCCGGCCCGCGGCCCACCTGGCAGAGCCGCCCGCCGGGCCTCCCTCCGACGCGCATACGGCCCGTGGAGCCGTCCCTGGCGGAGCCCCCTCCCGTCAGACCCTCCCCGCCGCGGCACACGTCCAAGCCCACCGGCGGTCCGCCCCGGAC
>NZ_SMKO01000116.1 GCF_004348685.1 Nonomuraea deserti | reverse complement strand
CCCTGACCAGCCTCTCCCCCACCCGCGCAGCGTGCCGGACCTCACCGCCGACCAGCACCCATCCCTCGGGTGCGCAGCCTTACGCGGTGTGTGCTCCCATTCACCTGGCGTGAGCACATTAGATTGGTAGCGTTAAGCCATGACTGCCGAAGCGGTGAGCCTAGAGATGACGACTACCTCGCTGCCCGACTGGGTCTTCCCTCCTCCAGGAGGCTTCACAGCCAAGGACCTCGATAACATTCCGGATTTGCCTGCGCACACAGAGTTGATTGACGGAAGCTTGGTTTTCGTGAGTCCTCAGGCCTCCTTCCACGCGCGGATCATCGACCTTCTCGCCATGGGCCTGCGCCAAGCCATGCCGGACACCCTGCGCGTGCGGCGGGAGATGAGCGTCGTTCTCGGCACCGATCAGCGTCCGGAGCCAGACCTCACAGTGATCAAGGCCGAGGCGGCGTGCGATGACGATGAGACGTACTACCTAGCAGGAGACGTCGTGCTCATCATCGAGGTCGTTTCTCCGGAATCCAGATCGCGCGACCGTCATCGCAAACCGCAACTCTACGCCGGAGCCGGCATCCAGCATTTCTGGCGCGTCGAGAAGGATTCGGGCAGACCGACGATCTATGTCTACGAACTCGACCCGGCCACCCGAGCCTACGGACTCACCGGCATTCATCACGACTCCCTGAAGCTGTCTGTTCCGTTCGAGCTGACCATCGATCTCACTGAGATCGACAGACTCTGAGTGGGCTCAGCCCGCCTCCCGCCACCCCTCATACCGCGCGACCAGCTCATCCACCTTGGCCAGCGCACCGTCGTCCATGCCTTCGACGACGACCAGCCACTGGGCGTCCTCGGCGTCGTCCTCCCCTGCCAGCGTCTCCCGCACCACCCGTGGCACCCCGAGCGAGGGAAACCACTCCCCCAGCGTCTCGGCGACCTCTTCGGCGTCATCCCTCTCGCCGAACACCAGAAGCACACTCATAGCCTGATGATCGCATCCCGCACTCTTGCGCGCAGGCGAGGTTCCCTCACTCGACCTCACCACGCTCCACACGAGCAGAACCGGATAAAAGGCCGGCACGGCACCCCGCCGCACCGGCCCTCAGGCGCAACGATCACCCGCGGAGCTGGGCTCCCACGCGGTCGGCCGCCATCGCCACCGCCGCGTCCCTGGCCGCGGTCGTCTCCTCGACCGTCAGCGTACGGTCGGGGGCACGGAACCGCATCGAGTAGGCGAGCGACTTGTTGCCCTCGCCCACCTGCTCGCCTTCGTAGACGTCGAACAGCCGGATCGACTCCAGCAGCTCACCGGCGCCGTCGCGCAGGGCCGCCTCGACGTCGGCCACCGGCGTGAAGTCGGGCACGATCAGCGCGACGTCCTGGGTGGCCACCGGATAGGCGGAGACGGGAGGCGTCTCGACAGGGCCCGGCATGGCCGCCTCGAGCCGCGACAGCTCCAGCTCCATCGCCGACGTGCGGGCCGGCAGCCCGTAGGCCTCGATGACCCGCGGGTGCAGCTCGCCGGCGTGCCCCACCAGCGTGTCGCCGAGGTAGAGGGCCGCGCACCTGCCGGGGTGCCACGGCTCGTGCTGGTCGGCGCTGATGGACAGCTCGGCCCGCGCCTCGGCCGCCACCAGCCGGGCGGCCTGCACCGCGTCGGCCCAGGAGGCCTGCCGGCCGGAACCCCACCAGCCGGACCGCTCGAACTCGCCGGTCAGCACGACCGCGACGCGCAAGGGCTGGTCGGGCAGCGCCGCCTCGATCGAGGCGAGCTCCTCGGCCGTCGGCCGGCGCTCCACCCCGAGCACCGGCGCCGCCTCGGGAGCACTCTCGCGCGGCCGGTAGACCGGCCCGCTCTCGAACAGCGCCACGTCGGCGAACCCGCGCCCGACGTTGCGCACCAGGGTCTTGAGCAGCCCCGGCAGCAGCGTCGTGCGCATCAGCGGCTCGTCCTCCGACAGCGGGTTGGCCAGCCGCATGGCGTTGCGGCGGGCGTCGTCGGCGGGCAGCTGCAGGTGGTCGAAGTCGGCGGCGCTGACGAACGGGTAGCTGAGCACCTCGACGTAGCCGCCTCCGGCCAGGGCCCTGCCCACCCGCCGGCGCAGCCGCTGCCCCTCGGTGAGCCCGGCGCCCGCCGGGGCGGCGGGCAGCTCCGACGGCAGGCTCTCGTAGCCCTCCAGCCGGATGACCTCTTCGGCCAGGTCGTTGGGGTCGGTGAGGTCGGGCCGCCACGACGGCGGCGTCACCGTGATCATGTCGTCGCCGGTGACGGCCAGCTTGGCCGCCAGCTCGCCGCCGGTCACGACTCCGGTCGGGTCGACACCGCCCCGGCGCACGGCGGCGTCGTCACCGTCGACGACGACGCAGCCGACCTGCTGCAGCCGGGCGACCACGGTCTCCTTGGAGTAGGTGGTGCCGGCCACGGCCCCGGGGTGGCCCGACGGGATCGCGATGCGCGCCGGCGACACCTCGACCTCGGCGTGCGTGACGCCGGGCTGGACGGCGGCGCCGTCAAGCTCGGCCAGCAACTGCACGGCCCGCCACGAGGCGACGAGCGGCAGCTCCCGGTCGACGCCGCGCTCGAACCGCTTGGACGCCTCCGACACGAGCCCGTGCCTGCGGGACTCGCGGGAGATGCCGGTCGCGGAGAAGTGAGCGGCCTCGATGACGATGTCGGTCGAGCCGTCGGAGATCTCGGTCTCCAGGCCACCCATCGTGCCCGCCATCGAGATCGGCCCCGACTGGTCGGTGATCAGGATGTCGTCGGGGTCGAGCTCGCGCACCACGTGGTCGAGCGTCTCCAGCCGCTCACCGGGCTGCGCCCGGCGCACCACGATCTCGCCGCTGAGCTTGTCGCGGTCGAACGCGTGCAGCGGCTGACCGAGCTCCAGCATCAGGTAGTTGGTGATGTCGACGGCCAGCGACACGGGACGCATGCCGGCCCGTGCCAGGCGTACGCGCATCGAGAGCGGGGTCTGCGCGGCGGGGTCGAAGCCGCGCACCTCGCGCAGCACGAACCGGTCGCACGCCGTCGGGTCGCCTATGGTGGCGGGCCACGACGGCCCGGTGTCGGCGGGCGGCTCGACGTCCGCGGGATCGCGGAAGGCCACCCCGAACGCGGTCGCCGCCTCGCGCGCCACACCCCTGATCGACAGCGCGTAGCCGATGTCGGGGGTGATCTCCAGCTCGATCACCTCGTCGCGCAGGCCTAGGAGCTCGACCACGTCGCCGCCGATCGGGGCGCCGGCGGGCAGCACCATGATGCCGTTGTGGTCGTCGCCGAGCCCGAGCTCGCGCTCGGAGCAGATCATGCCCTCGGACATGCGCCCGTACGTCTTGCGCGCCCCGACCTCGAACCCGCCGGGCAGCACCCCTCCGGGCAGCACGACGGGCACCCGGTCACCGGCGACGAAGTTGGTGGCGCCGCAGACGATCTCGCGCGGCGTCGCCTCGCCCGTCTCGACCTTGCAGTGCCTGATCGGCTTCTTGAATCCGGTCAGCTCCTCGATGGCGAGCACCTCGCCGACCACGACGTTCTTGACGTCGTGGCCGTGCGAGGTGATCGACTCGAGCTTCAGCCCGGCGGCCGTGAGCTTGTCGGCCACCTCGTGGGCGGTGACCGCCGGGAGATCGACATACTCCCGCAGCCAGGAAAGCGGGACCTTCATCAGATCTCCATTCCGAACGGGAGCGTGAAGCGCACGTCTCCCTCGACCATGTCACGCATGTCCTCGGCGTTGTGGCGGAACATCAGCGTGCGCTCGATGCCCATGCCGAACGCGAACCCGGAGTATCGCGACGGATCGACGCCGCACGCGACGAGCACCCGCGGGTTGACCATGCCGCAGCCGCCCCATTCGATCCAGCCCTCCGACTTGCAGGTGCGGCAGGGCGGGTTGCCGGGGGTCGCCGAGGCGCCGCGGCAGACGAAGCACTTGAGGTCCATCTCGGCGGACGGCTCGGTGAACGGGAAGTAGTTGGGGCGGAACCGGGTGGAGATGCCCTTGCCGAACATCACCTCCGCGAACCGGTCGAGCGTGCCCTTGAGGTGGGCCATCGTCAGGCCCTCGTCCACGGCCAGCCCCTCCGTCTGGTGGAAGACGGGGGTGTGGGTGGCGTCGAGCTCGTCGGTGCGGAACGTCTTGCCCGGTGAGATCACGTAGACCGGCAGCTCGCGCTGGAGCAGCGCGCGGATCTGCACCGGCGACGTCTGCGTGCGCAGCACCATGCCGGACTCCGTGGAGCCGACGAAGAACGTGTCGTGGTCGGAGCGCGCCGGGTGGTCCTTGGCGATGTTGAGGGCGTCGAAGTTGAACCACTCGCCTTCGAGCTCGGGCCCTTCGGCCACTTCGTAGCCCATGGCGACGAACGCGTCGGCGATGCGCTCCTGCAGCGTGGTCAGCGGGTGGCGGGCGCCGCGTGGCCGGCGGTCCCACGGCAGGGTGACGTCGACGCTCTCCTCGACGAGCACGCGCGCGTCGCGCTCGGCCTCGAGCTCGGCCTGGCGCGCGGCCAGCGCCTCGTTGATCGCCTTACGGGTGGCGCCGACGCGTTTGCCGGCCTCCGCGCGGGCGGCCGGCGGCAGCGCGCCGATCTCCCGGTTGGCCAGGGCGATGGGCGAGCGGTCACCCGCGTGCGCCAGCCTGGCCTGCTTGAGTGCGTCGAGATCGTCGGCCGCCTTGATCGCCGCGACGGCGTCGGCCTCCATGCGGGACACCTCGTCGGCATGCAACGGTGTCACCTCGACGGGGTCGTAGTCAGACAAGAGTGAGCTCCGTATCCAGGGCTTGAGCGGAAATGAGTCTAGTGGGACCCGCCCACCGGGCCCGAATCGCTCGCTTATGGAGTGGCGAAGTCAGGCGTGCCGGTGGGCACGGTAAATCGGAACTCCGCCCCGCCCTCGGGGGCCCGCTGCACGGCGATCGTGCCGCCGTGCGCCTCGACCAGGCCTTTCACGATGAACAGGCCGAGCCCGGTGCCGCCACGCCTGCGGCTGTTGCCACCCCGCCAGAACTGCCTGAAGACGCGCGGAGCCAGCTCGGGCTCGATGCCCTCGCCCTCGTCGCGCACCGACACGGCAACTCCCCACCCAACGGATTCGATCTCTATTGTCACAGTGCCGCGCCCGTGGCGCAGCGCGTTTTCTACCAGGTTACCCAGGATCTGGTCGATCTTGTCCTGGTCGAGCCACATCTCCGGCAGATGGTCGCCGACCACCAGGCGGAACCGGTGTTCGGCCTCGCCGGCCGCCACCCGCCCGGCGATGAGCCTGCGCGCCCTGGCGGGAAGGTCGACGACCTGCCGGCGCACCTCCAGCCGCCCCGACTCGATGCGGGAGACGTCGAGCAGCTCGGTGATGAGCCGTGTGACCCGGTCGGCGTCGTTGTTGACGGTCTCGAGCATCACGCGCTTCTGCTCGTCGGTGAAGCGCGTCCACTTGGCCAGCAGGGTCGCGGTGAAACCCTTGACGCTCGTCAGCGGCGAGCGCAGCTCGTGGGCCACCGTGGAGACCAGGTCGGCGCGGCTGCGCTCCAGCCGGGCCCGGGCGCCGCCGTCTCTGAGGGTGATCGTGACGCGCTCGACGTCGCCGCCGCGCTCCGGCTCGCGGATGAACCGGGCCGTGACGTAGAGCTCCTGGCCGCCCGGCAGGTGCAGCGGCCGCTCCGGCACCCTGCTCCGCGTGCGCAGCCCGCCCTCGGGGTCGAGGGCCTTCCACCAGTCGCGCCCGTCATGGTCGCGGAAGGGGAACACGTCGGTCATGTGCCGGCCGACCGCGCGCTCCATGGCGATGCCGGTGAGCCTGGCGGCGGCTCGGTTGACGGCCACCACGCAGCCATATCGGTCGGCCACGATGAGGCCGTCAGGGAGATCGTCGATGGCTATCGTGCACGCGGCGGCCACAACGCGCCCGTCGGTGTCTGCGCCGTGCACGACCTCGCCTCCTCCGCCTACATCGCCGACAATAGCGGGTTTCCCGCCGCCTAGGGCACTCGCTGAGCCCTGGCGGAAGAGTAAAGGCACACCGCCGCCGCGGTGGCCAGGTTGAGACTTTCAGCCTGGCCGTAGATGGGCACTCTGACCACATCGTCCGCCTCGGCGAGGATCTCCTCCGGCAGACCCCAGGCCTCGTTGCCGAAGATCCACGCGGTGGGACCGGACAGATCGACGTCGTCGAGCGTGCGCTTGCCCGTGCCGTCGGCCGCCAGCACGCGCAGCCCCCGCTCCTTGAGGTGACGCGCAGCGGCGCCCACCGGAGCACCGATGACGACGGGAAGATGGAAAAGACTGCCCGCGCTGGCGCGTACGCACTTGCCGTTGTACGGGTCGACGGAGGCGTCGGTGAAGATCACCGTGTCGGCCCCGGCGGCGTCGGCGGCGCGCATGACGGTGCCGGCGTTGCCCGGGTCGCGCACGTGCGCGAGCAGCGCCACCAGGCGGGGCGTGCCCGCCATGGCCTGCTCCAGGGGGACGTGCACGAGCCCGCAGACCGCCACCAGCCCCTGCGGGGTCACCGTCTGGGAGAGCTCCGACATGACCTCACCGCTGGCCCGGTGCACGGGGATGCCCTTGAGGGTGGCCTCGGTGATCAGCTCGGGGTGGCGCAGCTCTGCCTCGGCGGTGCTGAACAGCTCGAGGGTCACGCCGTCGAGCTTGAGCGCCTCGCGCACCGCCTGCGGCCCTTCGGCCAGGAATCTACGGTCCTGCTCCCTGAAGGCCCGTTTGGTGAGCCGCCGGGCCGCCTTGACCCTCGGCGACCGCACGTTGGTCAACTCGGACCCCGCCATGCTCTTCCCCCACGCCCTTACGCACGCCGATGGGCCTTGTCCCGCGGCCCGCCGCCGGACGCGCTTCGCGCGCGTCCACAGCAAAGGGCCCACCGTCATCGGTGGGCCCTCGTTCAAGCAACTGCCTCAGCCCGCGGCCGGAGCGTTCACGTCGGCCGGGAGCGCCTTCTTGGCGGCCTCCACGAGCGTGGCGAAGGTCTGGCTGTCGTTGACCGCGAGGTCGGCGAGGATCTTGCGGTCGACCTCGATGTTGGCCAGGCGCAGACCCTGGATGAGGCGGTTGTAGGTCAGGCCGTTCTGGCGGGCGGCGGCGTTGATCCGCTGGATCCACAGACGGCGGAACGCACCCTTACGGTCCTTGCGGTCCCGGTAGGCGTACGTCATCGAGTGGAGCATCTGCTCCTTGGCCTTGCGGTAGAGACGCGACCGCTGGCCACGGTAACCGCTCGCCCTCTCGAGGACGACCTTGCGCTTCTTCTTGGCGTTGAGCGCCCGCTTCACGCGTGCCATGATTCTTCTCCCCGGGGGTTCGCGCTACTTGGCGAGCAGCTTCTTGATCTTCTTGTGGTCGGCGTCGGAAAGGACGACCTCGTTCTTGAGACGGCGCGTCAACGTGGACGACTTCCACTCGTTGTAGTGCGCGCGATTGGCACGGCGACGCTTGATCTTGCCGGTGCCGGTAAGCCGGAACCGCTTCTTCGCACCGCTGTGCGTCTTCATCTTCGGCATGTCGCCGTCTCTCCTCGTTTCGGTCGTGCCGCAGGCCGGGCCGGTGCTGGCCGACCCGGTAGCGGCGTCTTCGTCTGCCGGTGGCTTTGGCTGGGGTCGCGTTGTAAGGCTAACCCCAACTGCGGGTCACGCTTCCTGTGTGGAAGGCTCCTCGCCGCCACGCTGCGCCTTGGCTGCGGCCTTTTCGGCCTTGGCCTCGGCTTTCTTCTTGTGCGGACCGATCACCATGATCATGTTACGGCCGTCCTGCTTGGCGTGGGACTCCACGAAGCCGAGCTCCTGGACGTCGTCCGCCAGCCGCTGCAGCAGCCGGAAGCCGAGCTCCGGCCGGGACTGCTCGCGGCCACGGAACATGATCGTGACTTTGACCTTGTCTCCCGCCTTGAGGAACCGCACCACGTGACCCTTCTTGGTCTCGTAGTCGTGCGGGTCGATCTTCGGCCGGAGCTTGATCTCCTTGATGATCGTGTGCGCCTGATTCTTGCGCGCCTCGCGCGCCTTCATCGCGGACTCGTACTTGAACTTGCCGTAGTCCATGAGCTTGCACACGGGCGGTCGAGCCGTTGCCGCGACCTCGACGAGGTCGAGGTCGGCTTCCTGGGCGAGCTTGAGCGCATCGTGAATGGAGACGATGCCTACCTGCTCGCCGTTCGGGCCCACGAGGCGAACCTCGGGAACTCGGATACGCTCGTTGATGCGGGGCTCAGTGCTGATGGGGCCTCCTAGGTTTGCGATCCCTACGTGCTCGTCGTGCCGGGAGCCCTCGCGCTGCGAACGCGAAAAGCCCCGCACGTCGCGCATGCGGGGCCACTGAGCTCTGTGGCTTCGTGGCCTCGAGCTCCCCGGAGTAGTCCGGCGTGATCCTGGACCCGGCCACCTTCCGGCGACTCAGGTGGGAGGGAGACCTCCGCTTGCGCGTCCAGCAAGGCATGCCGGACCGATCAGAGAGCTACACTACCACAACCACCGAGCCTCCCCGAATCATCCCGACCGGCCATGGCCTGCCGGTAAAGATCTGCCCAGAGAATGGCCAGGCCGCTCGAAGGCGACCTCCGCCGCTTCGAGCAACGGTGAGGGCCAGGCCCGCCCGAAGGCGACCTCCGCCGCCCTGAGGAGCGGTGGGATCTCGGCGCCGGCGCGAGGTCCGGCCGCCGCTCCGCCGTCGTGGCGCGGTGCGGCGCGGGCCGGTGGCTACGACCGCCTCAGGACCTCGGCCTCCCCGGCCGCGCGCATGGCCTCGACAGGCACGTCCGACCGGCCGGTCATCAGCTCCACCTGCCGCACCGCCTGATGCAGCAGCATCGCGAAGCCACCGACCACGGTGCCGCCCGCCTTCTCGACGGCCGCCGCCGCGCGGGTCGGCCAGGGCGAGTAGACCACGTCGAAGAGCGCAGGCACCCGCGCCAGCCGGTCCGCGAAGGCGTCGGCGGCGCCGCCGGGCATCGTGGACACCACCAGATCCACCCGCGTCGCCACTTCGATCTTGTCGAACGTCTCCACCGCCAGCGACACGCCCAGCCGCTCCGCGACCTGCGCCGTCTCCCCCGCCCGCGCGGGATCGCGCACCAGCAGGGTCGCCTGGAACAGCCCGAGATCGCGCAGCGCCGCCAGCGCGGAGGCCGCCGTGGCTCCTCCGCCGAGCACGGCCGCCGATCCCGGCGCGGCCACCCCGGCCTCGGCCAGCGCCTGCTTGATGCCGTGGACGTCGGTGTTGTCGCCGTGCCGGAGACCGTCGCGGAACACCACGGTGTTGGCGCCGCCGACCTCGACGGCCACCTCGGACACCGTGTCGAGCAGCGGCAGCACGGCCCGCTTGAGCGGCATGGTCAGCGACAACCCGGCCCAGGTGTCATCGCCGCCGGGCTCCCGGCCGCGCACCGGCGCCAGGTCGGCCAGCAGCCCCGGCAGGCGCGCCTCGTCGCACTCGAACGCCTCATAGCTCCACCCGTCGAGCCCCATCGCCTGGTAGGCGGCCCGGTGCAGGTAGGGCGAGAGCGAATGGCCGATGGGGGATCCCAGCACCGCAGCCCGCATCCACACTCCTTCTCCCACGAACACGACGACCCTATCGCCCGCGCGTTGCGGCACCGTACGGCGCCGGGTCGGGCCGAGGCCGTCCGCGGAGCCGGGGCTCACGTTGACGACCTTGGCCTTGTCCTCCGGCCCGGCGGCGCCGTCCCGTACGGCCTCCGCCCCCGGCTCGGCGCGGGCGGACGTGGCGGACGGGAAAATCAGCCGCCGCAGCCGCCGTTCCGGCGGCACTCCGCCAGCAGCGCCTGGCGCTCGGCCTCCGTGGTGGCGAACTTGGTCACGTTGCTCTTGAGGTCGGTGGCCACGAAGAACAGCCACGGCCCCTTGGCCGGGTTGAGCGCAGCCTCGATGGCGTGGTCACCCGGGTTGGAGATCGGGCCGGGCGGCAGCCCTTCGTACTTGTAGGTGTTGTAGCGGGACTTGGTCTGCAGCTCGGCGTGGGTGGCGTACGTGCGGAACTTGCCGAGGGCGTACATCACCGTGCTGTCCATCCCCAGCTTCATCGGTGGCTTGCGGTCCAGCCGGTTGTAGATGACGCGGGCGATCTTCGGCATGTCCTCCGCGCGCCCGGCCTCGGCCTGGATGATGCTGGCGATGGTGATGATCTCGTGCGGTGTGTACCCGATATCCCTGGCACCGCTTTCGAGGTCGACCGACTCGGCCGTCTTCTTGTAGCGGTCGACCATGGCCGCGAGGATCTGCTGGGGGGTGGTCTTCGGCTGCACCTCGAACGTGGCGGGGAAGGCGTAGCCCTCCAGCTTGCCCTTGGCGTAGGACGGCAGATCCAGGGCTTCGACGTCCTTGGCCGCGGCCTTGAACTCCTTGAGCGGCAGCCCGGTCTCCTTGGCGAGCGTGGCCAGGGTTTGGGACAGCCGCAGACCCTCCTTGATCGTCACCGGCACGCGCAGCCGGTTGTTCGGGTCGAGCATCGCCACGGCGTTCTTGGCCGACATGCGCTTGCGCAGTTTGTACGAACCCGGTTGCAGCGAGGCGCTCGCCCCGGCGTTGCCGATCGCGTTGGTGAAGGCCCTGACACTGGCCACGACGCCTTGGCGCTCCAGCTCCACCGCCACGTCGGAGGCGCTCTGGCCGCTCTTGATCTCGATGACGACCTCGCCGGCGCCCTGGCCGGTGTAGTCGTCGGGCACGAGCGCGTCGTTGATCCACATGTAGCCGTAGTAGCCGCCGCCGCCGATGATGCCGGCCAGCACCACGAAGGCGAGCAGCGGTGCGATGAACCTGCCCCGGCTGCGGCGCCTGCGCCGTCTGCGGCCGTTGCCGCGCCTGCCGCCGCCGCCGCGACTGCGGCGCCGCGCAGGACCTTCGTCGTCCTCGGCGCCGAGCAAGGAGTTGAGATCGAGTTCGCTCATGGGTTCGCTGGCCAATCTCCCGGCACGCCCGGCCAGGCGTCAAGCGGAACTGCCCAACCGGCTGGGGTCACCGAGCGGAACTGGGGGATCCACCGGACGTGCTGCCACGGCCAGCGGAGATCACACTGGGTAGCCATGCTAAGGGACGGGAAGAGGACGCATGCCCCGTTTTGGGGCTTTTGCGCGGTGATAGCGGGGGGTCCACCGAACATCAGCTCGTCCCGAGGTTCTTGTTCAACTCTTCCCGGTATCTCACGAACTCGCTCTCTTTGTTGGTGAATTTGGTGATTCTATGCGCCGGATCAGTGGTGACAAACCAGTGCCAATCACCCTCCGCCGGGTGCAGCGCCGCCATCAGCGCCTTCTCTCCGGGATTGGCGATGGGACCGGGCGGCAGCCCCTTGTGGCGATAGGTGTTGTAGGGAGAGTCGACTCTGGTGTCGCTCTCCGTGATCCTCAGCGTCCGGCGTTTCTGGGCGTACAGAACGGTGCTGTCGATCTCCAGCGGCGTGTCCTTCGCGAGGCGGTTGTAGATCACTCTGGCGATCTTGGGGTAGTCGGCGTCGGTGCCGCCCTCGGCCTGGATCAGGCTCGCCACCGTGACGGCCTCGAGCGGCGTCAGATGCACTTTCGCGGCCTCGGCCGCCAGACCCACCTGCCGGGCGGCGGCGCGGAACCTCTCCACCATCGCCGCCAGCACGTCGACCGCCGTGTCGCCCGGCTCGACCTCGTACGTCGCGGGGAACAGGAAACCCTCGATCCCCGGCGCGTAGTCGGGCAGCCCGACCAGAGCCCTGTCGACGCCCTGCAACTCCTTGAGCGGCAGCCCGGTCTGCTGGGCCACCCGGGCCAGCACCTCGGCCGCGCGCAGGCCCTCGGGCACGGTGACCCGCTTCACGATCCTGGACGAGGGCGCGAGCAGCAGGTCGAGCGCCGCCCCCGCCGCCATGCCCTTGCGCATGCGGTAGTGGCCGGGACGGAGCCGCCCGGTCACCGCGCGGTCCTCCGACACCTTCACGAACGACCGCGCGCTGGCCACCACCCCGGCGTCGGCCAGCGTCGAGCCGATGGCCTCCGCGCTGGACCCGGGCGCGATGCGCACGGTCACCGAGCCGCTGCCCGGCCCGTCGAAGTCGTCAGGGCTGATGTACGGCTTGAGCACCGCGATGGCCCCGGCGCCCACAGCCACCAGCGAGACGAGCAGGCCGGTGGAGAGCAGCCCTGCCCGGCGCAGGGCGCCGCGGCGCCGCTGGGACGCCGACCCGGCCTCCTTTCGGGAGCCCGCCCCCGAGCCAAGCACGGAGGCCGCCCTCGAACCGGGCCCTGAGCCCAGCTCGGAAGCCGCCTCGGAGCCCGGCCCTGAGCCAAGCTCGGAAGCCGCCTCGGAGCCCGGCCCTGAGCCCAGCGCAGATGCCGCCCCCGAACCCGGCCCGGGGCCAGTTTCGGAACCAAGCGCGGAAGCCGCCTTGGAGCCCGGCCCGGGGTTCGGCTCGGAAGCCTCCTCGGGGCTCGCTCCGGAAGACACTCGCGCCCCTGGTTCGGGGGCCGGGTGCGGCCCTGCCGCCTGGTGCGGCCGGGTACCGCTCCCCCGCCCGGGCACCGGGTCGGCGTCGTCGTCCGCGTCGAGGAAAGGGATCACGTCGTCGTCTTCGGGCGTGCCGTTCACGAGACCACCTCGCCACGCGCGTTCGTGACGGGAGCACACCTTCGCTCCGCCGCAGCGGACCGCGCGCACGGGGCAGCCTCGCACCCGCGCCGGTCACGGCAAGGGCCCGTCGATCGGCCGCTCATGAGGCAGGTCCGCCGGCCGCCGGTGGCGGTTCGACGGGCCTGCCTGGTGGTCTTTCCGTGGCGCGTTCGGAGTCGAGGGCATCCTGGAGCAGCACGACCGCGGCCGCCTGGTCGACGACGCCGCGCTGCTTCTTCGCCCGCACGCCGCTGGCCCTGAGCCCTTGCTGGGCGGTCACCGTGGTCAGCCGCTCGTCGAACAGCCGCACCGGGGTCGGCGCCACCCGGGCCGCCAGGGCCGAGGCGAACTCGCGCGCCAGCGCGGCCGCCTGCCCTTCACGCCCCGACAGCGAGGTGGGCAGCCCGACCACGACCTCGATCGCCTCGTGCTCGGCGACGATCGCGGCGATGCGGTCGAGGGTGCCCTTGCCGCGTCTGACGGTCTCGACCGGCGTGGCCAGCATGCCCGAAGGGTCGCTGCGGGCCACGCCCACGCGTACGGAGCCGACGTCCACGCCGATCCGCGCACCGAATCTCATGTCGGCCGGGCTATCGGCTGACCTGGTCAGCGACGGCCTGCTCGACCAGGCGCAGCGCGTCGCCGATCGCCTCCGGTCGCGTGCCGCCGCCTTGCGCGACATCGTCCTTGCCGCCACCGCCACCCCCAAGAGCCTTGGCGGCGACGCCGACCAGTTGCCCGGCTTTGAGCCCCCGCTCGCGCCCCGCCTCGTTGACCGCGGCAACCACCACGGGCCTGTCGGAGGGGGCGCCGGCGATCACGATGACCGCCGGTCTGTCGGCCGGGAACCTGCCACGCACATCAAGCGCGAGCTTACGCAGATCATCGGCGCCGGTGCCATCAGGCGCGCGGTGTGTCACCACGGAGACTCCGTGCAGGTCACGAGCCTGGGCGGCCAGGTCACCCGCCACCTGGAGCACCTGGGCGGAGCGGAGCTTGTCCAGCTCCTTCTCGGCCGTGCGCAACCGGGTGACGATGCCGTCGATGCGCTCGGGGAGCTCTTCGCGGCGCGCCTTGAGCTGCTCGGTGAGCTGGGCGACCAGCACGCTCTCGCGCGCCAGGAAACGGAAGGCGTCGATGCCGACGAGGGCCTCGACGCGGCGCACCCCGGCGCCGACGGACTGCTCGCCCAGCACCTTGACCAGGCCGAGCTGGCCGGAGCTGTGCACGTGGGTGCCACCGCACAGCTCGCGGGAGTAGTCGCCGATCTCGACCACGCGGACCTCGTCGCCGTATTTCTCGCCGAACATGGCCAGCGCGCCCATCGCCCTGGCCTCCGCCTGGGAGGTGTAGAAGGCGTTGACCTGGAGGTCGTTGATGAGCACGGCGTTGACTTCGTCCTCGACGTCGCGCAGCACGCTCTGCGGCACCGCGCCCGAGGCGGTGAAGTCGAAGCGGAAGCGGCCGGGTGAGTTTTCCGAGCCGGCCTGCGCCGCCGTCTCGCCGAGCGCGTTCTTGAAGCCGCGGTGAACGAGGTGGGTGGCGCTGTGGCTGCGCGAGATCGCGCGGCGGCGCTCGACGTCGATCTCCGCCTGCGCCTCGTCGCCGACCCTGATCTCGCCCTTGCGGACCTTGCCGCGGTGCACGACGAGCCCCGTGAGCGGCGACTGCACGTCGACGACCTCGACCTCCGCGCCGCTGGTGCGGATCACGCCCTGGTCGGCGAGCTGGCCGCCGCCCTCGGCGTAGAACGGGGTGCGCGCGAGCACGATCTCAACGCTCGAACCCGCGCCCGCCGCCGGCACGGACACCCCGTCGGCGAGGATGCCGACCACGCTGGTGTCGGCCTCGGTCTGGTCGTAGCCGAGGAAGTCGACCTTGCCCGACGCCTCGAGCAGCTGCCCGAAGACAGAAATGTCGGCGTTGCCGGTCTTCTTCGCCGCGGCGTCGGCCTTGGCCGCCTGCCGCTGCTCCTTCATGAGGCGGCGGAAGCCCTCCTCGTCGACCTCGAGCCCGTGCTCGGCCGCCATCTCCAGCGTCAGGTCGATCGGGAAGCCGTAGGTGTCGTGGAGCTTGAACGCCTGCTCACCGGGGAGCGTGGTGGCCGACCTGCGCTTGGTCTCCTCGACCGCCACGTCGAAGATGGCCGTGCCGGTGCGCAGCGTGCCGAGGAAGGACGCCTCCTCGGCGTCGATGATGCCGTGGATCTGCGGCGCGTCCGCCTTGAGCTCGGGATACTGCTCGCCCATGACGTTGATCGCGACGTCGGTCAGCTCGTGCATGTAGCGGTCGTCGCCGGAGCCGAGCAGGCGCAGGTTGCGCACCGTGCGGCGCAGGATGCGGCGCAGAACGTAGCCGCGGCCCTCGTTGCCGGGCAGGACGCCGTCGGCGACCAGCATGGTGCCGGTGCGCACGTGGTCGGCGATGACCCGCAGGCTGACGTCGGAACGGTGGTCGCGCCCGTAGCGGGTCTTGGTGAGCTCGGCCGCGCGGTCGAGGATCTTGTAGGTGGTGTCGATCTCGTAGAGGTTGTCGACGCCCTGCAGGATCGTCGCCATGCGCTCGAGGCCCATGCCGGTGTCGATGTTCTTCGAGGGCAGCTCGCCGGACACGTCGAAGTCGACCTTGGAACGGACCTGGCTGAGCTGGTACTGCATGAACACGAGGTTCCACACCTCGAGGTAGCGGTCCTCGTCGGCGACGGGGCCGCCCTCCTTGCCGTATTCGGGGCCGCGGTCGTAGTAGATCTCCGAGCACGGGCCGCCGGGCCCGGCCACGCCCATGTGCCAGTAGTTGTCCTCCAGGCCGCGGCGCTGGATGCGCTCGTCGGGCAGGCCGACGCCGTTGCGCCAGATGTCGTACGCCTCGTCGTCGTCGAGGTAGACGGTCGCCCAGAGCCGGTCTTCGGGGAAGCCGAAGCCGCCGTCGGACTCGGATCTGGTGAGCAGCTCCCACGCGAACGGGATCACTTCGGCCTTGAAGTAGTCGCCGAAGGAGAAGTTGCCCAGCATCTGGAAGAACGTCGCGTGCCGCGTGGTCTTGCCGACCTCTTCGATGTCGGGGGTGCGGACACACTTCTGCGCGGTGGCCAGCCGGGACGCCGGAGGCTTGCGCTGCCCCAGGAAGTACGGCTTGAACGGCACCATACCGGCAGGAACCAGGAGTAGCGTGGGGTCCTCAGCGATCAGGCTGGCCGAGGGCACTATCTTGTGCCCACGCTCCTCGAAGAAGCGCAGGAAGCGGCGGGCGATCTCTGCCGACTCCATGGTGGCCATCCTTTGCGTGGTTGTGGGAATCACTTGTTGTCATCAGCGTCGTCGAGCCCGAAGCGCGCCCGCAACTCTGTTTCGCGGCCGGCGGCCTCGCCGAGCGCGTCGGAAGTAAAGTCTCTCACCCGCCGGAGCATGCCCGCCGCGCCGTCGGCGGTGCGACGGGCGACGTGGTCGGGGTGGAGGGCCTGCAGCCTGCGCATCACCCAGAAGGCGAGGAACGCGCCGAGCGAGAGGTAGAACAGCCGCCTGATCATCTCGGCCGCCTCTGCGCCGCCCGCCCCGGCCTGGGCGACCTGCGGGCCTCGATGGCACGCCGCACGCCGTAGCCGAGCGACGACACCTTGATCAGCGGACCGGTGAAGATGGTCTGCGTCACCGCGCTCAGCTTGGCCGCGTGGCCGCTGACCTGCTTGACGTCTCTGGCGATGGCCTCGACGGCGACCAGCTGCCTGTTGGTCTCGTTGACCGTGACGCTCATGTCGTCGAGCAGCGGCGTCAGCCGGTTGTTGAGATCGGAGACCGCCTTGGTGGTCTCGGTGAGCAGCCTGGCGACCTTGACGAGCACCATGGCCAGCACGCAGACCAGGACTATCCAGCCCGTGGCCGCGATCAGCCCGGCGACCTCTCCAGCGGTAAGCATCCGCGCATCTCCCTCGTACGCTGGGCCGGAACGGCAAGACCCTATCGCGTTCGAGCGACCACATTAGTGGGGAAAGCGACCTTGATCAGGCCGCCACGTCGGCCCCCGGCACTTCCGTGACCGCCCGTGTGAGACCGCGTGCCGCCACGATCCCGGCCACGAGCCGCCGCTCCGGCATCGGCAGATGCGCGCGACGCGCTAGCGGCGTGTCCCGCCGTCACTGTTGTAACCGTACAGCCGCCCGGCACGCTCGCGGACCTCAGGCGCCGCGCAGGAAGGCGCGGATCCTGGCCCAGCGCTCGGCCACGGGCCCCTCGGCGCCGTGCCTGGTGGGCTCGTAGTAGCGCCTGTCGCGCACCTGCTCGGGCGCGTAGTCCTGGCGCACCAGCCCGTGGTCGAAGTCGTGGGGGTATTTGTAGCCGTCGCCGTGGCCCAGCTTGGCGGCGCCAGGGTAATGGGCGTCGCGCAGGTGGCCGGGCACCTGGCCGATCAGGCCCTTGCGGACGTCTCCGACCGCCGCCCCGATGGCCTTGACGACCGCGTTGGACTTGGGCGCCGTCGCGCAGTGGATGACCGCCTGGGCGAGGTTGATCTGCCCTTCGGGCAGCCCGATGAGCTGCACCGCCTGCGCGGCGGCCACGGCGGTCTGCAGGCAGGTGGGGTCGGCCATGCCGACGTCCTCGGAGGCGAAGATGACGATGCGGCGGGCGATGAACCGGGGGTCCTCGCCGGCCTCGATCATGCGGGCGAGGTAGTGGAGCGCGGCGTCGGCGTCGGAACCGCGCATCGACTTGATGAAGGCGCTGATCACGTCGTAGTGCTGGTCGCCCTGCCGGTCGTAGCGCACGGCGGCCTTGTCGACGGCCTTCTCCACCACCTCGACGGTGATGTCGTCGCCCAGCAGCGCCGCCGCCTCCAGGTAGGTCAGCGACCGGCGCGCGTCGCCGCCCGCGAGGCGTACGAGATGCTCCAGGGCGGCCGGCGCCAGCGTCGCGCGCCCGTCCAGGCCGCGCGGGTCGGACACCGCCCGCTCCAGCACCGCGCGGACGTCGTCGTCGGTCAGGGACTCCAGGGTGAGGAGCAGCGAGCGCGACAGCAGCGGCGAGATGACCGAGAAGAACGGGTTTTCCGTGGTGGCGCCGATGAACGTGACCCAGCGGTTCTCCACGGCGGGCAGCAGCGCGTCCTGCTGGGCCTTATTGAAACGGTGCACCTCGTCGACGAACAGCACGGTCTGCCGGCCGGTCATGCCCAGCTCGCGCCGGGCGTTGTCGATGGCCGCCCGCACGTCCTTGACGCCGGCCGACACGGCGGAGATCTCGACGAAGCGGCGCTTGGTGACGTTGGAGACCACGTAGGCGAGGGTCGTCTTGCCGGTGCCCGGCGGCCCCCACAGGAACAGCGACATGGGCGCCTCGCTCTCGACCAGGCGACGCAGCGGGGTGCCGGAGCCGAGCAGGTGCCGCTGGCCGATCACCTCGTCGAGGGTGCGCGGGCGCATGCGCACCGCCAGGGGCTGCGGCGTGGCCTCCTCAGCCGCCGAATCGAACAGGCTGTCCACAACGCGAGGTTACAGGGTCCGCCGGGCCCGCGAGGCCCGCGCGGCGGCGGCCTGCGCATCCAGCCGCGCACCCCATGGGGAACGCGGGCGGCGACGGCGGCGACCAGCGATCACACCCGTCGCACCATCGGCTTTCGCCACTTACGTCCGGCACATATCGGAGGCCGGTAGCATGCGCGGAGTTGTTTGGTCATGCGTGGGCAAAAGCGAGAGGACATAGCGGTGAGCGGCGACGACCGCCAGAACGAAGAAGACCGCCAGAGAGAGCTGGCGCGGGAGCACAAGGAACGGCAGGCCAGGCGCGCCGCCGACCAGACCTCCAAGGCGAGGCGGAACACCTTCCTCGGCGCGGGCGTGGCGGTGGTCGTGGTGGCGGGCGGGGTCTTCGCCGCGACCACGATGGTCAACAAGGACCCCGGCGAGGCCACGGCGAAGAGCACCCCCTCCGCCAGCGCGTCCGTCACACCGCCGGGGACGACGCCGAGCCCGACCAAGACAGGACCGGTGACCTGCACGTACAAGCGGGACAAGTCGCTCCCCCACAAGTTCGTCGGGCTGCCGGGCAAGAAGCCCAGCATGAAGCTGAAGAAGATGACGGTCGCCACCAACCGCGGCACCTTCGCCGTCGACCTCATGACCGAGGCGGCGCCGTGCGCGATCAACTCGATGCGCTTCCTGGCGAAGAAGAAGTTCTACGACGACATGAAGTGCCACCGGCTGGTCACCCCCGACGTCGCCGGCGTGCACATGCTGCAGTGCGGCGACCCGCAGGCCAAGGCCGACGGCAAGAACCCGACCGACGGGCAGGGCACCGCGGGCTACGTCTACGCCGACGAGAACACCGACATCCCGCTGGGCAAGGGCGTGGTGTTCATGACCCAGCCCAGTGAGGCGGCGGGCCGCAACAACAGCCAGTTCGCCATCTCCCTGTCGGACGAGAACCTTCAGGTCGGCGCGGGCTACTCCGTCATCGGCACGATCAGCGAGGGCATGGACATGCTGCTCGGGCTGGCCACGAGCGGGCAGGACCTGCTCCTCAACAACAACGACATCACCGGCGACGGCGGCACCACCGCCCCCAAGAAGCCGGTGATCATCAAGAAGATCACCTTCTCCTGACCCCGCGCGAACGGGTGACGGCAGGCGTCGAGGCGCCTGCCGTCACCCGTTTCGCGGCCTGTTACGGCTTGGGCGGCGCGTCGACGCCCGCCTCCTTACGCTGGCCGGCCGTGATCGGCGTGGGCGCGCCCGTGAGCGGGTCGAAGCCGGAGGCCGTCTTCGGGAACGCGATCACGTCACGGATCGACTCGCCGCCGGACAGCAGCATGCAGATGCGGTCCCAGCCGTAGGCGATGCCGCCGTGCGGCGGCGGGCCGTACTTGAACGCTTCCAGCAGGAAGCCGAACTTGCTCTCCGCCTCCTCCTTGGAGATGCCGAGCACGTCGAACACGCGCTGCTGCATCTCGGCCCGGTGGATACGGATCGAGCCGCCGCCGATCTCCATGCCGTTGCAGACCATGTCGTACGCGTAGGCCAGCGCCTCACCCGGGTGGTCCTGGAAATTGTCGGCCCACTCCGGCTTCGGCCCGGTGAACGGGTGGTGCACGGCCGTCCAGCCGCCCTCGCCGTCCTCTTCGAACATGGGCGCGTCGACGACCCACAGGAACGACCACTGCGACTCGTCGATGAGGTCGCAGCGACGCCCGATCTCCAGCCGGGCCGCGCCCAGCAGGTCGCGCGCGGCGTTCCTGGCGCCCGCGGCGAAGAACACCGCGTCGCCGGGCTTGGCCCCGACCTTGCCGGCCAGCCCGGAGATCTCCGCCTCCGACAGGTTCTTCGCGACCGGGCCGCCGAGCGTGCCGTCTTCCTGGACGAGCACGTAGGCCAGGCCCTTGGCGCCACGCGAGCGGGCCCACTCCTGCCAGCCGTCGAGCTCCTTACGGGTCTGCGAGGCTCCGCCGGGCATGACGACGGCGCCCACGTAGTCGGCCTGGAAGACGCGGAAAGAGGTGCCGGAGAAGTATGAGGTCATCTCGACGAGCTCCTGGCCGAAGCGCAGGTCCGGCTTGTCGGAGCCGTAGCGGTCCATCGCCTCCGCGTACGTCATGCGCGGCAGCGGCGCCGGCAGCTCGTAACCGGCGATCTCCTTCCACAGCCGGCCGATCAGCGTCTCGCCGACCTGGATCACGTCCTCCTGGTCGACGAAGGACATCTCGACGTCGATCTGGGTGAACTCCGGCTGGCGGTCGGCCCGCAGGTCCTCGTCGCGGTAGCACTTGGCCAGCTGGTAGTAGCGCTCCAGCCCGGCCACCTGCAGCAGCTGCTTGAACAGCTGGGGCGACTGCGGCAGCGCGTACCAGTTGCCCGGCTGGAGGCGCACCGGGACCAGGAAGTCACGCGCGCCCTCAGGCGTGGAACGGGTCAGCGTCGGCGTCTCGACGTAGACGAAGCCGAGCTCGTGCATCACCTCGTTGGCGAGGTAGGTGGCCTTGGACCGGGTGCGCATCGCCGTGGCGACCTGATGGCGGCGGATGTCGAGATAGCGGTATTTGAGCCGCGCCTCCTCCGACACCCCCACGCTGCCCTCGATGGGGAACGGCAGCGGCGCCGACTCGCTGAGCACCTCGACCCGGTCGGCCACCACCTCGATCGCGCCGGTGGGCAGGTCGGGGTTCTCGTTGCCCTCGGGACGCACCCTGACCTGGCCGACGACCTGCACGCAGTATTCGGCGCGCAGGTCGTGGGCGTGGTCCTCCTCGCGGAAGACCACCTGCGCCGAGCCGGAGGCGTCACGCAGGTCGATGAAGACGACGCCGCCGTGGTCACGGCGGCGGGCCACCCATCCTGCGAGCGTCACCTGCTGCCCGGCGTGCTCCTCTCGGAGCGACCCGGCGGTATGCGTGCGGATCACTGCACTTTCCCTTCGTACGGATAGGAGGGGCGAAGGGACGGCGGCGACCCGGCATCAGCCGAGCGGCGGATCACCGCGCCTTCCCTTCACACGGATGGAAGAGGCGAACGGACGGCGAGCACCCGGCACGTGCCGGCCGGCGGATCACCGCGCCTTCCCTTCGCACGGACAGGAGAGACGACGAAGGAAGGGCGACGAGCCGGCCGATCACTGCACCTTCCCCTTCAGGACGTCGACGACCTTGGCCAGCGGCACCTCGGTCTGCTCGGCGTCGGTCAGGTTTTTCACCTGCACGGCCTCGGCCGCGAGGTCACGCTCGCCCAGGATCAGCGCGAACCCGGCGCCCGAGCGGTCTGCGCCCTTCATCGCGCCCTTGAGCCCCTTGCCGCCGAAGGCCATGTCGGCGCTGACGCCCGCCGCGCGCAGCTCGTTGACGATCAGGAACATCCGGCGGCGGGCCTCTTCACCCAGCGGGACACCGTACACCTGGACGCGCGACCGCGCGTGGTCGTCCAGCAGCCCCTCGGCCTCCATGGCCAGGAACGTGCGGTCGACCCCGAGCGCCCAGCCGACGCCGGGCAGCGGCGGGCCGTCGAGCATCTCGCTCAGCCCGTCGTAACGCCCGCCGCCCCCGACGGCCGACTGGGAGCCGAGCCCGCCGTGGACGAACTCGAACGTGGTGCGCGTGTAGTAGTCGAGCCCCCGCACCAGCCGCGGGTCGTCGTCGAACGCGACCCCGGACGCGGCCAGCAGGGAACGGACCTCCTCGTGGTAGGCCTCGCAGGCCGCGCACAGGTGGTCGACCACCAAGGGCGCGCCGGTGAGCTGGGCCTGGACCTCGGGGCGCTTGTCGTCGAGCACCCGCAGGGGGTTGATCTCGACGCGGGCCCTGGTGTCGGCGTCGAGGTCGAGGCCGCGCAGGAACTCCTGCAGCGCCGCCCGGTAGGCGGGCCGGCAGGCCTTGTCGCCGAGCGAGTTGAGCAGCAGCGTGACGTTCTCGAGGCCGAGCGACGCGAACCCGCGGGCGCCGAGCAGGATGAGCTCGGCGTCGAGCGCCGGGTCCTCCGACCCGAGGGCCTCGGCTCCCACCTGCCAGAAGTGGCGGTAGCGGCCCTTCTGGGCGCGCTCGTAGCGGAACTGGCTGCCGGAATACCACATCTTCACCGGGAGCTGGCCGGCGTGCAGGTTGTGCTGCAGCACCGCGCGCACGACGGAAGCCGTGCCCTCCGGGCGCAGGGTCAGGGAACGGCCCGCCTTGTCGGGGAAGGTGTACATCTCCTTGGAGACGATGTCGGTCGACTCGCCTACGCCCCTGGCGAACAGCTGGGTGTCCTCGAAGACAGGCGTCTCGATGTAGCCGTAGCCCGCCCCGCGCAGCGGCGCGGCGAGGGCCTCGCGTACGGCGAGGATCCGCTCGGAGCGGGGTGGCAGCCAGTCGAAGGTGCCTTTCGGTGCTTGGAAGCTCATTAGATCCCTCGTGTGGGACCGGCGTGCGGCGCCGCCTCTTTCAGGTATGGGTTGACGGCGCGCTCGCGGCCAATCGTTGTCTGTGGTCCGTGGCCAGGCAGGACGACCGTATCGTCCGGCAGCGGCAGACACTTGGTAGCCAGGCTGCGCAGGATCGTGGCGTAGTCGCCGCCGGGAAGATCAGAGCGGCCGATGGAGCCGGCGAACAGCAGGTCGCCCGAGAACATGATCTCGTCGGCGGGCGACCGGAAGCTCACCGACCCCCTCGTATGGCCCGGGGTGTGGTCGACCACGAGCTCGAGGCCGGCGAGCTGGAGCACGGCGCCGTCGGACAGCTCGCGCACGTCGTCGGGCTCGCTCAGCGTCAGGCCCCCGAACAGCTGGGCGCTCGTGTCGGACCAGCCGGCCGCGGGATCGCTGAGCAGGTGGCGGTCGTCGGGGTGGATCCACGCGGGGACGTCACGCGCGCCGCAGACCGGGGCCACGGACCAGACGTGGTCGAGGTGGCCGTGGGTGAGCAGGACCGCGACCGGCTTGAGCCGGTGCTCGCGCAGCAGCTCGTCGACGCCGTCGGTCGCGTCCTGGCCTGGATCGACGATCACGCACTCCTCGCCTGCGGCAGGCGCGACGACGTAACAATTGGTCTGGAAGGCCCCTGCGGGGAAGCCGGCGATGAGCATCTGCCTCAGGTGATCTCGTCGAAAAGCCAATGGGAATGTAACCGAAGGGTACCGGTGCGGGTCGCCGGGCTGCGAATCATTACCCATTGGCCGATACGATTCGCCCACCTCAGTTGATTCACTATGGGAGGCAAAGCGGTGGCCACGGGGAAGGACCGGCAGAAGCAGCTGGCGCGTGAGCACTACGAGCGGCAGATGCAGCGCCGTCTCGAGCGCGAGCACAAGGCCAGGCGCACGGCGATCATCGGCTCCACCGTGGGCGTGGTGATCGTGGTCGGCGGCATCGTGGCCGCGATCGCGTTCATGAGCGGCGGTGACACGCCGACGGACGCGGCGGCGACCCCCACGGCGGCGCCGCAGGACACCGCCTCGGCGGCGGCGACCACGGGGCCCAAGCCCTACAACGCGGCGACCGGCACGTGCGACTACACCGCCGACAAGACCGGCGGTCAGGTCAAGGACGTCGGCATGCCGCCGAAGAAGGTGAAGACCAAGCCGGCGACGAAGACGATGACGTTCGAGACGAACCGCGGCGACATCGTGATCGAGCTCGACAACGCCAAGGCGCCGTGCACGACCAACTCGCTCGAGCACCTGGCCAAGAAGAACTACTACGACGGCAGCAAGTGCCACCGGCTGGGCAGCGACCAGTTCCCGATGCTCCAGTGCGGCGACCCGTTCGCCAAGGCCGACGGCAAGAGCCAGGACGGCTCGGGCGGCCCCGGCTACGTCATGGCCGAGGAGAACCTGGAGGGCGCCACGTACAAGCGGGGTGTGATGGCGATGGCCAAGACCCAGGCGCCCGGCACCACGGGCAGCCAGTTCTTCCTGGTTTTCGGAGACATCAACCTCCCCGCGCAATACACGCCGGTGGGTACGATCACCAAGGGGCTGGACATCCTGGACAAGGTGAACAAAGCAGGCGTCGTCGCAGACGCGGGAGACGGGACCGGAGCGCCGAAGCAAAGCGTCGAAATCAAAGACGTGACATTCGCCGGCAAGAGCTGACGTAATACAAACTAGGGACGAAGTAGTCCCGAAGGGTCTGATGGATAGTGCGGGAGGACACGGTGAGCACCGACCCGTGGGGCCGGGTAGACGACGACGGCACCGTCTACGTGCGTACGGCTGAGGGAGAGCGAGCCGTCGGGTCCTGGCAGGCCGGTGAACCCGAAGAGGCACTGGCCTACTTCCATCGCAAGTACGACGAGCTGGCCGGTCAGGTCCAGCTGCTCGAACAGCGCGTCAGGGGCACCGACCTGGCTCCGGCACAGGCCGAGGCGAGCATCGTCAAGCTGCGCGAGGCCGTCGCCGACGCCCACGCGATCGGCGACCTCGCCGCGCTGACGGCCAGGCTCGACGGCCTGACGGAGCTGGTCGCCCAGCGCCGCGAGGAGGTCAAGGCCGCTCGCGAACAGGCGCGGGCCGAGGCCAGGGCGGTCAAGGAACGCATCGTCGCCGAAGCCGAGCGCATCGCCGACGAGACCACCCACTGGAAGTCCGGCGGTGAGCGGCTGCGCCAGCTCATCGAGGAGTGGAAGGCCGCCGACCGCATCGACCGGGTCACCGAGGCCGCGCTGTGGAAGCGGCTGTCGGCCGCCCGCACGGCGTTCGCCAAGCGCCGCAAGCAGTATTTCGCGGGGCTCGACGAGCAGCGCGAGGGGGTGCGCGCGGCCAAGGAGCGCATCGTCGCCGAGGCCGAGGCGCTGGCCGACTCGACCGACTGGGGCGGCACCGCGGCGATCTACCGCGACCTGATGCAGCAGTGGAAGAGCGCCGGCCGGGCCTCGCGCGAAGCGGAGGACGAGCTCTGGGCCCGCTTCAAGGGCGCCCAGGACCAGTTCTTCCAGGCCCGTTCCGCCGTGTTCGCCGAGCGTGACGCCTCGCTCGCGGCCAACGCCGAGGTCAAGGAGCAGCTGCTCACCGAGGCGGAGAAGATTCTCCCCGTCACCGACGTACGCACGGCCAGGGCGGCGCTGCGGCACATCCTGGAGCGCTGGGAAGCCGCCGGCCCCGTGCCGCGCGACCAGCGCGACCGGCTCGAAGGCGGGCTGCGCAAGGTCGACGACGCGGTTCGCAAAGCCGAGGACGCCGAGTGGAAGCGCTCCAACCCCGAGGCGAGGGCCCGCGCCCAGAGCACGGTCGACCAGCTGCGCACCTCCATCGACCAGCTGGAGAAGCGGCTGTCCAAGGCGCAGGCCGCCGGGCGCGCCAAGGACGTCAAGGAGGCCGAGGAGGCGCTGACCGCCCGCCGGTCGTGGCTGGAGGAGGCCGAGCGCACGCTGGCCGAGTTCAGCTGATCCGCGGCCCTTACCCGGAGAGGGCGGCGCGCGCCGGCACCTGGGATCTAGGCTGACGGCATGGATCCCGTCACCGACGCGCGCGCCCTGGTCGAGGAGATGTTCCCGGGGGCGCTGTACGCCTTCGTCGGCGGCAGCGTGCTCACCGAGCGCCGCACCAGCACCTCCGATCTCGACGTCGTGGTGGTGCTCGACGGCCTGGCCGCGCCCTACCGCGAGTCGCTGCGCTGGCGCGGGTGGCCGGTGGAGCTGTTCGTGCACAGCGAGACCAGCCTGCACGCCTACTTCGACAAGGACTTCGGCAGGCGCAGGCCGAGCCTGGCGCGCATGTGCGCGGAGGGCGCGGTGCTGGCCGACAGGACGGGCGGACGGGCCAGCGACCTGCAGAGCGCGCTCGGCGAGCGCCTGGCCGCAGGGCCCGGCGGGCTGACGCCCGACCAGGCCGAGCGGGCCCGCTACGTGCTGTCCGACCTGCTCGACGACCTGGCGGGCGTCACCGACGCCGGCGAGCAGGCGTTCATCCGCTGGGAGGTGGTCCAGGAGGCCGCCAGGACCGCGCTGGGCGTGGGGCGCAGGTGGCAGGGCAGCGGCAAGTGGCTGCTGCGCGAACTGCGCGCGCACGACCCCGAGCTGGCCGGCGAGCTGCTCGCCGCGCACGACGACCCCGTACGCCTGGCCGCCGTCGCCTCAGGCGTGCTGGAGCGGGCCGGAGGGCGGCTCTGGGAGGGCTACCGGGCCGAGGGCGACCCGTTCCACCAGCCGCTGTGTCACGTGCCCGCGGGTGAGCTCTCCGGCGATACGGCGCAGAGCTCCGGCATGCGCCGGCTGGCCGCCATCAGCGGCGCCACGGCCGGCTCCTCGCGGCTGTGGATGGGCCAGACGCACGTCGCGCCCGCCACCCGCTCGTCCGACCACCACCACGGGGCGTCCGAGACGGCCATCTACGTGGTCAGCGGCACGCCGGCGTTCGTGTTCCTGGAGGACGCCAAGGAGGTGCGCATCGAGGCGGGCCCGGGCGACTACATCTACGTGCCGCCGTACGTGCCCCATCGGGAGGAGAATCCGGACCCGTCGCAGGAGGCGGTGGTGGTGATCGCCCGCAGCACCCAGGAGGCGATCGTGGTCAACCTGCCCGGCCTGGCGGGCTGACCGCATCGGCTGACCGGGCCGGCTGACCGGGCCGGCTCAGCCGCCGGCGCCGCTCACCCGGTAGACGTCGAAGACGCCCTGGATGCTGCGTACGGCCTTCAGCACGTGGCCCAGGTGCTTGGGGTCGCCCATCTCGAACGTGAACTTGCTGACCGCCACCCGGTCGCGCGAGGTCGTCACCGAGGCGCTCAGGATGTTGACGTGCTGGTCGGAGAGCGTACGCGTGACGTCGGACAGCAGGCGCGGCCGGTCGAGCGCCTCGACCTGGATGGCCACCAGGAAGACGCTGTCGTCGCTCGGCGACCAGCTGACCTCCACCAGCCGGTCGGGCTGCGCCTTGAGCTGCTGCACGTTGGTGCAGTCGCCGCGGTGCACCGACACGCCGTGGCCGCGGGTGACGAAGCCGACGATCTCATCGCCGGGCACCGGGGTGCAGCACTTCGACAGGCGTACCCACACGTCGGCGTCGCCCGCGACGACCACGCCCGCGCCGCCACCGCCCCTGGGACGGCCGCGCAGCCGGGTCGGCAGCGAGGTCTCGGCGATGTCCTCCTCGGCGCTGTCGACGCCGCCGATCGAGGCCACCAGCTTCTGCACGACGTTCTGGGCCGCGACGTGGCCCTCGCCCACGGCCGCGTAGAGGGCGGACACGTCGGGATAGCGCAGGTCGCGGGCCAGCGCCAGCAGCGCCTCACCGGACATCAGCCGCTGCAGCGGCAGGCCCTGCTTGCGCATGGCCCGCCCGATGGCCTCCTTGCCGGCCTCGATCGCGGTCTCGCGGCGCTCCTTGGAGAACCACTGCCTGATCTTGTTACGGGCGCGGCCGGACTTGACGAACTTCAGCCAGTCGCGCGAGGGCCCTGCGTCGGGCGACTTGGAGGTGAAGATCTCCACCGTGTCGCCGTTGCCGAGCCGCGACTCCAGCGGCACCAGCCGCCCGTTGACCCGCGCGCCGATGCAGCGATGACCCACCTCGGTGTGCACGGCGTAGGCGAAGTCGACCGGCGTGGCCCCCTCGGGCAGCGCGATGACCTGCCCTTTCGGGGTGAAGACGTAGACCTCCGACACCGACAGGTCGAACCGCAGCGACTCGAGGAACTCGCCCGGGTCGGAGGTCTCCTTCTGCCAGTCGAGGAGCTGGCGCAGCCAGGCCATGTCGCTGCCCGGCTTGACCTTGCCGGGAGGGCCGGGGCTGCCGACCTCCTCCTTGTACTTCCAGTGGGCGGCCACGCCGTATTCGGCCCTGTGGTGCATCGCGTGGGTGCGGATCTGCAGCTCCACCGGCTTGCCCTCGGGGCCGATCACCGTCGTGTGCAGCGATTGGTACATGTTGAACTTGGGCATCGCGATGTAGTCCTTGAAGCGCCCCGGCACCGGGTTCCACCGGGCGTGGATCGTGCCCAGGGCGGCATAGCAGTCGCGCACGCTGTCGACCAGCACGCGGATGCCCACCAGGTCATAGATGTCGTCGAACGCCACGTCGCGGGCGATCATCTTCTGGTAGACCGAGTAATAGTGCTTCGGCCGGCCCTTGACGACGGCGCGGATCCTCGCCTCGCGCAGGTCGCCGGAGACCTTCTCGATGACCTCCTGCAGGAACAGGTCTCTGCGCGGCGCCCGCTCCGACACCATGCGCGCGATCTCGTCGTAGCGCTTGGGATAGAGCATGGCGAAGGCCAGGTCCTCGAGCTCCCACTTGATCGTGTTCATGCCCAGGCGGTGGGCCAGCGGGGCGAAGATCTCCAGCGTCTCGCGCGACTTCTGGTGGCGCTTGTGCTCGGGCAGATAGCGCATGGTGCGCATGTTGTGCAGCCGGTCGGCCAGCTTGATGATCAGGACCCGGATGTCGCGTGACATGGCGACGACCATCTTGCGCACGGTCTCGGCCTGCGCCGCGTCGCCGAACTTGACCTTGTCGAGCTTGGTGACGCCGTCGACCAGGGAGGCGATCGTCTCGCCGAAGTCGCCGCGCAGTTCGTCGAGGCTGTAGGCGGTGTCTTCCACCGTGTCGTGCAGCAGCGCCGCGCACAAGGTCTCGTCGTCGGTGCCGAGCTCGGCGAGGATCGTCGCCACCGCCAGCGGGTGGGTGATGTAGGGGTCGCCCGACTTCCGCTTCTGGTCACGGTGGTGGTAGGCCGCGACGTCGTAGGCGCGCTCGATCAGGCGCAGGTCGGCCTTGGGATGGGTGGCGCGGACCGTACGGAACAACGGCTCCAGCACCGGATTCATGGCCCCACCCCCAAACCGCCTTCGGCGCACCGCCGGCACGCCGGGCGCATCGGCGTTGCCGGATTCGGTTACGTCGGACGCGACCACATCACGGGGCACACAGACTCCTCACGCAATGACTCCTCACGTTCGAGTCCAGATCCCCCAAGTGTATCCAGGCAGCCAACTTGAGCAGTCGCGGGGCGCTTCAGACGATCACGAGCGAATGCAACGGCACTCCCGTCAGCCGCTCACGCCCGTGCAGAAACGCCAGCTCCATAAGCACCGCCACACCGACGACCTCGGCTCCCGTCCTCTTCACCAGCTCCACGGCCGCCCCGGCGGTGCCACCCGTGGCCAGCACGTCGTCGACGATGAGAACCCGCTCGCCGGGCGCGAGGGCGTCACGGTGGACCTCGATGGTCGCGGAGCCGTACTCCAGATCGTAGGACTCCTCGAGGGTTTCGGCGGGCAGTTTCCCCTTCTTGCGCACCGGCACGAACCCGGCTCCCGCGCGGTACGCCACCGGAGCGGCGAGGATGAACCCGCGCGCCTCGATCCCCACGATCTTGTCGACCTGGTGCAACCCGGCCAGCTCGTCCACCACGGCGGCCATCGCCACGGGATCGGCCAGGAGCGGGGTGATGTCCTTGAACAGGACGCCCTGTTGCGGGTAGTCGGGAACGTCCCTGATCCGCTCCAGGATCAACGTGTTCAGCTCGCTCATGGTGTTTCCTCGCATTCCTCACCGGCCGTCTGCCGCGCTCCATGATGGTGCATAGCGGGCCCTGGCCGGACCTTCTCCGCCCCACTGCCCTCCCCGTACGC
>NZ_SMKO01000115.1 GCF_004348685.1 Nonomuraea deserti | reverse complement strand
GCCACCCCCCTGGCCCTCCAGGCCCTCCAGGATCGCCCGGACCCGGTCCATGCCCTTCCGGACCTCCCGGACCCTGTCCACGCCCATCCGGACCGCCCTGCCCCGGGCCTCCGGGACCCATCGGCGGGAAGCCGCCGGCATGCCGCCCCGGCATTCCCTGCCGGCCAGGCCCCTGCGGCGGCCTGGAGGGGCCGTGCCCCGGAGCTGGCGGGAATGGGGTGGACATCAGCGACCTCTCGCGACGGACCGGCAGAATCTTCACTGGGTGGCCACGACGGCCGGGAAGCCGTCTCCCACGGAGCGCGAGGGGTCGCCTGCCGTCCTTCGGCGTCCAGGCATGCGTCCGCCCCCGCGCCTGTACCGCACCTGTACCGTGGCCGCCGGGTCGAGCCTACGGACGGCGCGCACGCGGGCGTGTCAGGCGAACACCCGACAACACGATCACGGTTCGGTGGAGCCGGGAGCGCCGTCACCGCCGCTCGGCGGCGCGATCCGGCCCCGCACACGACAACGGCGGCGCCCCGGAAGGACACCGCCGTTGTCGTGCAAACCCTGTGGGTGGAGCTATGGGGATTCGAACCCCAGACCTCCTCCATGCCATGGAGGCGCGCTACCAACTGCGCCATAGCCCCTGGTCACCGCTCCGAGCCCACCCGTTGCGGCGCTCGGAGAGCATATAGCCATCCGCGCTGATTCTCCTAATCGCGCCGGCACACCCGAGGAAGGCCGTACGGCCCCCGAAGCCGTACGGGCCCGCCGGACCTCAGACCTCGGCGTCCGGCCGGTCGTCACTGTTGACGGGCTCCGGCAGGGTGCCGGCGTTGTGCTCGAGCAGCCGCCATCCCTTGCGCCCTTCCTGCAGCACGGACCAGGAGCAGTTGCCCAGCCCGCCGAGCGCCGGCCACAGCTCCTCCGGCAGCCCGAGCAGCTCGCAGATCCCGAGCCGCAGTGCGGCCCCGTGCGAGGCCACGACGAGCAGCCCGTCGTCGTCGAGGCGGCCGGCCCACTTGCGCATGGCGGCCGCCACCCGCGCGGCCACGTCGCCGACGGGTTCTCCGTCCGGCGCCTCCCAGGCCGCGTATTCGTCGGGCCAGCGCGCCGCGATCTCCTCGCGCGTCAGCCCTTCCCATTGACCGCCGCCGCGCTCGCGGAAGTCCTTGTCGACCGCCACGTCGAGCCCGACGATCCGCCCGAGCGCCAGCGCGGTGTCGTTGGCGCGCTGGAGGTCGGAGGAGACGATCAGGGTCGGACGCAGCGATGCCAGCAACGACGCGGCCCTGGCCGCCTGCGCTATGCCGGTCTCGTCGAGAGGGATGTCGGAGTGGCCCTGGAAGCGCCGCTCAACGTTCCACAACGTCTGCCCGTGACGCAGACACACGATCCTTTTACTCAACTGCGGGCCCGCTGCAGATTGGCCTGCATGACGCTCTCCGGCAGCGCGATGGCCGGGCAGTCCTTCCAGAGGCGCTCGAGCGCGTAGAACGTGCGGTCTTCCTCGTGCTGGACGTGCACGACGATGTCGATGTAGTCGAGCAGCACCCAGCGGCCCTCGCGCTCGCCCTCTCGGCGCACGGGCTTGACGTCGGCCTCGGTGCGCAGCCGCTCTTCGATCTCGTCGACGATGGCGCGTACCTGACGGTCGTTGGTGGCGGAGCAGAGCAGGAAGGCGTCGGTGATGACGAGCTGTTCGCTCACGTCGTATGCGAGGATGTCATCGGCCAGCTTGTCGGCCGCGGCCTCCGCGGCGATGCGCACGAGCTGGACGGATCTGTCAGATGCGGTCACGATGCGGGTCTGTCCTCCTGTGTCGGCAGCATGCCTTATGTTGAGCGTACCCTTCCGGGCCGAAACCCCTCACCCACAGCGTGACGACCTTCAGCCGGTGGCGTGATAGAGCCCGCGCTTGTTGATGTACTGCACGATCCCGTCAGGCACCAGATACCAGATCGGTTCGCCCTTGGCGACCCGCTGCCGGCACTCCGACGACGAGATGGCCAGCGCGGGGATCTCCAGCAGCGTCACCTTGCCGTCGGGCAGGCCGGGGTCGTGCAGCGTGTGGCCGGGGCGCGTGCAGCCGACGAAGTGGGCCAGCTCGAACAACTCGTCGGCGTCCTGCCAGCCGAGGATGGCGCCGAGGGCGTCGGCTCCGGTGATGAAGAAGAGGTCGGTCTGCGGACCGTAGATCTCCGAGACGTCACGCAACGTGTCGATGGTGAAGGTAGGGCCGGGGCGGTCCACGTCCACTCTGCTCACGGAGAAGCGGGGGTTGGACGCCGTCGCGATGACCGTCATCAGATAGCGGTCCTCCGCCGCCGAGACCTCACGCTCGGACTTCTGGTACGGCCGTCCGGTAGGTACGAAGACAACCTCGTCGAGATCGAAATGGTGGGCCGCTTCGCTGGCCGCGACAAGGTGTCCGTGATGGATGGGATCGAACGTCCCACCCATCACACCCACTCGCCGCTTCCCCTGGACACCGGGCGCGTTCATCATGAAACGGACCTTACGCGGACGTCCTACGACAACATGATGGCACCCCCCTGAGTGATGTCCGCGCATCACTTCCGTTGCGGACGTAGCATGCCGGGCATGACGACCACCCCGGACCGCAACCGCGTCCAACTGCCCGGCATATCGTCCCGAGCCTACGAACACCCCGCAGACCGGTCCGCCCTGGTCGCTCTGCGTAAGTTGAGTGGGTTCGACACAGTTCTCAAGCAGATGTCCGGCCTCATCAGCGAGCGCCGGTTGCGCCTGATGTACCTTGCGTCGGCCGTACGTGTGAGCGAGACCCAGTTCCGCTCGCTCTACGACATGGGCCGCGACGCCGCCTACACCCTCGACCTGCACCGGATCCCCGAGATCTACGTCCAGCAGGACCCGCAGGTCCAGGCCAAGGCCATCGGCTTCGACGACCCGTTCATCGTCGTGACCACCGGTCTGCTCAACCTCATGAACGAGGAGGAGCAGCGCTTCGTCATCGGCCACGAGACCTCGCACATCCTGTCGGGGCACGCGGTCTACCGGACGATGCTCGACATCCTCACCCGCCTCGCCACCCGCGTCGCCTGGATCCCGCTCGGCTACATCGGCCTGCGCGCGATCGTCGCGGGCCTGGAGGAGTGGTACCGCAAGTCCGAGCTGTCCTCCGACCGCGGCGGCCTGCTCACGGGGCAGGACCCCGAGGCGGCCAAGCGCGCGCTGATGAAGCTCGCCGGCGGCGACTACACCCACGAGATGAACATCGAGGCGTTCCTGGAGCAGTACCAGGAATACGACACCGCGGGCGACCTTCGCGACGGCTTCCTCAAGGTGCTCAACCTGCTCGGCACCACCCACCCGTTCGCGGTGGTGCGCGTGGCGGAGCTGGACAAGTGGCAGCGCAGCGGCGAATACGACCGGATCATCGGCGGCGACTACCCGCGCAGGGAAGACGACGCCAACGCCCGGGTGACCGACGAGATGAAGGCCGCGGCCGAGTCCTACCGCGCCTCATGGCAGCAGTCGCAGGACCCGTTCATCGGCGTCCTGCGCGACGTGGCCGAGGGCGCCGTCAACGCGGGCGAGCGCATCTTCAACCGCTTCTCCCGCCGCGACGGCGGCCAGGGCTGAGGCGAGCGCCGCACGCGGCCGATCAGCGTGATCGACCGCGTGATCCGCCGCGCACGGCGACGGCGGATCAGAGCAGCAGGGCGATGGCGCGCACGGCGGCCGCGCACAGGGCGACGAACCCGCCCAGCACGGCCAGTGCGCGCAGCCCTTCCCTTCGCAGATCGGGCAGGCGCTGGCCGATGCGCTCGATCTCGCGACCGGTGAAACCACCGCACAACATCCCGAACACCACGCCGGCCACGGTCACGGGCGCGGGCTGCTGCCACCAGTCAGCGTCGATCTGACCACCGCCGGTCGCCCAGAGCGCGCCGCCCGACGCCACCGCGACGGGCACGCCGGGCCATACGGCGGCCGTCGCCGCCGCCGCCGCGAGCGCGAACGGGAAGAGCAGCACGCGCAGGGCCACGCGCGTGGCCCGTGAGCTGCGGTTCCTGACCAGCCAATGGCTCATCCACAGGGTCCTGGTCAGCACCACGAGCACCGTCGTGATGGCGATGGAGGCGATCGGCCAGATCACCGAGGTCACCACGCACGGCACGGCCAGCGCGGCGAGCAGCAGCAGGGCGCCGTTGCCCGCAGGCAGCGTGGTGGACGACTCGGCGCGCAGGCCCGTCTTCCGCTTGTCCTGCGGCTTGGTCGCGGCCCTCGCGCGCACGGCCGCCGCCGTCCGCTGGCGTGACGCGGTCACCTTGGCGCGCGGTCCCGTGACCTTGCCGTCGACGCTCGCGCGGCTCCGTGGCGCGGGCACCTTACCCTCGGCCTGCAGACGGCTCCGCGCCGCAGCAACCCCGTCCGTGCTGCCTGTCCTGCCCCGCGCGGCCCCGTCCGTACTCGCCCTGTTCCGCGCGGCCCCGTCCGTACTCGCCCTGTTCCGCGCGGCCCCGTCCGTACTCGCCCTGTTCCGCGCGGCCCCGTCCGTACTCGCCCTGTTCCGCGCGACCCCGTCCGTACTCGCCCTGTTCCGCGCGGCCCCGTCCGTACTCGCCCTGTTCCGTGCGGCCCCGTCGGCGGCTGCCCGGCTCCGTGCGGAACCATCCGCACTCGCCCGGCTCCGCGCCGCGGCACCGTCCGTGCCCGCGCGGCCACGAGCCGCGGCTCCGTCGGCACCCGTCCGGCCGCGCGTGGCGGCACCGTCCGAGTTGGCGCGGCTGCGCGCCGCGGGACCATCCGTGCCCGCCCGGCTCCGGACCGCCGCGCCGTCCGCGTTGCCACGGCTGCGCGCCGCCGCGCCCTTGCCGTCGGCGCCCGTACGGCCACGCGGCGGAGGCACTTTGCCGTCCACACCCGTCCCACCGGCCCGTCCGCGCGCCGGGTCCTCCGTCGTGCGGCTGCGTACGGCCGTGCCCTTGCCCGCCTCCTCGGCCGCCTCGACGGCCCGTGCACCGGTAGCCGCGGGCTCAGGATCGGCCCCGCTCGCCGCCCTGGCCAGCCGCGACAACCGATCGGCCAGCAACGCCGCCGTGGGCCGCTTGCCCGGTTCCCTGTTGAGCGCCGCCCGCAGCAGGGGCAGCAGTTGCACGGGCACGCCCTTGAGGTCGGCCTGCCCGTTCAGGACCGCGTACATCTGCGCCTCGGCGGTGCCCCGCCCGAACGTCGGCCGCCCGGTCGCCGCGAACGCCACCGTGGCCGCCCACGCGTGCACGTCGGCGGGCGAGTCGACCTGCTCGTCGGCGAAGATCTCCGGCGCCGTGTAGCCGGGCGTGCCGAGGAACGTGCCCGTCATGGTGAGCCGGGTCGCGTCGAGCACCTGGGCGATGCCGAAGTCGATCAGGACCGGCCCGCCGCCGCCCATGATGATGTTGCCCGGCTTGAGGTCGCGGTGGACGACGCCGGCCGCGTGGATGATCGCCAGCGCCGCCGCGATGCCCTGGGCCATGTCGACGAGGTCGGCGTCGTCGAGCGGGCCGTCCTGGCGTACCCGATCGAGCAGCGTGGCGCCCTCGATGTGCTCCATGACCAGGTAGGGGCGCGCGCAGCCCAGGTCGGCGTCGAGGACCTTGGCGACGTACGGGCTCTCGACCCTGCGCAGCGCACGGACCTCGCGCTCCAGCCTGATGCGCGAGGTCTCGTCCTCGGCAAGGTCGTGCAGGACCTTCAGTGCGACGTGCTCGCCACGACGGGTCGAGGCGAGGTAGACCTCACCCATGCCGCCGCGGCCGAGCCGCTCGACCAGGGTGTACGGCCCCACCTTGCCGAGCTTGCTCACCGTCCCTCCCCGCCCGGCGCGCCCATAAGGGACACAACCCTAGCGCCGTGACGCGGGTCACCGCGTGAGGCACGCCGAAGGTTAATGGCGCGCGTGGGTGGCGGACCCGGCGGAGAGCATGCTGTCGAGCTCGGCTGTGGGCGCCTCGGACAGCCGCCTGCGGTTGGTCCTGCGCCAGTTGACCCGGCCGCGGCTCTCCAGCCGGAGCAGCAGCCGGTCGGCGCCGAACAACACCGCGGCCATGAGAGCGAGGGCGACGACAATTTCCATGCCCCCAGTCAAACCGCGTCGTCAGGCGCCGGCCATGCCGACACGCCGGTTAACCGGCCACCACCGTGCCCTCCGACGTGCGCAAATGCCCCTCACCGGTGTAGATCCACTTGGTGGACGTCAGCTCGGGCAACCCCATCGGGCCGCGCGCGTGCAGCTTCTGTGTGGAGATGCCGATCTCCGCCCCGAAGCCGAACTCGCCCCCGTCGGTGAACCTCGTCGAGGCGTTGACCGCGACGGCCGCCGAGTCGACCAGCGCGACGAACCTGCGGGCGGCTCGCTGCGACCTGGTGACGATGGCGTCGGTGTGGCCGGAGCCGTAGCGCCTGATGTGGGCCACCGCCTCCTCCAGCGAGCCGACGACGGCGGCGGCGATGTCGAGCGAGAGGTATTCGGCGCGGAAGTCGTCCTCGGTGACCGGGACGACCTCGCCGTACGCGGCGATCTTCGTGTCGCCGTGGACGGTCACTCCCGCCTCGGCCAGCGCCCGCAACGCCCGGGGCACGAACGCGTCGGCCACGTCGGCGTGCACCAGGAACGTCTCCGCCGCGTTGCACACCGAGGGCCGCTGCGCCTTGGCGTTGACCAGGATCTGCACGGCCAGGTCGACGTCGGCGTCGGCGTCGACGTAGACGGCGCAGTTGCCGACGCCGGTCTCGATCACCGGGACGGTGGACTCCTCGACCACCGAGTTGATCAGCGACGCGCCGCCGCGCGGGATCAGCACGTCGACCAGGCCACGGGCGCGCATGAGCTCTTTGACCGAGTCGCGCGTCAGCCCGGGGACGAGTTGCACGGCCCCGGCCGGGACCTCGGTGCCGGCCAGGGCCTCCTGCATGACCCGGACCAGGGCGGCGTTGGAGGAGTGAGCGCTGGACGAGCCCCTGAGCAGCACCGCGTTGCCGCTCTTGAGACAGAGGGCGGCGGCGTCGACGGTGACGTTGGGGCGGCCCTCGTAGATGATGCCGATCACGCCCAACGGCACCCTGAGCTGGCGCAGCTCGAGCCCGTTGGGCAGCGTGGCGCCGCGCACGACCTCGCCGACCGGGTCGGGCAGGTCGGCGACCTGGCGCACGGCCTCGGCGATGGCCGCGACCCTGGCCTCGTCGAGCCGCAGCCGGTCGATCATCGCCTCGGCGGTGCCCTGGGACCTGGCCTGCTCGACGTCCTTGGCGTTGGCCTCGACGATCGGCGCCGCGTGCGCGACCAGCGCGTCGGCGACGGCGCGCAGCGCCCGGTCCTTGGGCGCCCGAGGCAGCGGGGCCAGCTCGGCGGCGGCCTCTCGCGCCGCGTGGGCGACCTTCAGGAACTCTGTGCTCATGGCTACGCTCCGCTCCGCTGCTCAGGGCGCTCGCGCCCCGGCCGTCCTTCGTCATTCACACGGAGCCCGTCGGTCGGGCATCCGGCTCTCAACTGTGAGCTTCCAGTATGACGATGTCGTCACGGTGGATCAGCTCGCGTTCATATTCCGGGCCCAGCGTGCTCGCCAGCTCCCGCGTGGAGCGCCCGAGCAGGCCGGGGATCTCGGCGGCGTCGAAGTTGACCAGGCCGCGGGCCACCACGAGGCCCTCCGGTTCGCACAGGTCGACGGGGTCGCCGGCGGCGAACTCGCCCTCCACCGACGTCACCCCCGCCGGCAGCAGGGACTTGCGCCGCCCCACGATGGCGTCGACCGCGCCCTGGTCGAGGTGGAGCCGGCCGCGCCCGGTGGTGGCGTGCGCGAGCCACAGCAGGCGCGTGCCGGGGTGGCGGCCGCCGGGGTGGAAGTAGGTGCCGACGTCGGCTCCGCTCAGCGCCTGGGCCGCGTGAGCGGCCCCGGTGAGCACCACGGGCACTCCGGCTCCTGTGGCGATCCTGGCCGCCTGCACCTTGGTCACCATGCCGCCGGTGCCGACCGACGCGCCGTTCCTGCCGAGCTCGACGCCTATCAGGTCACCGGCGCCGCGGATCTCCGTCAGCCGGCGCGAGCCGCTGCGGCTCGGCGGGCCGTCGTAGAGCGCGTCGACGTCCGACAGCAGCACCAGGGCGTCGGCGTGGATCAGGTGCGACACCAGCGCCGCCAGCCGGTCGTTGTCGCCGAAGCGGATCTCGTCGGTGGCCACCGTGTCGTTCTCGTTGACGATGGGCACGATGCCCAGCTCGAGCAGCCGGTTGAGAGTGCGCTGGGCGTTGGCGTGGTGGGCGCGGCGCATCATGTCGTCGGCGGTCAGCAGCACCTGGCCGACGCGCAGGGAGTAGCGGGCGAAGGAGGAGGTGTAGCGGGCGACGAGCACACCCTGCCCGACGGACGCGGCCGCCTGCTGGGTGGCCAGGTCACGTGGTCGCGCGGTCAGCCCCAACGGCCCGAGGCCCGCCGCGATCGCTCCCGAGGAGACCAGGACGATCTGCGTTCCGGCCCGGCGCCGCGCCGCCAGCACATCCACCAGCGCGTCGACCCGGTCGACGTCGATCATGCCCTGAGGGGTGGTGAGCGAGGAGGAGCCGACCTTGACAACGACCTTGGACGCTGAGCTGAGGTGTTCCCGCACGTCTGGCAGCTTATCGGCTGCTGGAAAGTGCGACGCGCCCGGCCGCCGCGCGCATGGCGGCGGTGACCTCCTCCGGCGCGTCACCCCGGCGCAGCGCGTACGTGGCAGCCGAGGTCACCGCGCCCGCCATCGCCCCAACCAGCGCTCCGACGAGCACGACGTCGTCTTCCTCCGGGTAGCTCCGGCACAACGCGTCGACGATGCGCCGCTGCGCGTCCAGCAGCCGCCGCATCATCCTGGCCTGCAGCTCGGGGACGGTCAGCATCAGCTGCACCCGGACGTCGGCCATCCCGGTGGCCAGGTCGGAGCCGGCGACCTCGCTGATCATGCGCTGGACCGCCGTGGCGAGCACGTCGGGCAGCGACTCGTCCGCCCCCCGCTCCTCGATGATCCGTACGGCCAGCTCGACCCGCGTGTCGGCGTCGGCCAGGACGACGTCCTCCTTGGTGGGGAAGTGCAGGAAGAACGTCCTGGTCGACACGTCGGCCGCGGCCGCGATCTGGGCGACGGTCGTCACCTCGTAGCCCTGCCGCCGGAACAGCTCCACCGCCGCCGCGATCAGCGCCTCGCGCGTACGCCGCTTCTTCCGTTCCCTCATCCCCTCCGCCATGGCGGCCACATTACTACATTGACTGCATCTCTTCATTCGATGTAGTAATTTATCCATGGGAATCCGTACTTATGTCGTCACCGGTGCCGCGTCGGGCATCGGCGCCGCCACCGCAGACCACCTGGAGAAGGGCGGCGACCGGGTGATCCGCTGCGACGTGCGCGACGCCGACGTGACCGCCGACCTGACCACCCCGGCGGGACGCGAGCGGCTCGCCTCGGAGGTGGCGGCGGCCTCGGACGGCCTGATCGGCGGCCTGATCGCCGTGGCCGGCAGCGCCGTCCCGTCGCCGCTCACCGCACGGCTCAACTTCTTCGGCACGATCGCGACCCTGGAGAGCCTCCGGCCCCTGCTGGCCGGATCACACCTGCCCAGGGCGGTCGCCGTCTCCTCGCTGAGCGCGATCGTGGCCGCCGACGACACCATCGTCGACGCGTGCCTGTCCATGGACGAGGAGGCAGCCGTGGCCGCCGTCACGACCGCCGTCGAGGCCGGCCGGGGCCGCATCGTCTATCCGTCCACCAAGCTGGCGCTCAACCGCTGGCTCCGCCGGGCCGCCGTCAGCCCTGCCTGGGCAGAGGCAGGCATTCCGCTCAACGCGGTCGCACCGGGTGTGGTGGACACGGAGACGGCGAGAACGATGTTCCTGGACGATCCGGCCGCCCGTGCGCTCGTGTCCTCCATGATGCCCCAGCCCCTCGGTTTCCCCGGGCCCGTCTCCGCGATCGTGTCCCTGCTCGCCTGGACGGTCAGCCCGGACAACGCGTTCATGACCGGCCAGATCCTCTACGCCGACGGCGGCGCCGAAGCCACCCTCCGCCCCTGACCGAGCGGGCCGGAGCCGCCCCTCCGCAAGCCTGTCGTGCCCATGCGCCCGCCAAGGCCGTCACGCCGTGCACCCCCGGCGGAGAAACGCTGCCAAACGCGCCTAGGCGCCGCCCACCGGCGCCGGATGGCACCACGATCCACACACCCGATCGCGCCCGCGCCCACCCGGGGCGCACATCACCCTCGGCTCGATCCAGCATGGAAGGCGCACGTACCCACGACCCCGCCTGCCCGGAGGCGCGCACCCGCCCCAAAGGCCCGCCGACCCGGGGACAACCGCCACCCCGTCACGCTCCATTCAGCACGGGAAACCTGGCACGGACCAGGCCAGGGCTCACCCGCACCAGAGCATTTAGAAGGCGCCGACGCCCACCACCGCCCCCGCGCGGACACTCGCCCGGCAGGGACGGTAACGGGCGCATGGCCTATCCGAGGCGGCTGTCGGAGCCCCTCGGGCCCTGCCGGATCGACTCGGCGTGGAGCGTGGGCTGCCAGTCGAAGACGTAGCCACCCTCCATGGGCCCGATGACCACCTCGACCCCCGCACGGGCACCGGCCTTCGCCAGCTCCTCCTCGACCCCGAGCCGTTCGAGCCGGTCGGCGAGGTAGCCCACGGCCTCGTCGTTGCTGAAGTCGGTCTGCCTGATCCACCGCTCCGGCTTCTCGCCGGTGACCTGGAACAGGTTGTCGTTGACCCGCCGCACCCGGAACCCGGCGTCCCCGAACTGCCGGGGCCGGATCACCAGCCGCGTGGGCTCCTCGACCGGCTTGGCGGCCCTGGCCGCGGCCACCCACTCGCCCATGGCGAACGTGAGCTCGCGCAGTCCGTCGTGCGTGGCGGCCGAGATCGTGAAGACCCTCAGCCCTCGCGCCTCGAAATCCGGGGTGACCATCTCGGCCAGTTCCCTGGCGTCGGGCACGTCGGCCTTGTTGAGGACGACCAGCCGCGGCCGGTCGTCGAGCTTTCCGTACGCCCGCAGCTCCGCTTCGATCACTTCGTAGTCGGTGATCGGATCGCGCCCGGGCTCCATGGTGGCGCAGTCGATGACGTGCACGAGCATGTCGCACCGCTCGACGTGGCGCAGGAACTCGTGCCCGAGCCCCTTGCCCTGCGACGCCCCGGGAATCAGCCCGGGCACGTCGGCGACGGTGAACACGGTGTCGCCGGCCGTCACCACGCCCAGGTTGGGGATGAGGGTGGTGAACGGGTAGTCGGCGATCTTGGGCTTGGCCGCGCTCAGCGCGGCGATCAACGACGACTTCCCGGCGCTGGGGAACCCGACCAGCGCCACGTCGGCGACGCTCTTGAGCTCCAGCATGACGTCGAGCTCGTCGCCCGGCTCGCCGAGCAGCGCGAACCCGGGCGCCTTGCGCCGGGTGGTGGCCAGCGCCGCGTTGCCGAGTCCGCCGTGCCCGCCCTGGGCGATCACGTAGCGCGTCCCGACTCCCACGAGGTCGACCAGCACCTCGCCCGTGGCGCTGTCCCTCACCACCGTGCCGTTGGGCACCGGCAGGACCACGTCGTCGCCGTTGGCACCGTCGCGGTTGGACCCCTGGCCCTGCTTGCCGTTCGCCGCCTTGCGGTGCGGGCGGTGGTGGTAGTCGAGCAGGGTCGCGGTGTTGGGGTCGACCTCGAGGATGACGTCGCCACCCCGCCCGCCGTTGCCCCCGTCGGGGCCGCCGAGCGGCTTGAACTTCTCCCGGTGGATGGAGGCGCACCCGTTCCCCCCGTCACCGGCCTTTATGTGCAGGACCACCTGGTCCACGAAGTCCGGCATCAAGCACCCTCTCCATCACCCCGGCAGGGGCATCTCCACTACATCAACGAGCCCGGCGGCAGTCCTCACGCCGGGCGATCGCCTGTTCAACAAGCGCGGGGCCGCAGAACATCCCCGGAAAACGCCAAGGGGTGGATCGACACTCGATCGATCCACCCCTTGGATGCGAAACCCGAGAGGAAACTACTCCGTGACGGGAACGATGCTGACGGCCCGGCGCCCGCGCTTGACACCGAACTGCACGTGACCGGCGGCCAGCGCGAACAGCGTGTCGTCGCCGCCACGCCCCACGTTGTCGCCGGGGTGGAAGTGGGTGCCACGCTGGCGGACGATGATCTCGCCCGCGTTGACCAGCTGGCCGCCGAAGCGCTTGACGCCCAGGCGCTGAGCGTTGGAGTCACGGCCGTTCCGGGTGGACGACGCGCCCTTCTTGTGTGCCATCTCTCAAACTCCCGATCAGGCCTGGTCGATACCGGTGATCTTCACCTGGGTGTACCGCTGGCGGTGACCCTGGCGCTTCTTGTAACCGGTCTTGTTCTTGTACTTGAGAATGCGGATCTTGGGGCCCTTGGTCTCGCCGAGGATCTCGGCGCTGACCGTGAACTTGCCCGCCTCCGTGGTCACATCGCCGTCGTTGACGACGAGCACCGTCGGCAGCGAAACCGAAGAGCCGACCTCGCCGGCGACCTTGTCCACCTCGAGGACGTCACCGACGGAGACCTTCTGCTGCCTGCCGCCGCAACGAACGATCGCGTACACCGCGGAACCCTTCTACTGACTCACTGTTGCACTGCGAACCCCGGCCACCCCGCGCGGGAATGGCCGCTGACTCCGAATGCTGCGCCTGTCATTCGGCCTGTCAAAACCGACGAACCGAGTAAGCGCGCCAACAGGGCACGTCACCTGACGCACCGATTCACCAGGGTACCGGATTAACGGCGCCCTAGGCGAACCGGACGGAACGTCGGAAGTCTGCCGAGGTTACTCGGCTGACTTGGCTCGGCGGGAGCGTCTCCGCCCCCTGCCGGAAGTCTGGCTGGCTTGGTCATCCTCAGCGGGGACTTCTTCAAGCGCACCGGTCACAGTATCACGCTTGCCGGAGTCCTTCGCCGCGGAAACCTTGTCGGCGACCGCCTTCTCGACGGCCATCTTGCCCTGCGTGCCGCGCGGTTCCGGCTTGGTCTCGACCGGCTCCGTGGAGATGATCAGGCCGCGCCCGTTGCAGCAGTCGCAGACCGTCGAGAACGCCTCCAGCAGGCCCTGACCGACCCGCTTACGGGTCATCTGGACCAGCCCCAGCGAGGTCACCTCGGCCACCTGGTGCTTGGTCCTGTCGCGGGCCAGGCACTCCAGCATGCGCCGCAGCACGAGATCGCGGTTGGACTCGAGCACCATGTCGATGAAGTCGATGACGATGATGCCGCCGATGTCGCGGAGCCTGAGCTGGCGGACGATCTCCTCGGCCGCCTCCAGGTTGTTGCGCGTGACGGTCTCTTCGAGGTTGCCGCCCTGGCCGGTGAACTTGCCGGTGTTGACGTCGACGACGGTCATCGCCTCGGTGCGGTCGATCACCAGGGAGCCGCCGCTCGGCAGCCACACCTTGCGCTCCAGCGCCTTGCCGAGCTGCTCGTCGATCCGGTACGACTCGAACACGTCGCCCTGGCCGGCGTCCCACTTCGACAGGCGCTCGCCCAGATGCGGCGCGACGTACTTCACGTACTCGTCGACGGTGTCCCAGGCGTCGCCGCCCTGCACGACCAGCGAGGTGAAGTCCTCGTTGAACACGTCACGCACGACCCTGATCGTCAGGTCGGGCTCGGCGGACAGCAGCTCGGGCGGGCTGGCCGACTTGGCCTTCTTCTGGATGTTCTCCCACTGCGCGGACAGGCGGGCCACGTCGCGCGCCAGCTCGTCCTCCGAGGCGCCCTCGGCGGCGGTGCGCACGATCACGCCGGCGTTCTCCGGCATGACCTTCTTCAGGATGCTCTTGAGCCGCGCGCGCTCCTTGTCGGGCAGCTTGCGGCTGATGCCGGTCATCGACCCGTCGGGGACGTACACCAGATAGCGGCCTGGCAGGCTGATCTGCGACGTGAGCCGCGCGCCCTTGTGCCCGATCGGGTCCTTCGTGACCTGGACGAGCACCGACTGGCCCGACTTCAGCGCCGACTCGATGCGCTTCGGCTGGCCTTCGAGACCTGCCGTGTCGAAGTTCACCTCACCGGCGTACAGGACGGCGTTCCTGCCCTTGCCGATGTCCACGAACGCCGCCTCCATCGAGGGCAGCACGTTCTGGACCTTGCCGAGATAGACGTTGCCGACGTAGGACTGGCTGGCCTCGCGGTTGACGTAGTGCTCGACGAGCACGCCGTCCTCCAGCACCGCGATCTGGGTGCGGTCGCCCTGCCTGCGCACCACCATCATCCGGTCGACGGACTCGCGGCGGGCCAGAAACTCCGACTCCGTGATGATCGGCGGGCGCCTGCGCCCGAGCTCGCGCCCCTCGCGGCGGCGCTGCTTCTTGGCCTCGAGCCTGGTCGAGCCGCGCACACTCTGCACGCCGTCGGTGGCGGTGTCGAGCCCGGCCGAACGTCCCGAGCGCGGCGCTCGGATGCGCACCACCGTGTTCGGGGGGTCGTCGCCCGCCGGCTCCACGCCCTCGTCCGTGCCACGGCGCCGACGCCGGCGACGGCGGCGCGAGCCGGAAGCCTCCTCTTCCTGGGCCTCCTCGCTCTGCCCCTCGTCGGAGTCCTCTTCCTGCTCGTCGGCGTCCTCGGACTCGTCACGCTCCCGTGACTTGCCGCGGCCCCTGCCACCCCGACGGCGGCGACGGCGGCGGCCGCCGCCCTCCTCTTCCTGCTCGTCGGAGGTGTCGGTGTCGGGCTCGTCCTCGGTCGCGGTCTCGTCGACCGGCTCCTCGGCCTCCTCCGGCTCGGCGACCGGCTGCGGCGGCTCCGCCCGCCTGGTGGCGGCGGGCTTGGCCCTGCTGGGGTCGGGCGCCTGGAAGAGCGGCGCGAAGATGGCCGCGGGCCGCTGGAACGCGGCGCCCGGCTCGTCCTGCCTGCGCGCGGTCAGCCCGAACGGGTCGGCGAGCAGGCTCGGGCGGTCGACGTCCTCGTCGAGGTCCTCGCCCGCGGGCTCGTCGTCGAGCGGCTCGTCCTCGGGCAGGATCTCGATGATGTCCTCGTCGTCCTCCGTGTCGGCGGCCGTGTCGGCGGCCGTGTCGGTGGCCGCGAAAGGCGCCACGTCCACGCCGGAGGGCGCCACCTCGACGTCGCCCCCGGAACGCGCAGCCCTGGAACGCTCGGCTCCCGATGCCGTGGCCGACGAGCCCTCGGCCTGGGACACCGTCCCGGCGCCGGCCCGTGCGTCCTCGGCCTGGGCCGCCGTCCGCGCGCCGGCCTGCGAGACCTCGGCCTCGCCTGCCGCCACGGCGGCGACGTCAGCTGCCAGGTCCTCGGTGTCACGGCCACCGGCGCCCTCGTCCGTGCCGAACGGGGCGGCGGCCTCGGCACCGCCTGTGGGCGCGCCCACCGCGGCCGCGCCGCCGGCGGGCGTCACGTCGTCCTGCTCTTCGGCGACCGCGCCGGATTCGGGCTCAGCCTTTTTGCGGGTCCTGCGCCGCTTCGCCGGGGCCTCATCGGCGGGAGCCGCGCTCTCGGGGAGCGCTCCCGCCTCTTCGGCCTGCGCCTCAGCGGCCTTCTTCGTGGTACGCCGGCGCGTCGTCGTGGCCGTGGACCGGGTCCGCGTGGCCCTCTTGGGCTTCTCCTCAGCCGGGCTCTCCGGGGCACCGGCACCCGAGCCGGCGCCAGCGACACCGGCGGCGCTCATCCCGCCACCGTCCGTGCCAGGAGCTCCGGCGACCGTGCCACCGGCTGCGTCATCGACCGTGCCACCGGCGCCTGCGGCCGCGCCGGCCGTGTCACCGACGCTCCGGACTCCGCCGGCCGTGTCACCGACGCTCCGGACTCCGCCGGCCGTGTCGCCGGTGCTCGGAGCTCCGCCGGCCGTGTCAGCGACACCGGCCGGGCCCGACGCTCCAGCGACCTCCCCGGCCGTGCCGGGACGGTCCGCGCTCGAAGCGGTCGTGCTCGCGGCAGTCGTGGGCGCAGCCGTCGTGGCGGCGGCCTCCGCGAGGATCTCGGGTGCGGGCTCACCGGCGGCACGCTGCACGGCGTTGACCTGGACCGGCTGCACCTCAGCCACCGACGGCGCCGCCTGCGCGGCTACCACGGTGACCGGAACGGAGGTCGGTTCGTCGGGCTCCGGCGGCGGACCCGCGGGCCGGCTGGCGGAACGGCGACGCGTGGTCACCTCTGGCTGTTCAATTGTCTCCCCGTCAGGGCCAGTGGCCCCGGCGTTGGGCTCGTTGTCGAGCATGCGGGCGCTCTCCCGTCAGCTCCCGGGCGCGTCGCCGCGCCGCGCAGGAGCCCTCGTGTCTCGTTGTCCGCCGGCTCCCCCGATGAGGGGGCGCCGACGCCAAGTCCTGTCAACGGTCGTGCCCGGCTCGCACAGGGCACTCCCTTAACCGGCGACGTGCTCACCCGCCGGTCCCGCCTCGCCGCCGCGCGTCGTGTCGCGGTCCAGGTCGAGCGGGTCGGCAAGCGCACCGGTGCTGGCGTCGAGCGGCCCCTGCGCCAGCCTGGTCACCTCGGGGGGAACCGGCGGCGCGAAGTCGGCCACAAGGCGCAGCCCTGTGAGCACATCGTCGGGTCGAACGGCAGGCGTCATGTGCCGAACAACCATGCGCAGTATGACACACGGTCGTCCCTGCACCTGAGCTGCGGTTCTGTCTGTTCCCTCGGACACCACGAGCCTCAGGACGGCCTCCCGCGCGTCGAAGCGGCGGGGGCCCTTCTTGGTGAGGCGCTCGACGTCCACCGTGCTTGCCGCGAGAAACTTCTCCACCGCCACCTCGGCGAGCTCGCGGTCGGCACCGGGCAGCCGCACCTCCCAGTCGGAGACCTCCAAGCGGTCGGCCAGACCACCAGGCCCCGCCTCCACAACGTCGAGCACGTCGAGCCCGGGCGGCAACGACCCGTCGAGGCCGAGTTTGACCTGCTCCGGAACGCACGGCGTGGTAACACCGATCTCGAGGTATTCGGCTTCGCTGGCGACGCCGGTCGGCGCCGCGCCCGCGTAGGAGATCTTCGGGTGAGGCGAGAAGCCCGCGCTGTAGGCCACCGGAATGCCGGCACGGCGGACCGCTCTTTCGACGGCCCGCGAGATGTCGCGGTGGCTGGTGAAGCGCAGGCGGCCGCGCTTGGCGTAACGCACACGCAGGCGCTGCACCGTGGGCGCGGGCGGAGGCCCTTCGGGAACAGGTTTCAGAGCTTGTCGTCCTTCCCTTGTAAGAGTTCCTTCCACTCAGGATAAGCCGCGCCGACGTGTGTACGTGTACGCCGTGACACGGCTCGCCCACTGAGCGCGCTAAACCACCGTCAGAGGAAGGAGTTTTCGCCCGGTAGGGCCGATCTGAATTTCCGTCCCCATGGTGGGGCAGACCCCGCAGTCGTAGCACGGGGTCCAGCGGCAGTCTTCGACCTCGCCGCCGGTAACGGCCTCCTGCCAGTCCTGCCAGAGCCATTCGCGGTCGAGCCCGGCGTCGAGATGGTCCCACGGGAGGACTTCGTTCTCTTCCCGCTCGCGCGTGGTGTACCAGGCGACGTCGACGCCGGCCTGCTCGGCCGCCGCCATCCAGCGCTCGTAGGAGAAGTGCTCGCTCCAGCCGTCGAACCTGCCGCCGCTCTCCCAGACGGCGCGGATCACGGCGCCCACGCGGCGGTCGCCGCGCGAGAGCAGGCCCTCGACGATCGATGGTTTGCCGTCGTGGTAGCGGAAGCCGATGGCCTTGCCGTACTGCTTGTCTCCTCTGAGCGAGTCGCGCAGCGCCTTGAGCCGCCGGTCGACGGTCTCGTGGTCGGCCTGGGCAGCCCACTGGAACGGCGTGTGCGGCTTGGGCACGAAACCGCCGATGGAGACCGTGCAGCGGATGTCACGGCTGCCGGTGATGTCGCGGCCCGCCTTGATGACCTTCTTGGCCAGGTCGGCGATGCCGAGCACGTCTTCGTCCTGCTCGGTGGGCAGCCCGCACATGAAGTAGAGCTTGACCTGCCGCCACCCCTGTGAGTAGGCCGTGGTGACGGTGCGGATCAGATCTTCCTCGGTGACCATTTTGTTGATCACCTTGCGCATGCGCTCGGAGCCGCCCTCGGGCGCGAACGTCAGGCCCGAGCGCCTGCCGTTTCTGGAGAACTCGTTGGCCAGGTCGATGTTGAACGCGTCGACCCTGGTCGAGGGAAGCGACAGCGAGGTGTTGGTGCCTTCGTACCGGTCGGCCAGGCCCTTGGCGACGTCGGCGATCTCGGAGTGGTCGGCGGACGACAACGACAGCAGGCCGACCTCGTTGAAGCCGGACTCCTTGACGCCGTTCTCGACCATGGCGCCGATCGTGGTGATCGAACGCTCACGCACCGGCCGGGTGATCATGCCTGCCTGGCAGAACCGGCAACCGCGCGTGCAGCCGCGGAAGATCTCCACGCTGAACCGCTCGTGCACCGTCTCCGCCAGCGGAACCAGCGGCTTCTTCGGATAGGGCCACTCGTCGAGGTCCATCACGGTGTGCTTGTGCACCCGCCACGGCACGTCGGCCCTGTTGGGCGCGACCCGCTTGATGCGGCCGTCAGGGTGGTAGTCGACGTCGTAGAACTTGGGCACGTAGACGCCACCGGACTCGGCGAGCCGCATCAGCAGCTCGTCGCGGCCGCCGGGGCGGCCCTCCGCCTTCCACTCGCGGACGACCTCCGAGATGGCGATGGAGATCTGCTCCCCGTCGCCGAGCACGGCCGCGTCGAGGAAGTCGGCGATCGGCTCCGGGTTGAAGGCCGCGTGGCCCCCCGCGAGCACGATCGGGTCGTCGTCGCCCCTGTCGGCCGCCGTCAGCGGGATGCCGGCCAGGTCGAGCGCTGTCAGCATGTTGGTGTAGCCGAGCTCGGTCGAGAACGACACCCCGAGCACGTCGAAGGCGCGCACCGGCCGGTGCGCGTCGACGGTGAACTGCGGGATGCCCTCGGCGCGCATGAGCGCCTCGAGGTCGGGCCAGACCGCGTAGGTGCGCTCGGCCAGCGTGCCCGGCAGCTCGTTGAGGATCTCGTAGAGGATCGCCACACCCTGGTTGGGCAGGCCCACCTCGTAGGCGTCGGGATACATCAACGCCCACCGCACCTCGGCGGAGTCCCAGTCCTTGACGGTCGAGTTGAGCTCGCCCCCGACATACTGGATCGGCTTCTGCACCTTCGGCAGCAACGCTTCCAGGCGGTGGAAAATCGACTCGACAGGCATACCGTCAAGGGTAGCGGCGTTCGGACGGTGACAGGTCCGGGGCCGGTGCGCCGACCCGCCGGTGAGCCGTCAGCTGAACGAATGACCGCGCACCCTGATGGCCTGCAGCAACCCGACGGCGATGAGATTGGCGAACGTGGCCGTGCCGCCGTACGACACGAAAGGCAGCGGCAACCCCGTGATCGGCATGATCCCGATCGTCATCCCCACGTTGATGAACATCTGGAACGCGAACCAGCACACGATCGTCCCCGCGACCAGCGTCCCGAACCGGTCCTCGCACTGCCTGGCGATCTTCAGCCCGCGCAGCAGCACCACGCCGAGCAGCAGCACCACGGTGACGGACCCGAGAAAACCGAACTCCTCCCCCGCCACCGTGAAGATGAAGTCGGTGTGCTGCTCGGGCACGAACCGCCCGGTCGTCTGCCCGCCGCCCAGCAGCCCCTTGCCCAGCAGCTGCCCCGAGCCGATCGCGATCAGCGACTGCGTGCTGTTGTACCCCACCCCTCGCGGGTCCACGCTGGGGTCGACGAACGCGGTGAACCGCGCCACCTGGTACGGCTCCAGCAGCTGGAAGTAGAACACCGCGAACACGCCGGCGCCCGCCACCATCGTCAGCGCCGCGATCCACCGTTTCCGCACCCCCGCGATGATCAGCGCGGACGCCGCGATCACCGCCAGCACCATCGCCGTGCCGAGGTCGGGCTGGAGCATCACCAGCCCGATCGTGAGCGCCGCGGCGAGCAGCGCCAGCACGACGTCGAACCCGCGCGGCCGGTCGGAACCCTCCGCCGGCTGCGCCAGCAGCATCGCCGTGATCAGCAGCAGGCCCACCTTGGCGAACTCCGACGGCTGCACCGCGAACCCGCCGCCGAGCAGGATCCACGAGTGCGAGCCGTTGATCGTAGCGCCCAGCGGGGTGATCACCAGGCCCAACCCCACCAGGGACATCAGGAACACCAGCGGCGCGTACGCCCGCATCGCCCGGTGATCGATCGAGGCCACGATGCCGCACAGCACCACGCCCAGCGCCTGGTTGAGCAGGTGTTTCTTGACCAGTCCCGTCGCCCCCGGCGCCCAGGTGCGGGTGGACGACCACACCAGCAGGGTGCCGATCACGCACAGCCCGGCCACCGCGACCAGCATGAGCCCGTCGAAGCGCCGCACGGCCGAGTTCTCGCCCGCCACCCGCCGCAGCAGCGAGGGGCGCCGGACGGCGGCCGTGCGGCCCGTCATCCTCTTGCCACCGTTCCGTCAGGCGCGAACGTCGGCAGCCGCGTCGTCAACCGCCCGCCGGGCACCGCCGGGGGCCGCTTGATGCCGTATATGCCTTCGTAGATCTCGCGCGCGGCCGGCGCCGCCGCCGAGCCGCCCATCCCGCCCTGAGAGATCATGACGACCACGACGTACTGAGGGTTCTGGGTGGGCGCGAACGAGGCGAACCACGCGGTGTCCTGCTTGCCCCAGACCTCGGCGGTTCCGGTCTTGCCGCCGATGCGTACCTTGTTCATCGGGAATCCGGCGAAGGCACCCGCGGCGGTGCCGTCGGAGGGCACCTGGCTGAGCGCGTTCTTGATGTAGCGCCGCTCCTTCTCGCTGAGCGGCAGCTTGCCCACCACCGGCACGTCGATGGTCTTGACCACCTTGCCGTCGGGCCTGACCTGGGCCCACCCGATGCGCGGGCTGCGCACCTTTCCGTCGGTCACCAGCGCCATGTACGCCCTGGCCAGCTGGAGTGGCGTCACCAGCACGTCGCCCTGGCCGATGGAGAAGTTGGCCGCGTCACCCGGCCGCAGCAGGAACCCCTCGGTGCAGTTCTCCAGCGCGAGACGCTTCAGGAACTCCGCCCGCGCACGGTCCTTGACCTCCGGGTAGCCCTTACGCGACCGCTCGCAGTTGACCGCGCTGGTGCGGTTCCACAGGTCCTTCTTCCAGGCCCGGTCGGGGATGCGCCCCGACGACTCGCCCGGCAGGTCGATGCCCGTCGGCCGGCCGAAGCCGAAGGCCCTCGCCACGTTGGCGAACACCTCCTTCGGCGTCTTCTTCGGGCTGCGGCCGCCGTCTTTCGAGTACTGCTCGAACGCGGCCTGGTAGAAGATCGTGTCGCACGATTTGACCAGCGCCATGTGCAGGTCGAGCGTGCCCAGGGGGATGCCGCGGAAGTTGTTGAACGCCCGTCCGCCCACCATGACGGAGCCGGGGCAGCTGTATTTGCCGTTGAGCGGGTAGCCGGCCCGCAGCATGGAGGTCACCGACGAGACCTTGAACGTCGAACCCGGCGCGAACTGGCCGTTGATCGCCCGCGACACGAGCGGCTTGCCGGACTTCTCCGACATCAGCCACTGGTATCCGCGGGCTGAGATCCCGCCCGCCCAGATCGCCGGATCGTAGCCGGGGGCACTGGCCAGCGCCACGACCCGCCCGCTGCGAGCGTCGAGCACCACTCCGGCCCCGCCATCGGCTGCCGGCGCCGACTTCATCGCCCGCGCGAGTGCCTTCTCCACCACGTTCTGGACGCGCGAGTCGATGCTGGTGACCAGGTGGTCGCCCGGGATGGGAGTGGTCTGCTCCTCGACGCCGAGCGCCTTGCCCATCCGGTCCACCTGCACCCTGCGCAACCCCGCCTTACCGCGAAGCGCCTCGTCGTAGACGTATTCGAGCCCGTCGCGCCCGACGAGGTCCACCCCCGAGAAGCTGGCCTTGAGCCCTTCGCGCTTCTCCAGCTCCGCCTCGGTGACCGGCTGGAGGTAGCCGAGCATCTGGGCGCCGGCCCTGCCACCCGGATATTGCCTGACGGAGTGGATCTCCGCCGTCACCCCGGGAAACTCCTCCTGCCGCTCGAGGATCTGCAGCGCCTCACGGGTGTCGACCTTCTCGTCCAGCGGAACCGGTTGGTACGGCGACCCCGTCCAGCACGGCTTGGCGACCCCGGGCCCGCACGGCGTGATGCGCTGCTGCAGTTGCGCCACCGGCCTGTCGAGCACCGCGGACAGTTTGCGCAGCACCTCCACACCGCCGTCGGGCATCCTCGAGAGCCGCGTACGGTCCACGGACACGACGAGCGCGGTCTTGTTGCGCACCAGCGGCCGGCCGGACGAGTCGAGGATCTGCCCGCGCACGGCCGGCACGATCACGGTGCGCGTCCGGGTCTCCGTCGCCCGCGTCACGAACTCCTGCCCGCGCACCACCTGCACCTGCCACAGCCGCATGGCCAGCACGACGAGCAGCGTCAGCACGAGAACGTGCAGCACCAGCAGCCGGGCCCGCATCCTGATCATGTCGAGAACCTCGTCCGCCCGGCACGCGTGGTCAACCAGATCACGATCGGCGAGACCAGCAGCGTGTAGACGACGGTGACGGGCACCTGCTCGGTCAGCGTGGACATCGTCACCCGGGAATCGGAGATCAGGCCGCCCACGCCGGCCGCCAGCAGCGGCGCCATCAACACGCACAGCACGACGGTCGTCACCGGCCCGCCCGCGCCGTGCCCCGCGACGTATCCGACGAGCGCGAGCACGAACGCGTACTGGCCGAGCAGGTGCGCGGTCGGCGGCATGACGTCGACCAGCAGCCCGGCGAAGAACCCGAGCATCGCGCCCGACGCGGCCCCGCGCGACAGGGTCGTCCCGATCAGGGCGAGCAGCACCAGGTCAGGCGCGCCTCCAGCAGGCAGCGGCAGCCGGTTGACCAGCATGACCTGCGCCAGCAGCGCGATCACCACGGACAACCCCCCGATCAACGCGACCCCTCCCCACCGACCACCACATCCGACCCGGCGTACACCCCGCCCGAAGACGCCGCTCCCGCCAGAGCCTTACCGCATGACGTCTTTCCACCCCGCCCCACCAGGACCGACCCCCGAGAAGCGCACACACGCGACCCCACCGGGACCGACCTCTGAGAAGCCCTCACATCCGGCCTCAACCGAGGATCATCAGCAGGCGTCACCGCACCTGGCGGCGGAGCGATCACTTCGCCCGCTGAGGCGCCCGCACCTGGCGCCGCATCCACTCCCGGCCTCAGAACCGTCATCCCTCCCGGCGCCCCGATCACCGCGCCTTCTCCTTGGGGGGTAGCACCGCGTCACGCGGGTCGCGCCTGGGCGCCTCCACCACCACACCGACCACGTCGAGAGCCGTCAGATCCGCGTACGGCCTGGCGTAGGCGATGCGCGTCAGCTCTCCAGGCGTCGACTCCACCCTCTCGATCACCCCGACGGGCACCCCGGGCACGTACGGCCTCCCGTGCTGCGACCCGAAGCTCACGATCCGCCCGCCCCTGGTCAGCGGCGCGGTCGAGTCGAGGAGCCGGAACTGCACAAGTCGCCCGTGCTCCCCCACCCCGTGCACGACGCCGATCTCTTTGGCCCCTTCCAGCCGCGCCCCCACGGCCGAGGCGGGATCGCTGAGCAGCACCACCGTCGAGCTGTGCGCCGACGCGCGGATGACCCGCCCGACCAGCCCCTCACCGTTGAGCACGGTCATCTCCGTGCGCACCCCGTCGCTGGTGCCGACGTCGATCTGCACGGCGTCCTCGAACCCGGGCGCTCCCCGCCGGGCGACGACGTTGGCCGGCACCACCTTGTATCCGCCCGCGCCGGCCAGGCCGAGCAGTTCCTTGAGCTCCTTGGCCCGGTCGGAGTCGAGTTTGCCGACCAGCATCCCCGCCCGCAGCTTGGCGTTCTCCGATTTGAGGGCGTCGATGCGTTCCTGAGCGTCGGGCGCGGCCACCAGCGCCTGCACGAACCCGCCGATGGGGCGTACGATCCCGCCACCGAGTTGCTCCACCGTGCCGAACACGTAGGCTCCGGCCGCGCGCAGCGGGTGCAGCGGCGAGTTGTCGCCCGTGCGGTGGTCGACGGTCAGGATGACCAGCGCCGCCGCCAGCAGCGCTCCCAGGATCAGCCGGGCACGGTTGGAATCTCTCATCAGTGTCGCGACTCCGGAACCAGGACCTGCTGGAGCGCCTCGAACTCCTCCGCGCACTTGCCTGAACCGATGGCGACCGAGTCGAGCGCGTTGTCGACGAGGTGGACGGGCATGCCCGTCTCGACCTTGACCCGCTCGTCCAGCCCTCTGAGCAGGGCGCCACCGCCGGTGAGCGCGATGCCGCGGTCCATGATGTCGCCGGACAGCTCGGGCGGGCACTTGTCGAGCGTGGTCTTGACCGCGTCGACGATCGCGTTGACCGGCTCCTCGGTGGCCTTCCTGATCTCCTCGCTCGACACGATGATGGTCTTGGGCAGCCCGCTGACCAGATCGCGGCCGCGGATCTCCGCGTGCGACTCCTCGCCGTTGGGACAGGCCGAGCCGATCGCCATCTTGATCTCCTCGGCCGTGCGCTCGCCGAGCATCAGCGAGTATTCCTTCTTGGCGAACGAGATCACCGCCTGGTCGAGCTCGTCGCCGCCGATCCGGATCGACTGGCTGGTGACCACGCCGCCCATCGAGATGATCGCCACCTCGGTCGTGCCGCCGCCTACGTCGACCACCATGTTTCCGGTGGGCTCGTGCACCGGCAGCCCAGCGCCGATGGCGGCCGCCATGGGCTCCTCGATGATGTAGACCTTCCTGGCCCCCGCCTGGTATCCCGCCTCCTTCACCGCGCGCTGCTCGACGCTGGTGATGCCGCTGGGCACGGCGATGATGATGCGCGGCTTGGCGAGATGGCGGCGGCGATGCACCCTTTGGATGAAATATCGCAACATCCGCTCAGTGACGTCGAAGTCGGCGATCACACCGTCCTTCAGCGGACGAACGGCGACGATATTGCCAGGCGTACGGCCAATCATCCGCTTGGCCTCGATGCCGACCGCCACGATCTTGCCGGTGGCGGTGTTGATCGCTACGACTGACGGCTCGTTTAGCACGATGCCCCGGCCGCGCACGTAAACCAACGTGTTTGCGGTGCCCAGGTCGACCGCCATGTCGCGGCCGAGAAACGCGAGCTTGCTGCCCATGGGGAACGGAGCCCTCCGTAACGTCCAATGCGAATGACTACGGATCGAATTCGAATCGTAACGTGACGTACCCACCGATGGGCGCAATGAGCCCCCGCGCCCCACAAAAATCTCCAGCCCCTACCTCAACCGCAATTTTGCCCGGATTGCACCACAACATCCGACCGGCCGCGGGAACGCCTCAACACCCAACCGCGGGCAAGAATAAAGGAACCCTCCGACAAAATTCTGCTCGCGCCCCAGTAAAGAAACCGGCGAAAAGACCACGTGCCCGCGCAGCGAAAAGCTACGCGGGCACGGCAGGAAAGGGGGAACCGGCTAGAACCGGTCGGGGAAGAAGATCTTGATCTCCCTGGCGGCCGACTCGGGCGAGTCGGAGCCGTGCACGACGTTTTCCCCGATCTCGAGGGCGTGGTCGCCACGGATCGTGCCGGGGGCCGACTTGACCGGGTCAGTGGCGCCGGCCAGCGCGCGGAAGGCCTCGACCGCGCGCGGCCCCTCGAGCACCATGGCGACGAGCGGCCCCGAGGTGATGAACTCGACGAGCTCGCCGAAGAACGGCCGCTCGGAGTGCTCGGCGTAGTGAGCCTTCGCGGTGTCGGCGTCGAGGGTGCGCAGGTCCATCGCCACGACCTTGAGGCCCTTGCGCTCCACGCGGGCGATCACGTCACCGATGAGGCCGCGCTTTACCCCGTCGGGCTTGATCAGGACAAGAGTGCGCTCGGACACTTGATGTTCTCCTTCGAACGAAGTGGGACGCGGCGACAGGCACCGGACCGTGCCCGGTGAACGCTCCGCGGGGCACGGGCCCACGCGTCGCCATGACAGGGCACTCAGCTTACCGTCCCGCGCCAAGCCCTCGTTTCGTTACGCGGAGGCGGTGTCCTCGGGCGAATGCGCCTGTGGCGGCACCGCCGGCGGCTCGGACCGCCGCTCGTCACCCCACCGCAGCCGGCCCTCGTCGAAGGCCGACTCGGGGGGTGTCCCGGTCGGAGCACTCCCATCTGCGACCCCTCCCGCGCAGGGCTGCTCCTCCGCGCCGGCGTCCGCCCTCTCACGCGGGGCCGCTGCCTCTTCCTTCACCGGCCGCCGGGCCATCACCGACGCGAGCGCGATCACCACGACCAGCAGGAAGCCGCCGATCAACGCCCACCAGTGAAGGGCCCCGACGAAGCGGTCGACCAGCTCCTGGGCCGAGCGCACCCCGTCGAGCATCGTCATCTGCACCCCGGTGCCCAGCAGGAAACCCGCCAGCACCCCGGCGCAGCACAACGACAGCCCGTAGACCGCCGCTCCGAAGCCCACATCCTGCAACGCCGCCGCCAGCGCCACCGCCGCCCCTGCGGCGAGCAGCGTGAACGGGACCACGAGCACCAGCCCATCAGCGGCGGGCACGACCAGCCGGACCGAGCACAAGCCCGCGACCATGGCGAGCAGCCCAAGAGGCGCCAGCCACCGCCCGGCGATCCCGGCGAACAGCCGCACCGCCACAGCCGCCGCGACGGCGAGCAGCCCGGCCAACCCGAACGGAACCCACAACCCGCGCAGCCCCGGCCCCCCGAGCCCGCCCATCTCCATGAGCGTGACCTGCGCCGCGCTCGGCAGGAGCACCACGCCCACCGCCACCATCGAGTACGACAGCGTACGGTTCCGTGGCGGCCCGAAGGAGGCCAGCACCAGCAGCCCGACGACCGCCAGGCCGGCCAGCGCGATGACCGGGATCGCCCGCCAGCCTTCGTTCGCGGTGCTGATCGCCATGATGGCGATGCCCGCCGCGGGCGCGACGGCCAGCAGCAGCCTGCCGCGGTCCTCGTCGTCGGCCGCCTGCGTGGAAGGCCGGCCGAGCACCATCCACCCCACGAGGTGAACGGCGGCCAGAGCGAGCGCCACCCCCGTCACCAACGGGTAGGGCTGCAACGTCACCTTCCAGCTGCTCACCGCGTCGAGGGGCCAGAGCGCCAGCGCCTGGGCCGCCAGCAGGCTCAGACTGAACATGCCCACCCACAGGGCGCGCAGCACCCGCGCCCGATCCCAGACGGCCACGAGCGTCGCGGGCAGGATCAGGCCCGCGCCGATGCCGCGCACCACGCGCACCGCTCCGACCAGCAGCTCAGACCCGGCGTAGCCGCCCGCGGCGTCGGACAGCGCCACCAGCGCCAGCCCGGCGAGCAAGAGGTGCGCGGCCTTCACCCGGCGCAACGCCACGGAGGCGAGCGGCACGGTGAGCATCAGCGCGGGCAGGGCGAGCCCGTGGGTGCGCATGAGCCCGATCTGGTCGATGTCGCCGGGCAGCAGCTTGGCGACGACGGAGAGCGTGTTGGGGATCGCGACGATCGCCAGCGGCAGCGCGGCCACGACGACGAGCCCGAGCACGGCATCGAGCAGCCATGGAAGCCTGGGGCCAGCCGGATGCGGCGACCGATGGATCGGGGGGACGGCCATGTAGGCCGACTTTAGCGGGTAGTAGCGCCTTCGACACGGCGAGCGACGATAATCGCTGTGATCCACAGTGCGGCGAAGATCGCCCCGAGGAAGAACATCGCCGGCACGAGGAAGCCCGTGCAGATGGCCAGCACCTGGACGACGCTGCCAAGGACGTAGCCGAAGGGCTTCTTGAGCAGGCCCGAGGCGACCACGCACAACACGGCCAGGCCGATGCCGACGGTGACCGCGAGCCACGGCTCGACCCCGCCGACGCCGATCGCCACGGGCGTGATCAGCCCGGCGACGATCGCCTCCATGCCGAGCACGCTGGCGCCGAGCCGCCGCATCCCTGGGGTGACCTCGAAGTTCATCACGAACCATCCGCTTTCAACAGCAGCCGCGCATCTCCCGCGGTGACCACGGACCCGGTGATGAGCACGCCGGTGCCGCTGAACTCACCCTCGGCGTCGGCGATGCCGATGCCCTTGTCGATGGCGTCGTCGAGACGGTCGACGACGTGCACGCGCTCCTCGCCGAAGAGCGGCACCGCCAGGGATCCCAGCTCCTGCGGTGTCATCGACCGGGGAGAGGAGTTCCGCGTGACGATGATCTCGTCGAGGACCGGCTCAAGCAGCTCCAGCAAGGCGTCGACGTCCTTGTCGCGCATGACCGCCACCACACCGATGACCTTGGCGAAGTCGAACGCCTCGTGCAGCCCCTCCAGCGTCGCCTGCATGCCGGCGGGATTGTGGGCGGCGTCGACAACGACCGCCGGCGTGCGCCGCACGACTTCCATCCGCCCCGGCGAGGCGACCTCAGCGAACGCCTGGCGCACGAGGTCGACGTCGAGCGGGTCGTCGCCCCCGGTCAGCGCCTCGACGGCGGCCAGCGCGCAGACGGCGTTGCCGGCCTGATGGGCGCCGTAGAGCGGTAGATAGACCTCGTCGTAGACGCCCTTGAGCCCGCGCAGCGTGAGCAGTTGCCCGCCGAGCGCCACCTCACGGTTGAGCACCCCGAACTCGAGCCCCTCCCGCGCCACGACGGCGCCGACGTCGGCCGCGCGCCTCATGAGCACCTCGGCGGCCGGCAACTCCTGCTGGGCGAACACGGCGGTGGAGCCGGGCTTGATGATGCCCGCCTTCTCCGCCGCGATGCTGGGGATGTCGGGCCCGAGCCGATCGGTGTGGTCGAGCGAGATGGGCGTGATCACGGCCACGGTGCCGTCCGCGACGTTGGTGGCGTCCCAGGACCCGCCCATTCCTGCCTCGACGACCGCGACATCGACCGGCGTGTCGGCGAACGCCGCGAACGCCATCGCCGTCAGCAACTCGAAGAACTGGATGCGCCGCCCCTGCGTGTCGGTCAGTTCGACATACGGGATGATCTCCTCGTAGACCTCGGCGAACCGTTCCTCACTCAGCGGCGCACCGTCAACGGTGATCCGCTCGCGCATCGACACCAGGTGCGGGCTGGTGAACCGCCCCACCCGCAGGTTGCGCTCCCTGAGGAGCGCCTCTGCCAGCCGCGCCGTGCTCGTCTTGCCGTTGGTGCCGGCAATGTGTATGACGGGGTACGCCCGCTGCGGGGAGCCGAGCACATCAACTAGGGCCGCGATCCTGTCGAGCGTCGGCTCGAAATCCCATTCGACGCCACGCTCCATGATCGCGCGTTCTACCGCACGATAATCCACACCTCAACCCTACTGACCGCCACCACCGCTCACGACGCGGCCCGAGCGCGGAGGTTCCCCAACGCAAAAGAGGGGGTTTCGACGCGCTCGGCGTCGAAACCCCCTCCAAAAATTGTCCGGCGGTGACCTACTCTCCCACACCCTCCCGAGTGCAGTACCATCGGCGCAGAGAAGCTTAACTTCCGGGTTCGGAATGTAACCGGGTGTTTCCTTCCCGCCATAACCGCCGTAACCCCATGAAACACCAAACGACACCGTTTGCTGCCTCAGAATTGCCTAGTGGACGCGAGCAAAAACTCTGAAAGTATGCTTTGTGGTCAAGTCCTCGGCCTATTAGTACCGGTCAGCTCCACACGTTACCGTGCTTCCACACCCGGCCTATCAACCCGGTCGTCTACCGGGAGCCTTACCCCCTCACAGGGTGGGA